>CAXSEA010000019.1:5269-26040 GCA_964235675.1 uncultured Armatimonadales bacterium | reverse complement strand
GGGGAAATTAAGATTAGCGAATCGTCGGTCGTTGACGACGATCGGAGTACGCCCAAGCTAAAGCGCCTGGGCGTTTTTCTTGTCACAACGCTCGAAGCTCATTGCTCACTGTACTAGAAATCCGAGGCACCGTTATGAACATCAGATGGAACAGGCTTATCGCGCCGTTTGCGGCCGCAGCCGCCACGATTGCTTTTGTCGTTTGCGGAGCCGTTTGCGTCAGAGCGCAGGCGACTCCAAGCAGCGCAAGCATCACTTACAAGCTGACCCCGACCGTTTCCGCCGATTCGTCAACGCTCACTTTGACAATCTCCGCCACAAACTCCCTCGCGCCGAGCACGTCCGCGCAGAGCTTTACCTTCAACGCCACCACCAACGAGACACCTCCAAGGTCGTTCACGGCGAACGCGATTATCCCGGCAGTCAGCAACCTCATCAATGGCCCGATAGTCACCGTTCCGATTCAGCAGGCGACCAGCTCGCTCGCCGGACTTGCCGCGCCGGCCGCTCTTCCGAGCGGAGTCGCCATCTCAGGAAACATACTGACCTGGACGCCCGGAAAAATAGATGGAGGGAATACGGCAACAGTTGCCGTAACCTTTCAGGTCGTCCAGCCTACTGGCGGGCAATCGGCCATCCCCGGCGCAGCTGGCAGCCACTCTTAAGTCGCTGAGGATTTTCGTCATGCCCACGACCCCGCTCTCAATCTTGTTCGCCGACCGGCTCGACAACGATCTCCACGGCGTCCGCCAAAGGGCGAACGCGACCACGCTCATTCGCTTTACGCAGTTCTACTCCGCGCTGCCGGGCGGAAACTACGACCCGGTTTCTGGAGCGGTCAGCGTCAACCAGGCCTATCAAACAGCCCTGACGGCTGGAACATCCCCGCTGCCCGCCTACTATATCGAAGAGCAGGGTACGGCGGGATGGCTGGAGATGGGCCTCTCAGCCGCCTTCGACGCTCCCACCGCAGCGGTCACCGCGAACATGCTCGCCTGGGCGCAGGCGCGGCAGACCGACGCCACCGGCGCGTACGTCGGCTCCGGCGATCAGGATCATTCCACCGCCGTCATGCTCTGCAAAACCCTTCCAGGCACATCGGCCTGCCTCGACACCGGCGGCCAGGCAGCGGCGGCGTTCTCGCCTTTTGTCGCGGGTCAAGTGGCCGCCGCGCGCTGGATGGCAAGCAGCCCGAACAAAGCCCTGTCCTACACCGCCGACCTGCCCTTCTCCCACCGCCGAACGATGCACGCCTGCGTCTGGATGATCGCCGGGCAGCTTGCGGGCGATACGGCTCTCTCGGCGCAGGCAAGCTCGTACATCGACGATTACTGCACCCAGCTCCGCACCGGCGGATGGACTCTGCACCCGGTGAGCAATCATATCGACTCGTCCGGGGTGAGTGAAAACGTCTCCGGCGTTCTCGTCGCGCCGGGAGCTTCACCGCCGCCGCTGCCAACCGGCTACATATACACCGGCCAATCTCTCTCCGCCGACGGCGTGCTCCCCGAGCGCGACGACTACGACGCGCAGGACACCGCGTGGACAGCGGTCCAGACACGCGGCGCGGACGTCAACTACCAGCTCGACGGCCTGCTCTACGGCTGCTACTGCCTCGCGCTCATGCCGCCCTCCCCGCGCCGCGCGGCCCTGCTCTCCGCCGTCGATACGGGAGGCCAGTGGATCTTAACTCAGCAGAACCCGGACGGCTCCTTGAGCATCCTCGGCGACTGCCGTATGGGAATCGGCTTCAACCGCGACGGCTCCATCAAAGCGGTGGACTACAACGGCGCGTCGCGGGCGCTGATCGCGCTCTATTACGCGACAGGGCGTACGGCGTACTACGCGGCGGCAATCATAATGTCGAACTTTATTGACCCGTCTATGGCGGGGCAAACCCAGTTCGACTATCTCAGCGCCGCGCCTATCGCTCTAGCGGCATTTCAATCCGCGCTGCCGCAAGCCGCCGTGGGACAAACCGCGCCGCAAAGCATCGTGAACGCGGCGCAAAACGCGGCTATACCGGCGGGAACCGCCGTGACGCCAAGGACCCTGCCAGTATCGGCGGCAAGCCCGGTGCAGTGGCATGGTCAGCGACCAGAAGCCAAGCCGACCGGGCTGGCAATGCTGCAAGCGGCACGCTCGAAAAGGAAACGGGAAGCGTAGCGGGCAAGTTGATTCAAAACGCAACTGCCACCTGAGCACATGCTCAGGTGGCAGTTGCGTTGATTTCACGCACGGCGGCAGACGCGATGATGTCGCCAAGATCAGTCACATCGAAGACTAGCGCTCGACGGCGGAGCTTTCGCCGTTATTAGCGTCATCAACGATTACCTAATGGGAGATGAAAACTGGAGCCGTTGGAGGGATTCGAACCCCCGACCCGCTCTTTACGAAAGAGCTGCTCTACCCCTGAGCCACAACGGCCAACTCGCCGCAGGGCGCGGCAACGAAGGCTATCATACCTTAACACGCCGCCGGTTTCAAGTCGATTCCGTGGTCGGCTATTTTAGAGTAATCGTCGGCAACGTGTAGTGGAACAAGTACCAAATCATGCCGATGCAGCCGAGCAGCGCAAGCACCAACCCGTATAAGCGGCCCATGAAAGAACGATTGCGAAACATAACGATTTCAGTTTACCCGCCCTCGAACGAGAGCGTCGCTCAAGCCGGTGGGAAAGGCGGGTAAGCCGGGCGCGCGTTCGACCAAGCGCGAATCAATCAGCGCGGCGTCGCTCCGCTGAGAATCACGGCGGCGCGGTCCGGAACGAGATGCCGCTTCGCGGCGGCATTCACTTGCGCAAGCGTGACGTCGTTCAGGATGCTCAAATAGCGGTTCGGGTAATCCAATCCAAGGCCGTACAGCTCGGAGCGCACCAGCAGGCTGGCGACTCCGTCGTTCGTGGACAGCGTCGCCGGATAAGCGCCCGTCAAGAACGTTTTCGCCTGACGCAGCTCTTCCGGAGTCGCGCCGTTTGCCGCGAAATTCGTCGTAATCCGCCGAATCGCATCCAGCGTCCGGTTGGCGTTTGCGGGGTTGGTGCCCGCAAAAACCTCGAACGGCCCAGCGCCCAAGGACGCGCTGAACGACGAATAAACCGTGTAGGTCAATCCATCGACGTCGCGGATCTCGTGCCCAAGCCGCGCCGCGAAAACGTCGCCGCCCAGCACGTAATTGGCAAGAACGGTAGCGTAGTAGTCCTTATCCGTGCGCTTCAGCTCTCCAGGAAAACCGTACAGGATGCTTGTCTGGGTAGCGTCGGCCAGCGACAGCAGCTCAGGCGCGGGCGCTGTTGCCGGCGGGGCGACATCCGGAATGACGATCTGCGGCGCGGACGACGCGGGCTTTGCCCATCCGCCGAACGCGTTTTCGACCACGGTCTCGGCCTGTTGCGGGGTGACGTCTCCCACCACTACCAGCACCGCACTGTCCGGACGATAATACTTTTGGTAAAAGCCCGCCAGCTGATCGCGCGTCATCGAGCGTGTCTGCGCCTCGATCTCGTCGAGGGTGGGCGACGAGAACGGATGCCCGGCAGGATACAGCGCGCGCGCGAAAGCGATATCGGCGAGCGTGCCCGCGCCTCCGGTGCTCCCGGTATCCTGCCGCGCCTGCTCCAGGCCTGAGTACGATTCCTGAATTAGCTTGGTCAGCTGGTCTTGCGGAAACGACGGGTGTGTCAGCTCGTCCGCTAGCGTATCGACGGTCAAGCTGAAATCGTGCGTCAAGCATTGGCCGTCGATACTGACCGTTTGCAGCCCCGGAGCGATATCCGCGCTCGCGCCGACCGACTCCAACTGCTGGGCCAGCTGCAAATAAGTTTTTGTTTGCGTGCCGCGTCCAAGCATCTCCGCCGTCATCGACGACACCTGCTTGTTGTTCGTATCGAACACCGAGCCGGCTTTTACATAGCCCGCGATAGCGACATCCGGGTTGGAATGGTTCTCCTGCACGATCAAGACCATGCCGTTCGGCAGAACCACACGGGTCGGCTTCTCGGTCACTTTCGCCGGGGCGAAGCTGCTGAGGCCATACGATTGCGCGATGGGCGAAAACGCGGCCGCCTGCTGGCTGCTGGACTGCCGGCTGCCGAAATGCTCGCCGCTGGGCGGCGGCGGCAAAGTCTGGCCCGGCGGCAGCGCCACAGGCTCGAACCGCGCCACGGTGCGGTTGGTCGCGGTAAAGTATTTCTGGGCCACCGCCTGGATCATCGCGGGCGTCACCTGGCCGATGCGCCGCAGATAAGTGTCGTCATATTTATACGACGCGATCCCGGCGTAGTTGCCGATATTCTCCGATTGATCGTCGATGCTGTCGCGCTGGTACACGAAGTTGGCGTCGATCTGGTTGATCGCCTGCTGCAATTCCGCCTGGCTGACCGGCGCGGTTTGCAGCTTGGTAATTTCCGCCTCGATACCGCCCTCCAGCTTGTCGAGCCCGACGCCCGCTTGCGGCACCGCATCGAAAATATCCAGATACGGGTCCTTCATGTCGGGATCGTCCATGCCCGCGCTCTGGGCAAGTCCCGTCGCAACCATATCCTGATACAGCCGCGCGCTCACGCCGCCGCTCAAGATCGTGCCGATCACGTCCATAGTATAGTGATCGTCGGTGCCGAGTCCGGGGTCGTGGAACGCCACCAGCAGCTCGCCGGTGGTCCCAGGCCGCTGCAGCACGGTTCGACGCTCGCCGGTCTGCTTGGGCTCCGGCGTAATATGATGCTGCTCCAGGGTGCCGGGCGCATACGAACCGAAATACTTCTGGCACAAAGCAACCGCATTCGCCGACTTAAAGTCGCCCACCAGCACAACCACGGCGTTATTCGGCATATAGTGTTGCTTGTAGTAGCGATAGATCAGCGCGCGATTGTGCTGCACGGCTTCGACATCGCTGACATACCCAATCGCCGGCCACCGGTACGAATTCGCGCTGAACGCCGCCGGAAGCAGGCCGAACGAGTACAGCTCGTAGTCGGGATCGTTGACGTCGCCTTCTAATTCTGAGCGCACCACGGTCATCTCCGACGCGAGATCGTTCGGGCGGAACGCCGAATTTTCCATCCGGTCGGCCTCGAGCCGGATCATCGGCTCCAAGCGGTTCGACTGCACCAGCTCGTGGTACTGCGTCGTATCCTGGTCGGTCTGTGCGTTGTTGTCCGCGCCGGCCTGCCGAAACAGATAATCGATCGCCCCCGCGGGCAGCGTTGTCGTCCCCTTGAACATCATGTGCTCCAGGATATGCGACAAACCCGTTTGCCCGCTGATTTCATTGTGCGAGCCGACTTTGTAGACCACGCGAACCTCGACCACCGGAGCCGAATGCACCTCGCGAGTCAGCACGACCAGCCCGTTGGCAAGATCGGTTTCGGTAATCTGCTGCGCCGAGTCATAGCTCTGCGAGACAATCCGGCCATAGCCCGATGCCGGGGCAGCCGCCGAGCAAGTCGAGGCGAAAGCGCCGAGTGTGGGCACAATCGCGAGTGCGGCGTAAAAAGCGCGTGATAGTTTCAAATTCCTACGGTGCTCCTAAAGCTGATACGGCCATGGCCGGCCAATTCAATATAACGTTACAGGCTCCGCGCCGCGCCGGGGCGAGTCGCCGCGCTTTGGCCTGGCTGGAGAGCGTCCTTCGGACGACGCGCCGTTTCGTAAGCCACGGCCAAATACTCCAGAACGTCCGCGTAGTTCACGCTGGCGACCCCCTGCGGCGGCGCGATGCCCAGATCGTGCATCAACGGCACGGCAATCGCCATTGCCGAGTTTTGCTGCGCCTCCCAGGTCGGAATCGAGCGACGCCGCTCCGTAAAATGCCGCACGGCGCGGTACTGCTCCGGGGTCAGGCGCTCCGCGTCGCGCATAATCAGCGCCAAAGCCCCTCTGTCCAGATGCTCCGGCTGCAAGCGTGTCGATTGCAAAAGGTTCAGCAGATTCTGCGGCGCGCGCTGCTTCACCACCAGCGTGCCGCCGAGCAAATCCCCAAGGCGCTGATAATGCGACGTCAGCGTAATCGAGGCGATGCCGATAAAATAGAAGCCCGGCAGGAAGTCGATAATCCGCAGCAGGTTGCGCAAAATGACGCTGTACAGATCGACCGGGTAGCCACCCTCCCGGACAATTCGCAGCCCCGAGGCGCGCTTGCCGGGCGTCTGCCCGTTCCACTTGAACTCGAAGTAGATAAAGTAGCCCCAAAAAACCACAAACGACAAGATCGTCATTCCCGCCGAAATAAATCCGCCAAGCTCGTGCAAAAACTTCACCAGCCAGGCCACATGCTCGCGCGCGCCGAGCGCAAGCAAGCCGAAGGCAAGCAGGCCGATCACGACAAACACGCCGGCCAGCGTTAGCAGCATCAGCAGCATGTCCAGGAAGTTGGCGCAGAACCGCGTACCCAAGCCCGCCAGCTCGTACTCGATGGCGACATTCTCAGGGGTGGCGATCAGGACTTCTCGGGACATGGGCTATGCGTTTGCGGCGGGATTGACCAGGCGTCTGTGGAAAGCGTATCAGGTACACTGATAATACCTGAGTGCCGTGTCCGCGAAAGCAATTCACATGTTCGACGAGCGCGCGTTTGTTACCAATAAGCAAGCCCAATGGCAGGAGCTGACCCTAGTCGTCGAGCGAGTGAAAGGCCAGGGCCTTCGCGCGATTCCGGCCAAGGAGCTGGCTCGCTTGGGACTTTTGTACCGCCGCGCGGCAGCCGATCTTGCCTACGCCCGCACCCAGCGCGCCACGGCGGAGCTCGTGTTCTACCTCAATGAGCTGGTCGGCCAAGGCCACGGCGTCGTCTATCAGCAGCCGGGCGGACGCTCCGTCTGGGCAGGATTGCGCGACTTCTTCGCCTGGGAATTGCCGGCCACCCTGCGAAGGCGCACCCCGTTCGTTTTTACCGCCTTTTTGCTGACATTCATCGGCGCGCTGATCGCCTACGGACTCGTGCGCCACCACGCGAGCAACCTCGACCTGTTCGTCCCGGCCGGCATGCAGGATTCGTTCGACGCCTGGAAGCAAGGCTTCGCCGATCACGATACGATCTCCGCCGGCGAAGGCGCGGAATTCGCCGCCATGCTGATGACCCACAACATCACCGTGGGATTGTTCGCGTTCGCCACCGGCATCAGCACCCTGCTCCCGGCGTACTTCATGATGCTGAACGGCTTCGAGCTGGGCGCTCTGGTCGCCGACGTGCAGCCGACGGGCCATTCGGTCAGCATGTGGGCGGGACTCCTGCCGCACGGCGTCTGCGAGCTGAGCGCGATTTTCATCGCGGGGGGAGCCGGACTACTCACCGGCTGGGCGCTGATTAGCCCAGGCCGGCTGACCAGGCGCGACGCGTTAACCGCCAACTCCAAGGACGCCGTAAAAATGCTGATGGCGACCATCCCGCTTCTTATTATCGCCGGAACAATCGAGGGCAACGTCTCCCACGCGTCGCTGCCGCACTGGATGAAGTTCTCGCTCGCCGCCGTGCAATTCACCGCCCTGCTCTACTACATCTACGGCAACTGGACAAAACCGACGCGCCAGACGCAAGCCGCGGCAGTCGAGCTACAGCCCTGAGTCGCCACTAGCCGCTACACCAAAGCAGGCGTTTTCCCCGGTTCTTTCGCCGCCGCCAAAGTTTGCCGACGTTTCGCGTTGTCGCGAATCTTGTCGATTTCGGCGGGAGTGATCTCCCGCTCGAACGACCGGTAGCCGGCCAGCTGAAACCCATGTTTTTTCGCCAGGTCGCGCATGATCTCCACCTGCTCGCGGCTGACCGTCTTGCCTAGCGTGAACGATTCGTACCGGTTGTCAAGCGCTAATAGCATCGTCTCCGACATGCAGGCGTAGGCCGTTTTAGCGGGAAAACCGAAGTTGAAATTCAGCTCCAAATCCGAGCCGGGCACCGCCACCACGCCGCCTTCGATCACTAGAACGTCGTCACGCTCTTTAGCGACTCGTATCGAAACGTCCCGAGGCCGTGCGACGTCCGTGACCACGCAGCCGCTTTTCAAATACTCGGGCTCAATCACCACGTCCACCGCCGAAGTCACCGTCACCACTACGTCCGCGTCGCGCAGCCCTTCCGCGATATCGGTGTAGATGCGCGTCTTCGCGCGAGTGGCGGGGTCGAACCCGGCGATAGCCTCTTCCAGCTTTTCGACGCTCCGTCCGATCACCGCCAGCTCTCTCGCCTGCTCGCCCAAAATTTCAGCGCAGACCCGCCCAATCGAGCCGGTCGCTCCCACGACAGCCACTTTTGCCTTGGCCATGTCGATTCCCATCCGCGCCGCGCCGTCGAGCGTCGCTTCCAACGCAGTGGCGACGGTGTATGAGTTTCCCGTCGTCACCGCGATATTAAGGTTCCTCGCCACGGTCTCGCCGCCGTCGCCGACTATCGAGGTGAACGCGCCCAGGCCGATAATCTTCGCGCCCAACTCCTCGGCGATTTTGCCGCACTCGATCAGCCGCTTGTAGACAAACTCCACCGGCAAATTCAGCATCTGCTTCGGCGTGAGCGGGCAGACGATAAACCAACCTTCGGCTTCTTCGCCGGTCGCGGATTTCACGCCGGTAATATGCGCCGCCATCTGCGGGCTTTTGTGCTTAATCACCCACTCCACGAACGGCTCCGGAAATTTGCCCAGCAGCCGGTATTTCGGGTGCCGGGAAACGTCGCGCCGCGCGTCGATCGGATGGATAATAAATGCGAACTTTTGCAAATTAGTCTCAGGCAATGCGGGAATAAGAGCCGATAAGCTCGTTAAAAAAACTAGACCGCAGCCGTGGCAGTCTGCGGCGCGGCGGCGGGGGCGAGTTGCTCGATACGCGGTTGCCAGCCAAGCTCCCGGAGCATGCGCATATAATCGTCCGCGTTGAGCTTGTCCGGCGTCTCGCCCGATAGCGCGACCAGCACCCCTTCCATGACGTTTGTCCCGAAGCTGCGGCCATCGAACTCGGGCGTGGTCGTAATCAGCGTTTTTACCCCACGCTTGGCGAGCTCCACCTTGTCTTCGGCGGTAGTGGTGTTCGTTAAAATAACTTTGCCGGTCAGATCGTCGGGCAGGCACTTGCGGATCAGTAGGAAATCCCCGCAAATGATGTCCGCCCAATGGTAGTATTTCTCCCATTTCGGCGTAATCGAGTTCTGCTTTTCGCCGGTCGGATAAAACCAGGTAAACGGCAGACGTACTAGAATCGGCAATAAAACGTTGGCCAGCTTTTGCAAAGCGCCGAACGATTTGATCGCGATGGGAATGTCCAAATTGAACATCAAATCGCCGTAGACCACGTCGCCCCCGATTTTAGCCAGAGCCTCGGCCATGCCGAAGCGGTCCACCGCGCACACCATCAAAGTTTTGCTGCCGCGAAAGTTGACAATCCCGTTCTGCTGCAAATAAGAGATCGTCTCGCGCTCCAGCGTATTCTTCAGACCGCTGCCGTCCACGATCGGCGTCTTCTTCGCCGGCTCGATCATCTTGGCGATATCGCCGAACGTGTACCGCTTATCGCCGGCGTAGATATACAGATCCGTCCCACCCAGGCCGAAGACGTCCACTTTGCCGTCCAGCTCCGCCAGCTTCTCGGCATAAGCTTTCATGTCGCCGTTGACGCCCACCCGTGACACGGAAAACTCCTGTCCGAGAAACGACGCCGTCACCGTTTTATCCCGCTGGGAAGAGCCTAAGCTGACGCTGACTATTTGCTTCAAATGGAGTGTCTCGATTCGTGAAGATCGCTCGACGCAGTTGTTCATCCGTAAGCGCAAGGACAAGACGAGCGCGCCTTTGGGCTGTAGTGCTATAATGAGCGCGTAAGCAGTTTACCGCGTTTTATCCTGCGTTCCTAATGTGTAATTGGAAGCGGCTGGTGATTATTCGCTTGGTAACGGCACGTTGATTAACCAAAGATTATAGCAAAGCGGTGCCCAGCCTGCAACTCCTCGCGCAGGACTACGGCGCAGGGTCCCGCTTTTCGCGCAGGGAAGAAAGTCGTCCGGCAGTAATTTGCGACGCAATCCTGGCGCTTGAAAGGACCCGCGCAAGCAAGTATGGATTCCCTTAAAATCGTTATCGCCGACGACGAGCCGATTATCCGGCTCGATCTCAAAAAAACCCTGGAAAGCATGGGCCACGTCGTTGTGGGCGAGGCTGGCGACGGCAACAAAGCTGTCGAGCTTACCCGAACCCTCAAGCCCGACGTCACCCTGCTCGACATTAAAATGCCGGAGCTGGACGGTATCGACGCGGCTAAAATCATCACTACCGAAGGCCTCGCCCCCGTTCTGCTGCTCACGGCCTATTCTCAAAAAGATTTGGTGGACCGCGCCAAAGACGCAGGCGTGTTCGCGTACCTGGTAAAGCCGTTCAAGGAAGCCGACCTGCTGCCCGCCATTGAGATCGCGATCTCCCGCTATGAGGAGTTCATGGACCTCGAAGGCGAAGTGAGCGACCTCGAAAACAAGCTCGACACCCGCAAAGCCGTCGACCGCGCCAAAGGCATCCTCATGGATCAATACGGCCTCAAGGAGCAGGAGGCATTCCGCCGTATCCAGGTGCAGAGCATGAACACCCGCAAATCCATGCGCGAAATCGCCGAAGCCATTATCCTGGCGCACAGCGTCTAGCCGTTACAATACTCGTCGCGAGTCAACTCCAACAAGCCGGTAGGCGATTTGCCTACCGGCTTCATTCTTTTATTCGAGCAACGCCCACCAGCATGAAATCAGCGAGCAAAAGTCCGGAAATCGTCGTCATCGGCGGCGGCATCGGCGGCCTGAGCGCGGCAATCCATTTAGCGGCAGCCGGCGCGCGGGTGCGCTTGTACGAGCAGAACGAGCGCGTCGGCGGCAAAATGAACGTGTGGGAGCAGGACGGCTTTCGCTTTGACACAGGCCCGCACGTCCTCACCATGCTGTTTGCCCTCCAGGAGCTGTTTCAACTCGCGGGCACAAGCCTGGAAAGCGAGATGGAGCTCACCCGGCTCGACCCCATCTGCCGCTACCATTTTCCGGACGGCACTCTCTTCGACGCCCCGGCCAACCTCGATGATGCCCGCGCGGCAATCGCCCGGTTCGCGCCGGAAGATGTCGCCGGATTCGATCTGTTCATGGATGATGCCCGGCGTATCTACGATCAAACCACCCCTACTTTTTTGTGCCAGGATTTCGCGGACAATATCCATCCAACGGCTCTGCCGAAGCAGATGCGCGACTTTCTATCCCTGAAACCGTTCGAGCGTTTGGACACTCGCATCGCCAAGCTGTTCAGCAATCCCAAACTGCGCCAAATATTTAATCTCTACGCCCTCTACAGCGGCTCGGATCCAAAGCGCTGCTCCTCGCTCCTGAGCGTCATCGCCCATGTGCAGTGGAATCTCGGCACGTTCTACCCGCGAGGCGGCTTGTACCAGGTTGCGGAGCGGCTTGGCGTCTGCGCGGCGAAGCTCGGCGTGGGAATTACGACGAGCGCCCGAATTGAAGAAATCACAAGCGGCAACGGGCGAGTGTCCGGAGTGACAATCGTCAGGCGATCCTCTGATGCCGCTGCGGCGGAGTCGCGCGAGACTGTGGAATGTGATGCAATCGTCTGCAACCGCGACATCCTGTCGTCCGGCGATCTCGTGCCGCAAGCTGAGGCGGCCAAGACGAACAACGCGCCGTGGGAGCCGACTCCTTCCGCTTTTTTAATGCTGCTGGGCGTGCGCGGCCAGTATCCCGCGCTGGCGCATCACAACTCGTTTTTAACCGGCGACGAGCGCGGCGAGTACGCGAGCCTCTGGAACGCGAGCGGCGAGCCGTTCCGCGACCCCACAATCGGCGTCGCTTGCCAGTCCGTCACCGACCCGTCCAAGGCCCCCGAAGGCTGCTCGAACCTGTTCGTGATGACGAACGTCCCCGCCGTGCCGGATTTCGCCAAATCGCCGTGGACAGCTGAGTTCATCCGGCAATACAGGCAAATCGTCCTCGGCAAATTGGAACGCGGCGGCTTGGCCGGCCTGGCACAGTCGATCGTGGTGGAACAGATATGGACGCCGAACACGTTTCGCGCGTCCTACGCGGCCTGGCAGGGAGCTTTATACGGAGCGAGCGGCAACGGAATGCGGCAGATGTTTACGCGCCCCGCGATGAAGGATACTCGCCACAAAGGGCTGTTCTACGCCGGTGGCGGGACGCATCCAGGCGGCGGCGTGCCTTTGTGCGCGTTGTCCGGCAAAATCGCGGCAGCGAAAACGCTGAATTATCTCGGAGCGAAGCGTTAGGCCACGCGAAGATTAGCGCTCTTTATCCAGATCAGTGAGTAGGGATTGACTACCGTGCTGCAGCTTTTCGGCAGTATCTCGGAGCCAAGAATCCAGCGACGCGCCGTTAGCGCCGCCCAGCGAGATGCGGCTGCTCGCCCTACCGCCCGGCTGGTTCGCCAAATACTTCGCCAGCGCCAAAGCGGCAATAGCCCCCCCGGTGAGCGCAAGCGACATAAACGCGGCTCGCTTCATCTCATCTCGATGCGGGTCGGTGGGAATATTTTGGGACATATCGGCTTACTGTGACCTACTCGAAAGACGTGGCAGCTGTCAGCTCATAGAGCTTGCCCATAGCCTGCGCCGTATCGGCGATGTCGCGCGTGACTGTTTCGCCTTCGCGGATCAGCATAAAGCCGGGAAAACCGGTGACGTCGCGCAGGGCCTTACGGCCGATAATCGGAGTCAGGAACCCAGCTTGCTTACCATCGGTAATGATCGGGGAAATATCGGAATTGTTCTGCATAAATTGGTTATTGATCGATTAAAGCGCGGGAACGTCGTCCAGGCTGTAGACCAGCTTCATAATCGTGTCGAAACGGACCAGCCGCAGCACGCGCTCAGGCTGCTTGCCCTGCGCGATCACGAGGTAAAGCGTTCGGGAATCGGTCGCAAGCCGCTTACGGGCTTCGACTAGAAGCGCCAAACCGGCGCTGTCGATAAACTCCACCTGGGTGAGATCGACAATGACCCGGTCGCTCTCCTGCTCATTGGCATGCGCCAGCAAAATCTCCCGCAACTGTCCGACAGTCGTCAAATCAAGCTCGCCGACAACTGCGATAACATGACCTTTGTCGGTACTCTGCTGCTCAACCGTCAACTCAGCCGTCTTCATGCCTACGATCCCTCCCCCACACTCGAATTGTAAATCATATCAAATTGGACGCACGCATCGGTCGAGCCAGCACATACCGCAAGGAAAAACATTATAGTCCGGCGACCCTTCAAGATGCGCTTCAGTATATCATTTGCCGCGAATGGCATCAAGTTAAACTCTTCAGCACGTCCAAGTTGTCTTCCCGCCACGAGAACGGCGGCCGTTGCAGCCAGCCGGGCGAGCAGACGTAAGACGCTCCCAAGTCATAAACCGCAGCCCGCAGCGCAGAATTATCGTCGTTTGCGCCGGCGACGTATGATACACCCTGTAAGCGCTCGGATAAGCTCTGCTCCTTCAGCCAGCCCGCCGGCGAGGCGCAGCCGCCGATGGGCGCTACCGCGATATATCCCGGCAAGCCAAAACTCGGCGCGGCAATCGACGGCGCGGTCGCGACCAACCAGGCGAAGTCCAAATCATGGCTTACCGCCGCGCCCGGCTGGAACCGCGCCATCATCGACGCTTCCCGCAGCTTGGCGACAGTTGCCGCCGAGCGAGCCGGAAACTGCCCGCGAACGCGATTTAGCTCTTGCCTTAAAGCAGCGGCGAATCGGGCGGCATCGTCGCTTTCACCCTCGACGAATATGATCTGCGGCGAAAGGCATCCCTGCTGATCGAAAATCAGCATGTCCAGCGCCGTGCCCCGCGCTGCCGCAGCGTAATCCGCGCCTGTCCCGACTACCCCGATGGAAAAGCGGTGCCCATAGCCGACAAAGCGCTTGTCGCGCGGGGTCAGCGCTCGAATGTTTTCCACAGTGGCGTCGCTGCCGTAAACCAAAACAGCGTCGCTGGCACAGGCCGCTTCTCGAGTCGCCCCAAAATCGTCGCTGGGCCAGTGAGTCATCGACACCAGTTCAGCCAGTTTCGGCGATGCGTTCGCAAGCGCGTTCTGGAACTGCCGCGCCCAAAAATCGATCTCCGGTGATTCTTGCGGCAACCGAACTAGTGAAGCCGCACCAATCAACAAAGCCCGCGCGACACTGCTCCATACGAGCAGCGGAGTATTCGCCGCGACCACATGCAGCGCCAGCGCGGGACTCGATTCCAAATCACGCACGCCTTCGGAATCGATCAATCGCCAAAGCTCGGCCTCGCTCCAACCATCCAGCATTGCGTCCAAGCTCATGCCCGCGAGCGCTCTAGCGGGAACGGTCACTTCGTCGGCAGCCGCGCGAACTTTCCAAACTATACGCTTATCAGGAGCGCCGATTGCCCGCAGCGCCCTGACCGCTTCGCGCTGTATCGCGGCGGCGTCGTTGCCGTACAAGACGCGGCGACGCTCTCGCAAATGCGTCGCCTCGCGCTCGACCATTCTTAACAGCGGCTCAGACGCTTGGTCGCCCTGCAGCAGCTTCATCGCGCCGCGAGCCGCTCCCACTGCTCTTCCATAGTCAGCGAGCAGCCGCGCAGCTCCGACTCCGGAGCGCGGCCCAGCAGCCAAAACCTTCCCGACTCATCCATCCGGCCTAAATCCTGCGTTTGTATCGCCGAGACGCTGTTCCAGTTGGCAAGATCGAAATGCCGCAAAATCCCCTCTTCCGCGTCGGCGTCGGTCAGCGGATCGATAACCCGCGCACGCGCCCAGTGGCCTCCGGAAAACGCGCCGTCCGCCCCGCTATAATATTGCGACGCCATCTCGCTCATTCCGTATTCCGCGAATGCCTGCGGCGGCCGCATTCCCAGACGGTCGGCGATCAAGCCGTAAAGCTCCTCGCGCGTCACTTGACGCGAGCGCCCCTTAAATCCGCCCGTCTCGATAACGACAGACCTCTGCGGCAAAGTCCACCGCCGATCCGGCGTGTTGTCGAATAAATCGAGCAGAGCGAACGCCGTCGAAAAGATGGCGACCGGCTGCCGCGTCGCTTCAGCCGCGTCCAAAGCTTCAGCCAATCTTGGCCGGTCGCCCTCGCTCCAAAAAAACTCCGTCGCCCCCAAGGCTCCGAGCATATACGACAGCGACGAATGCGGGGCATCAGCCGGAGGCTGCATCAGCGCCAGAAGCCTGGCGTTGCCGGGCGCGACCCGCGCGTACCCTACCCGAAGACTAATCTCGTAGAGCGCCAGCGCCTTTTGATCGAGATAATGGCGGCTGGGCTGGCCTTCGGTGGTCCCGGACGAGTAAAACACCGCCGAAGCCTCATCGACCGCACAGCAGGAAAGCGGCAGCAGCTTAAACGCGCGGGCGGGCACGGCGGGTATGTCGCTCCACCCGTGCACGTCGCCGGGAACAGCGCCGAGATTCGTGCAGTAGTCGCGGTATGGCCCATTCAGCGAAAAGTGGCGCGCGAATAAGCGCAGCGCCAAGTCCTCGAAGTCGCCGGAGCGCTCGTCCAAAATATAAGCCGTAATGGCGTCAAAAAGCGGCCCGTCGGCGGCGGGATCATGCACGTTCACGTAGTGATTGTACCTAAGACCATGCCGCGCCCTCGGTCGCCGGGAAGCGTCGCTGGTATACTGAACCCGGAAGCCGCCAGGCTCCCGCAGACGACGCGGCAATCCCGCGCCGACAATGTAAGACCCATGCGAAAACTCTCCAGCAAAGACAAGGATCAAGCCGCCGCGCAGCCCGCGAAGCCCCCCTCCTCGCCGGAGCGGCGCGAGATGTTCATGCGGCTCGGCCTGCTGACCATCGCCGTGTTCATCGACCTGCTCGGCTTCAGCATCATCATTCCGCTCGTCCCGTACTACGTCATCGGCGGCCTGCATCTGAGCGGCCCAAGCGCCGTGCACGACGCGAACGTCGGGCGCTACGCCTCCTGGCTGATCGCCGCCTACGCGGGCATGCAGTTTATCTTCGCGCCCATCTGGGGCCGCTTGTCCGACCGCGTCGGCCGCAAGCCGTTGCTGATCGCCAGCTTGCTCGGCGACGCGGTCTTCTACACCCTATTTGCCTTTTCACGGCATTCGCTCCCCCTGCTGTTTGCGTCGCGCATCCTTGCCGGCATATTCTCCTCGGCATCGCTCAGCGTGGCGCAAGCCTATATCGCCGATATCACGCCCCCGGAGTACCGCGCGGCGGCGCTGGGCCATATCGGAGCGGCGTTCGGCGTGGCATTCATTCTCGGCCCGTTGATCGGCGGCGAGCTGGGCCGGTTCGATCTCGGCCTCCCCCTTTATTTTGCCTCCGCCCTGGCAATCGGCAATGCCGTCTACATCGCTCTGAAACTACCAGAGTCCCGCAGCGCGACGACCCGAGCGGCAGGTATTGCGCCTTCGGGCATTCCCAATGGAACGCTGCTCACCCGGATGCTCCAGGTACTCAGCGGCCCGGTCGGTTTTCTGTATTTCTTGACGTTTCTCGTCACCTTCGCGTTCTCGCAGCTGGAAGGCACGTTCACGCCATACATCGTGCAGCGGTTCAACTTTACGCAAGCGCATTCGGTGGCCGTCGCCGGGAATGTATTCGGCTATGTCGGCCTCATCCTCGTGCTGATTCAAGGCGGAGCGATCCGCCCGCTGACAAAGCGCTTCGGCGAGACGCCGCTGGTGCTGGTCGGCGTCTTGATGATGGCGATCGGTTTTCTTCTGTTTCCCCTGGCCCATACTCTGGTGCAGCTACTGGCTGGCCCGCTGCTTCTCATCGCCGCAGGGTCGGCCTTAAACAGCCCCGCTCTTCGCGCCATTGTCTCGCGCCTGTCCAGCGCGTCCAACCAAGGTGGCGCATTAGGATTGTCAGCTTCGTTCGACAGTTTGGCGCGCTTCCTAGGCCCGGCCATCGCGGGCGAGCTGTATATCGCCCTTGGAATCAAGTCGCCCTACTGGACCGCAGGTCTGGTCATGACCGCTGCCTTTATTCTGGCACTTACCCAGCGAGGACGCATGGCGAAAGATCTGCAAGCGAGTGAGATTGCCGATGATCTGCACCCGCAGAACGCGCCGGAGCCCGCTGTCGTATAGGCCAGCAGCATGCCCAACCGCATTCCACTCGCTGGCGGCGCGACGCTTCGTTTGCGCCGCGCGTGCATGGCGCTTATCGCCGCCGCTGCCCTGCCGCCGTTGCTCACCGGCTGCAATACGCTTTCCAGCCAGGTGAATGACAAAATCGCCCAGCGGCTCCCCGCGATGCTGGGCCCTGCCGACCACTACGACGTCCATACCAGCGCAAGCATTTTTGACCTGTTGCGCGGCAAGCTGCGCGACGCGCGCATCCACGGCGACAACGTCGCCTTGGCCCCGATGCTCCATGTGCGCTCGTTCGACGCCGATGCGAAAAACATCCACGCCAACACGCGCACCGACGCCATCACCGGCATCGGGACCACGACCTTTCATATCGTCATGGATCAAGCGAACCTAGACAACTATATGTCGTCGGCCCGTCCTGCCCTCACCCGGCGCGGGGCGCGGGTCACGCTGGATTCCAGCAGCATCGTCTATTCCGACAGCGTCGCTTCATTCGGGATCAAATTACCCTTCGCCGTCACCGGAGCGCTTGCGCCCCACCCCGGCAACGCCGCGATGCTCGATTTTATTCCCTCCGGCGGTGAGGTCGCCCGCATCGGAATACCGCGCCCGCTGCTCGATGCGGCAGTGGCGAGGCAGAACCCGGTCGTGGACCTGAGCCGGATGACCTACCCGGTCGCAATCGGCTCCGCGCGGGTACAAAACGGCGCGATGACTATCGACGGAAGCGTCAATTTATCGTCGCTGGTCGGCAAAGACGCAAGCATCGCCGCGCCGCCGCGTGCGCGCAATTAACGACTGGAGATTTCACTGGAACCTGAAAAGCACTTGATCGTCGGCCTCGGCAATCCCGGCAAGGAGTACGACCAGACCCGGCACAACATCGGCTTCGACATCGCCGATGCCTTCGCCCGCGCGCATCGCCTCGCGTTCGGCGGCGTCTCGCGCGGCGCGCAAAGCGCGTCCGGCCAGTTGTTCGGGGGCAGCGTCAGCCTGCTCAAGCCGCTCACTTACATGAACAACAGCGGAGAGCCGCTCGCGCAGTTTTTGCGCTACCATCCGTTTGAACCGTCCCAAATCATCGCCGTCGTCGACGATATCCATCTCCCGCTTGGAAAGATGCGCCTGCGGCCCGGAGGATCGGAAGGCGGCCACAACGGTCTCAAAAGCCTGACCGCGCACCTGCATACCCCCGATTACCCGCGCCTGCGCATCGGAGTCGGAGAGCCAGGCGCGTCTTCCCGCCAGATCGAGTACGTTCTTGGCAAATTTTCCAAAGCGGAGATGCCGGAAGTGGAAGCAATCACGGCGGACGCGGTCGCGGCGCTCGAAGCGTGGATTCAGCACGGAATCGAAACGGCGATGAACCGCTTCAATTAGATTAGATCGCGCCGCGCACCTTCGCCAGCAGCGCCGAAAGGCCGCGCGGACGCGTGGTTGCCCTGCCCTCGGCGGGCATCAGCAAGGAGCGCAGCTTCAGCTGCTCGCGCTGGCAGGCGAACAGATAGCGGACAATTTCGTCGCGGCGCGATTCCGCCAAAGACACCCTGCCGCCATCGTCGTCAAACGACAATCGAGCCACGTAGCCTTGTTTTCGCTGCGCCGGTTCTTCCTGGCAAGAGAGCACGACTGCGGCGACCATCTCCTCTTCGCCGAAGCTGCCCATCGGCGCGGAAAAGTCCACGATCTCGCCGACACTCAGCCGCGTGCCTACTTCCACCTGAGCGCCGCCTCCCGACAAGTCCAATAAACTCGCGCTTAATCTCGATTTTCCATCACGGCTAAAGCGCTCGATACTGACGGTGCGGGCCAGCGTCAGCCGGAAATCCCTCCTGCGCTGCAAACGCAAAGCCGCCTGCGTCGGAATAAAAACGGCTCTCGTCTCGGTCACCGCCTGAACCCGCCCGGAGTAAACCCGCAGTCCGCTTGCCGATGCCACCTTGAAAGTCGCGGCGGCTCGCGAGTTAAAATCTAAAAAGCTGGGCTGGTTCTCAAGATAGGGCCGCGCCATGTCTAAAACGACGCGCTTTCTTAACTGCGCCGCTACCGTCGCCGCCACGGAAAGCTCGGATTGCCGCAACTCGCTCTCCATCGTGAGAGAGCCGCGGTCGCCGATTGCCGGGAGCGGGGAAGAATTGCGGTTGAGTTTCATGCGGCTGCTACGTGGGGTTTTCGCCGACGCCTTGCAGATGGTCGATGCCGTTGGCTTGGCTAAGTTCCGCCAAAGCGTCATGCTCCAGCGATTGCGATTGCGACAAATAGCTCGTCTGCGCGGTCAACGCGTAATTGAGCAGGTTCGGCGTCATTTGAGCCACCAGGTTCGCCGCGAGCTTTCTGTGCAGATACGACATTTTGTACTCGCCCGGCGGCGTCACTTTACCGAGAAACGATGCATATGCCGCCGCCTGCGTATCCAGTGATCTGAGCTGGTCGTACAGCTGCGTGCGCGTAATCGCGCCGCTGCTGAACTGCTGCAAGGATGAATCGATGCTGCCCATCAAATTATCGGATTGCTGCTGAATAATCCGCAGAGCGGCCGGATACCCCAGACTGCCCGACAGCGAAATCGCCTTCAAGCACTCCGGATACCGCTGCGTGGCCGCATAAAGCCGCGCCAGACGCGCGTAAGGCATCTCCGCCTCTAATTCCCCCGTAGCTGCGTGCGCGGCTTGCAAATAAGTCTGCTCGGCCAGCACGAGGCTCTTGCTGTTCCAATAGGCGTCGCCCAGCGCGAGCTGGGACTGCTGATCGCCGGGCTTGGACGCTGCATTTACGGTCAAAACCAGAACGTCTATTCCAGGTAGTAGATGCTGCTGCTGCGCTTGTTGAAGATAATTGGCAAGCTCCCGGTTTTGCGGATCAATGGCGACGGCGCGCTGCAGCTCGTTCAGCGCGGCGGCTGAATCGCCGGACGCCAAATAAGCCTGCGCGAGACGAACACGCGGCGCGGCATTACGCGGAGATTCATCGACTGCGTTGCGGTAATCGTCCACCGCGCCGTCGTCGTCGCTCCGGGCCATCGCGGCGTCACCCTGATCCAGAAGAGCCTGAGTCGCGCCGTCCAGCGGCGTAGGCGGCTTCGGACCCGCAACCGGCGCGATCTCGCTCGGCGCGGACGGCGCGGCTGGCGGCGGCACAGCTGGCGGCTGGAAAGCGGGCGCAGGTTGCACCGGCAGGGTCGGAGAAGCGGGCAAAATCGGCTGCAACGGTGGCGATACAACTGGCGTGGAGATTGCCGGCGCGGTTACTGCCGGCGCAGGCAACACCGGCTGCGGCGCTGCTAAAGGCGCGGGCTGGGCTGGCGGCGCGTGAGGCGTAGCAACAGGCTGCGGAAGAGCTACCTGTACTGGCGGCACGCTCGGTACTGGAACTTGTGCCGGAGCAGGGTTTTGCAGCGGCGGCGGTACCGGCGCTGTTGCTGGCGAATTGTTTGCCTGCGGAATGCTCTGTTTTACAATCGGAACAGGCGTAGTTATCGGCGCTGCTACCTTTGGCTGCGGCGCGGGAACAACTGGAGCGATGGTCGCCAGTGGTTTAGCGGCAGGAGGCGCTACGGAAACAATCGGCGCAACAGTCATTGGCGCGGCTACGGGAACGCTCGGCGGCAGCGGTAACACCGGTGTCGGGGGAGCCACGGCAGGCTGAGGGACGGGAGCAACAGGCACCGGCGTTGCCAAAAGCGCGGCAGGCGCGATAAACGTCGGAGCGGGCGG
>CAXSEA010000019.1:0-5169 GCA_964235675.1 uncultured Armatimonadales bacterium | reverse complement strand
GGAGCGGGCGGCACGGCGGGAGCTGGCAAAGCGGTGGCAACCGGCGCAACTGGTGTCGGCGCGGCGGCGGGAATAATCGCGCTTGGCGGATTCGGCTGCTGCGAGGCGTCGCTGATTACCAGAGAAACGGCTTGCTGGATACTCAAGCCACCAGTGGCAACAGAACCGCTGCCCGTGTTGACCGGCAAGCCTGTCGCCGCGTTGTAGACGGCAACATCGACGTTCAAATCGCTTTGACGGTCGTTTCCAATTTTCACCCAAATTCTCGCGCCGAGCGCCTGCGCCAGCAACTGCCGCTGCGCGTCCGTGGACAACTTTTTTAAGTCCATGCCCGCGCTTCTGGCCGCGATAATAAATGACGGCGCGTCGGGATCGAAGCTCAATACTTCAAACCGCGCGTCGCTCCGGACGGCGTCCTTCATCTCCACAATCGACTCGGCGAGCTGGTCGCCCACCTTCTTATCGGCAGGCAAGATCACGACGACTATGGGAGGAGCAGGCTTGGCCAGCGCCGCGTCCGGCAGCGCGAGCCCCGCGCCCGTCCAGAAGAGGCAAAGCGACGCTATCAGCGCCGCGCTTAAGCGGGGTTGACGCGTGGAATCATTATTTGCTGGCTTGGCAGATTTGCAGACCGGTTTCACAGGCGTCGATGCCTCTCTGAGCTTCGCTGACGAACTCGCCGCGATTTATTTCGCCATGGTACGCGTTGATTGCGCTGCGGTAAAGCCCGGACGCGGCTTTGTAATTGCCACGCTGCTGGGATTGAAGCGCCTGCGACTGCAAACTCGCCCCGCGCGATTCGGCGGCGGGAGCTTGCTCCGATTGAGTGGATTGGGAAATCGGCACGGCCGCCGCGGCGGCGGGCGGATCAGGCTCGGCAACCGTATCCGGATGCACATGGACATACACGTGCGAGGCAGGCAGCGCGGGAGCGGCGTTGTCACTGTCGTCGCCCGAATTATTCGACACGGCCACCCGGCTGACCGCGTTATTCTTCATCGGCCCGCCGTCCGCCTGCACCGGCATAGCCGCTCCAATGACAACAGTATGCTGAGGCACATCGGCGGCGGACGCAAACTTCACCGTCTTCACGTCAAGCGGCTGTATCGAGCTGATCGACGGCACCGATGCGTTGCCCGTCACCGCCACCGCGAGCGGCGGAACGCGCTGCAGGTTCGCGGCAGTCTGGAGCTTCGCGACGCGTGAATTGGAAAGCGTCTGCGCCGGTGCAAGAGCGGACGGCGCTACAGCCGAGGAATCCCGCGCTATGGAATGGCTGGAAGCGGCCACAATCGTCACCGGTGTCGCCGACACGGTCGCTAAGGGAACCGCCGCACGATCTCCAGCCGACGAGCTAATCACAGTCTGCGGTTGCGGGAGCATTACCGGCGCGATTCCGGATACTTGATCTGACGACCCTTTCCCCGAGGCTTCATGGTTCGCGATCAGCGCCGAACCAATTCCAACCACGAGCAGCCCCGCCGCGATAGCTGCCCCGATACGCAGCGAAGCGCTTTTCGCCAGCGAGCTTGCCACCGCCGGCGGCAGCCAGCGATATCCGAGAGGCTGCTGCACCGGCGGCAAATACTGGCCGCGCTTCAATGCGCCCAGCTTCTCGATATCGGCGACGCTATCCGGGCTGACCTGCACGACGCGCTCAAACACCGCAATCGCCTGATCCACCTGCCCCTGACGCTCGTACAAACAGCCGAGCAGCGACAAGGCCGTGGGATTGTCCGGGTCTATCAGCAGCGCCGTTTCGCAGGACAAAATCGCCGCCGGCACATTTCCGGTCTGGCTGTGCCAGAGAGCCAATTCCGTGAGCCGCCGAAGCTGGGGATTATCGCCCTCGTCAGCGCCAAGGTCTTCGGCGATGTGCGGCGACAACCGCGAGCGGATCGGCATCGCGCGCCCCGATGAAGTGACGGGCGCTCCCACCAGAGTGCCGCACTCTTTGCAGAACTTGCTGTCCTCGACGTTTTCCGTGCCGCATTGGAGACAAAACATGAAGTTGGTCTTACTGGTGCTGAGGCTTCTCGTTTCCAGGCGCGCTTGCTCGCTCCATGGAACCACAGGGAAGGCAAAATCGACGGCGGGAGCAATCGCGCGGCGGAAGCGGCGCAAAAGTCAAGCCGCCCTTATTTTAGCACGAAGCTCTTTTCCGCGCTAGAGGCCGCCCCCGATACCGAAAAAGCCGCTCCTCGATATTCGTTCGAGACGCGGCTTACTCCTCTTGAGCGGGTGTAGAAAGGTTATTTATACTCCCCTCCTTGGAAAAAGAGGGGAACCAAAATACACCGTGTTTTGATAATTTTTAGAAAACAATCAATACTCGACGGTTGCGTCCTTCGCCAATTGGTCGAGCTGCTTTGTCACTTTGTCGGTTTCGGCCTCGCTGCCGGGCTTGTGCAGGATGCCGAACATATTTTTCTTGTACGCCTCGACTCCCGGCTGATTGAACGGATTCACGCCCATCAAGTAGCCGCTGATCCCGCACGCCCGCTCGAAGAAATAAAGCAGCGCCCCCAAGCTATGCGCCGTCAACTCTGAAACGTGGACCGTCTGGTTCGGCACGCCGCCGTCGCGGTGCGCCAGCGAAACAGCCTGATAGGCCGCGTGGTTCACTTCGCTGATATCGCGTCCGGCCAGGTAGCCAAGCTCGTCCTCGTTGCCGCCCTCGGGAATCGGCAGCTTCGGCTCGCCGCCGTCGATCACGACAAACGTCTCGATAATGAGCCGCCGCCCTTGCTGAATCCACTGCCCCATCGAGTGCAGATCGGTCGTGAAATCCACCGACGACGGATACAGCGAGATATGATCCTTGCCTTCGCTCTCGCCGAATAACTGCTTCCACCATTCCGCGAGATAATGCAGGCGCGGCTCGAACGACGCGAAAATCTCGATGTCGTAGCCCATCCGGTACAAGAGATTGCGTCCGGCGGCGTAGAATGCCGCTGGGTTCTTGCTCAAATCGGATGTCTGGCATGCCTGCGCGCAGTCAATCGCGCCCTGGCGCAATGCTTTGATATCGATTCCCGCCACCGCAATCGGCAGCAGTCCGACGGCGGACAGCACCGAGTACCGGCCACCGATATCGTCGTCGATCGGCAGCGTTTCATAGCCTTCAGTGTCGGCAAACTTTTTCAGCGCGCCGCGCTTGCGGTCGGTGGTAGCGACAATCCGCTTCTTAGCCTCGTCTTTGCCGACCTCGGCTTCCAGCAAGTCCCGGAAAATGCGGAACGCCACCGCCGGCTCGGTGGTGGTGCCCGACTTGGAGACGACGTTGATGCTGAACCGCTTTCCCTTGACCGCGTTCAGCACGTCGGTATGGTGCCGCGCGGACAGGCTGTTGCCGACGAAATAAACCGTCGGCGCACCGCTGCCGGTCTCCGCCAACGCTTCAATCACCGCTCTTGATCCCAAGTACGAGCCGCCGATGCCGATCACCACCAGCGCATCGCTCTGGCTGCGAATCGTGTCGGCCATTCGCTGGATCTCGGCGAGCTGATCATCGGGCATCATCGCGGCGGGATCGACCCACCCGAGGAAATCGCTCCCCGCGCCGCCGCCGTGCGCTACTTTTTTGTCGGATAAATCCACCATGTCCTGCCAGTTAAGCACCATCTCGTCGGTGACGTCAGGCGCAAGGTTCGCGTAATCCAGTTTGATCGGAAGCATAGCACTGTTCCTTTTCGCGTCGTGGCCGGAGATTGCTCCGCCACACCCGCAATATGCAAAATTGGGCGCTGCTGACACGCCGTTAAGCCTGTGATTCCCACAAAACGCGCAAACCCATGCGCCGGGCGCAATATCCGCATTGCGGTAAGCCGCGTGGCCTACCCAAGCGAAAAGCCAGGCGCGGGTACAATCATCGGCTATGGCTCTCAAGTACCACCGTCCGCCGGACACCCACGACGTCTATCCCGGCGCGCAAAAATTCGAAGACAATTCCGCCTTATGGCAGCTGGTCGAGTCGACCTTCCGGGGCATCGCGCACCGCTACGCCTACGATGAAATCCGCACCCCGATGTTCGAGTCCACCGACCTGTTCAAGCGCGCCGTCGGCGAAGGCACCGATATCGTCTCAAAAGAGATGTACACCTTCGAGGATCGCGGCGGACGTTCGCTCACCCTGCGCCCCGAAGGCACCGCGCCGGTGCTCCGCGCCTACCTGGAAAACAGCCTCTACGCCCGTGGCGGCGTCACCAAGCTGTTCTACGTCGGCCCGAACTTCCGCTACGAGCGCGGTCAGCGAGGACGCTATAAGCAGCACACGCAGGTCGGTTTGGAAGCACTCGGCTCTAGCGACCCGCGTCTCGATGCAGAAATTATTCAACTCGCGCAAACTTTACTGCGCGACCTCGGACTCACGCGCCTGACACTCGCCATTAATTCCGTCGGCTGCCCCGAGTGCCGCCCGCGCTACCGCGAAGCGCTCGTCGCCTTCGCCACCCCGCTCGCGTCGCAGATGTCGGAAGAAAACCAGCGCCGCCTCGTCGAGAACCCCCTGCGCATGCTCGACAGCAAAAACGAGACCGACCAGCGCCTGCTCGATGGTGCCCCGCAGCTTCTGGATTACCTCTGCGACGACTGCCGCGAGCATTTCAGCCAGTTGCGCGGCTACTTAGACCGCATCGAAGTCAAATACGAAGTCAACCCCCGCCTTGTGCGCGGCTTCGACTACTACACTAAAACCGCGTTCGAGTTTATCTCGTCCGACCTCGGCGCGCAGTCCACTCTCTGCGGCGGCGGACGCTACGACGGCCTGGTCGAAGAGCTGGGCGGCACGCCCACTCCCGGCATCGGGTTTGGCATGGGCGTCGAAAGAGTATTGATCGCTATGCAATCCATCGAAACCGAATCGAAGCCGGAGCTCGCGCCGTCGGTCTTTATCGTCGCCATGGGCGACGAGGCGACGCGCCAGGCTGTCACCCTCCTGTCGGAGATGCGCGCCAAGGGACTCCGCGCCGACACCGATTTCGCCGGGAGCGGCTTCAAGGCGCAGCTCCGCGCCGCCGACCGCTCGGGCGCGCGCTACTACATCATTCTCGGCGACGACGAAATCGCCGAAGGCGTGGTAACCATCAAGGATAAGCAGATCAACACGCAAGAAAAAGTGCCGCTCAACAGCTACATCGAATACATGGAAGGAAAGCGCCAAGCCTCGCT
>CAXSEA010000018.1:0-26209 GCA_964235675.1 uncultured Armatimonadales bacterium | reverse complement strand
ATTAACCATCACCCGGGATTTCCCACGTCCTATTGGCATCTTCTTGAGTTATACTTCTGATGAAGTTCGCCCTAATGGCTGAGCTTGGCGGCGTGATCGGGTTACGCTGCCGTTCGCTCGTTATTCAACCGCTTATCTATCAGTTCATTCGTTGCGGATTGAACACACAAAAAGGAAACACCATGAACAAGAACCATTGGCCTCACATGCTTGCTTTCAGCGCCGCCTTCGGTCTCGCGGCACTGACAATCGCCGGCTGCAGCAACGGCGCCGACAGCACTCCGCCTCCCACCAACACCACAGTCGTCACCCCCGCTCCGAGAAATACGACGGTAGTCGTTCCCACGCAAAGCACGCCGGGACCCGCCGGTGCGCCTGGACCCGCCGGCGCGCCGGGCGCGGCTGGAGCACCTGGAGCGCCGGGTGCGCCCGGAGCGTCGGGGTCTGCCGGATCGGCGGGAGCCTCTGGAACCGCGGGCGCATCCGGCGCGTCAGGAACGTCCGGCGCATCCGGCGCTTCTGGAACTGCCGGAAGTGGCAGCGGTGCCAGCGGCTCAGGCCAGTAATTCAATGCGAGCGAAAACGCAGTACAGACCTTTCCGGCTTGTAGCGGAAAGGTCTTTTTCTTGCCTCCGGCCCTTTCCTTCAGGTATAGCCCCACCTTGCCGCTCTTCCGCTAAAACGGGTAAACTTTTCTCAAGACGTATTGTAAGTTTCGAGGCTAGAAAATTATGGCAATTGAAGAGAGAGATATTATCAGCGGCGGCGGCAATCGTTTCGCCGACGACGCTTCGTTCGGCAAGTCCGAAGCGAGCACCTGGCGCACCAAAGTCGGTTTGGCCGAGATGCTCAAGGGCGGAGTCATCATGGACGTCGTCAACGCCGAGCAGGCCGTGATCGCCGAAGAAGCGGGCGCGGTCGCGGTGATGGCGCTGGAGCGTGTCCCGGCCGATATCCGCAAGGATGGCGGCGTGGCCCGCATGTCCGACCCCAAGATGATTAAGGGCATTATCGGCGCGGTCACTATCCCGGTCATGGCCAAGGCGCGTATCGGCCATATCGCCGAAGCGCAGATTCTGCAGGCGCTGGGCGTGGACTTCGTGGACGAATCCGAAGTGCTCACCCCCGCCGACGAGATGTACCATATCAACAAGCTCGATTTTAAGGTGCCGTTCGTCTGCGGCTGCCGCGATTTGGGCGAGGCGCTCCGGCGCATCGGCGAGGGCGCGGCGATGATCCGCACCAAGGGCGAGGCAGGCAGCGGCAACGTCGTCGAAGCCGTCCGCCACATGCGCACGCTTCTCTCCGGCATCCGCAAAATCCAGTACATGCCCGAGGAAGAATTGATGACCGAGGCCAAAAATCTCGGCGCTCCGTTCGAGCTGGTTCAGGAAGTGCGCCGGTTGGGCCGCTTGCCCGTGCCGAACTTCTCGGCGGGCGGAATCGCCACCCCGGCGGACGCCGCCCTGATGCGCCAAATCGGCGCGGAAGCGGTGTTCGTCGGCTCCGGCATCTTCAAATCGGGAGATCCCAAGCGCCGCGCCAAGGCTATCGTAGACGCGTGCACCTTCTACGACGACCCCGACCGACTTGCCGTAATCAGCGAGGATATCGGCGAGCCGATGGTGGGCATCGATATCCGCATCCTTCCCGAAACCGACTTGATGGCGTCTCGCGGCTGGTAATGAGCGAGTCCACTAAGAAGATTGCAGTCATCGCCGTGCAAGGCGATTTCGAGCGGCATATTGTCCGGCTGAGGCAACTTGGCGCGGACGCTTATGCCGCTCGAACCGCGCGTGAGGTGGACGCCGCCGACGGCATCATCCTTCCCGGCGGCGAAAGCACCACTATCGGCAAGCTGCTGACTCGCTACGAGATCGACAAAGCTATCAGCGCGGCGAACGAAGCCGACAAGCCAATCTACGGCACCTGCGCCGGAATGATTTTGATGGCGCGGCGCATCTCGGCCAGCACGGAAGAGAAAGGCGGCCAGCCGCTTTTAAGCTTGATGGATATCGAGGTCGCCCGCAACGCTTACGGACGGCAGATCGACTCGTTTGAAGTGACTCTCAGCGAGTCGAGCTTGCCTGGAACCGAGCGCGACGGCGAGCGTCTGCAGGCGGTGTTTATTCGCGCTCCCGCCATCGCAAGCCAGGGCGCGGGCGTGGAAACGTTGGCGGCGCACGAGAATCGCCCGGTGCTGGTGCGCGAGGGCAACTTGCTAGCATCATCATTTCATCCCGAGATGACCGCCGACCACAGAGTGCACCAGTATTTCTTGAATATGATCAGCGCCGCGAGCGTCTAACCGCGCTTCCGTGCTTCCAGAAGGCATGACGAACACACCGTTCCGTCGGAAACGCACTGCCGCTGTCGCCGCCGGCGTTATTATCGGCCTTTCGCCGCTCCAAGCCGTTCCTCAACTTGCCCAGGGGTCGCAGAGCAGCCGTGAGCCGGGAATGAGCGTGCTTTGGCAGCGCAGCGTCGATCCGCTGCTCACCCTTTCTCTTTCCCCTCAAGGCGACTATCTGGCTCTAATTACGGCCGACAACCGGCTCGCGTTGTGGAGCGCTCAGACGGGCAAGTCCAAATGGACTGTTAATGGCGTGACCGCGCACGACGTCGATGTCTCCGATGCGTCCGGAGCCGTGCTCATCTACGACGACATGAACCGCATCGACCGGCGCGTATCCGTTTACCGCGCGTCCATTCCCGCGACGTCGACTCCTTCTCCCCCGCAGGCAAAAGCGAAAGCCAGTCAAGTCACAAGTTTGCCGATAAACGGCAAAGCCTCGCCACTTCTGGCAAAAACGGCAAAAGAACTACTTCCGATAAGGCCGCTCCGCATCTTTTCGCGCGTGCTCGGCGGCGCGGTTTGGGATGCCTCGATCAGCGTGGACGGCAGAACGGCGGCGTGCGTCACCGGCGACCGCAAGCTGCATTTGGTCTCACTGGGGCAAGAGCCGGACATGATTACCCTCCCGCTGGACGGCATCGGCAACGATATGGAATTCAGCGGCGACAACCAGTATGTCGCGGTCGGCCTATGGGATTCCAGCGGCGTGGAAACGGTGGATATGGCAGGACGCATCCGCTGGAGCTATCTGGGAGCGATTACCCGGCGCTACGACGTCTCCGTGTCGCCCGACAGCCGCCGCGTGCTGTCGATCTCCTACCGCAACCCGAACCATTCCGCTCCAGTCCTGACGCTTCTCAACTATCAAGCCGCCGTCCTCTGGACTTATCCACTCGGCGAAACCGCTTACGGCGCGACCGCCAGGATGGCGACGAACGCGGAAATTACATATGTTTCCTACACCGCCGTCGTTCGGCATTATCGAACCACGGTGCTGGAGCGCCACTTGATCGCGCTCGGACCCGGCGGCGACGTTCTATGGCGGCAAGGCGGCTTGTTCTTCAAGCCGATTTTGCTGTTCGTCACGCCCGACAACAACGGCATCGTCGCTTATGACGGTATCCAGACGCTATACAGAATCGACCAGCACGGGCGAGTCGTGCGACGCGACCGCCTGCCCGGACAGCTCGCTTCGTGGGCGGTAAACCATGCCCGCACTCTGCTGATTACCTACACCAGCGACGGCCAGCTGACGGCATACAGTTTGAAGTAGCGTTCGGCGCAGAAAAACCGGCAATGGGAAACCCGACCTGGATGACACCTGAAGAGTGGCTGGAAAGCCTGGACCGTGAAACGCGCGCAGCTGCCGATGAGAAAATCGCGTTCTTCACTCAGCTGAAAGCGCGCAACCCGCTGGGATGGGTCGCATCCGAGATGCGGGAGAATATAGGTCAGACGGCCCGGTTCCTTTTGCTCCGGCAAATCCGCTTGACGGCGGTTGAGCAATGCTCTATCTTCGGCCTGCCAGTGAAAGACGCCAGCGCGTTGCCAACCGGTTTCAACAAGATATTGCAGGATGCCTCCGATTCGGTTCACCGCCTCCTAGCTGCCGGTATCGACGCTGGCGATCTGCATAATATCGCCAGGACCGCCGCTTATCAGGCCGCGCTCTCCACGGTCTCGATCATAGACGATGGTCTCGAATGGAAAGCGAACGAGTTTCCTGATGCGCCGGAGTGGGCGCTCATGGAACGGACTTCAGACGGCAAGCTCACCGGGCGCGGCGTAGAAGGCCTCCATGAGAGCCTCACCCAAATTTTTGCGACCGACGATTGATTCGTTTTGCTATCTCGGCTTACTTTCCATTACAGGAGAAGGAAAAGTTGTCTGAACTCCCCCTCCTTTTCCAAGGAGGGGAACCAGAGCATGTCTCTGTATCGAGTCATTTTCCTAGACCCTCCTAAGCAATGTAAAGCAGCCGCGATAAATTAAAATTGCTCCTGCTAATTTATTAGCAGGAGCAATTATTGTGTCGCGCTGAACCGGCCTCAAGCCGGGCGGCGTACCATTTGCTTCATTTCCGTGACATTCCCCGCGTTGAAGATTGCTTCTTCCTCGGAGATCAAACCGGCCTTGAAATATTTCACTAGGCACTGGTTCATCGTCTGCATGCCCCAGAAGTTACCTTCGGCGATAGCCTGGTAGATCTGCCCGGCGCGGCCTTCCTCGATCAGCTTTTGCACGGTGGGCGTGGAGATCATCGTCTCGATGCCCGCCACGCGGCCCGTGCCGTCGGCGCGGGGCAGCAGCTTCTGGCTGACCACTCCCTTGAGCGAGCCGGACATCCGCAGGCAGAGCATGTCGCGGTCCGTCGGCGGGAACATGTTGATGATGCGGTCCAAAGTCTCAGCCGCCGACGAGGTATGCAGCGTAGAAAAAACAAGGTGCCCGGTCTCGCCCGCCGCCAGTGCGATATTGATCGTTTCCAAGTCGCGCAACTCGCCGATGAGGATGACGTCCGGGTTCTGGCGCAGCATATATTTCAGCGAATCGGAGAACGAATCGGTATCGATGCCGACCTCGCGCTGGGTGACGATCGACATTTTGTCCGGGTGAACAAATTCGATGGGGTCTTCCACCGTAATAATATTTTTTTCCTGCGTGGCGTTGATTAAATCCAGCATGCCCGCCAGCGTCGTGGATTTGCCGCTGCCTGTCGGGCCGGTGACCAGAATCAACCCCTGCCGGTTCTTGGTCATGTCCGCCAAAATCGGCGGCATCCCAAGCTGCTCCAAAGTGTAGATTTTAAGCGGGACAAGCCGGAGCACCATCCCCATGGTGCCGCGCTGCTGGTGAATGTTGCAGCGGATACGGGTTACGCCGGGCACCTCGAACGCGATATCCAGCTCATGCCGGTGCTCGAAGCGTCCGATCTGCTCGTGCGTCATGACGCTGTACGCCAGGGCGCGGGTGTCGTCGCTGGTCAGCTCGGGCCATTCGGTGCGGCGCACGGCACCGTTGACACGCCAGCACGGCGGGCTGCCGGCTTTGATAAAAACGTCGGAGGCTTTCTTCTTGGCGGCCTCGCGCAGGATGTCGAATAACTCAGGCATATCGGTGATTCACTTTCCCAAATACAGGCTTTACCGTCGGCGCGTGAGCGGTGAGCCGAAGCTCTCAGTGCAGGCGCGACAGCAGCGTATAAACAGCATACCCGACCCCTGCCGCCGCCAAGCCAACGACTAATATTCCCATCCAGTTCAGCTTTGGCGGAGAATACGGGCTGGTTTGCGGCGCGGGCTGCGTGAGCGGCAGCCCCAAGCTGCTGAACCGGCCGCCATCGAGTATGCGGACGTGGTAAGTGAGCGTGGACTGCTCTTGATCGAGCGCGATCTGCACGTGACTATCTTGATAAGCGCGCAGCCCGTTAAACTTGAAATCGGGGCCGAGTATATAGGTCACGGCAATCGTCCGGTATGCGCGCAGTCCGACCGCCCATGGCTCCAGCCGGATCGTGGTTTCTCCCGGCGCGGGAGTAGCGCCGACGATCTGGAATGTGACGCCGGTCATCGGGATAGCTGCCCTGCCCTGCACCGGCAAAGCGTCGTTGCTGATATCGACGTCCGACGTGTGCCACCCTCCGGCGTGCAGCACAGCGGTGACGTCGCGCTCGGCTTGCACGGGCGGGACAACACCTGGATAAGCCAGATCGATCATGTCGCCGCCGGGCGCGGGAACGATCAGCACCTGCACATCGGGCTGCCCGTAAGTTGCCGATGCCGACGGCGGCGCGGGAGGCGGCGCGGCGCGGGATAGAACTGGGTGCGTGGCTGCACCACTCAGCGCGAGCGCCGCGACGGCAATGGAGAGAATGGGAGCGCGGCGAATGCGTCGCGCGGGTCGGGAAACTTGATCGAACGGCATAAGCGGGCAACATGGGCAGCTGGATGCGACTTCAGCGTCGCGGCCGGCCCACGGCGGGCGGCCATTCGTTTATTTTACCAGCGCAGTTGGGCGATTTGCCGCCCGGCTTAATCGCCGGGATCTCCGCCGTACTGCGAATCGTCCGCGCCGCCGCTGTCCGGGGCGGGCGCCGATGCCGCGCGGTACATGTCCAGAGCCAGGCCGCGCTGAACGGAATGATCGACTATCGGCTTCGGGTAATCGCGCCCGAGCACGCAGCCGACAAACTCCTGCTCGCCAAATGTCAGCTTCCAAGGCTCGTGAATCGCCTTGTTCGGCACCTTCGCCAATTCCGGCACCCAGCGGCGGATATAGTCGCCGTTCGGGTCGAAGTTTTTGCCCTGCGTAATCGGGTTGAAGATGCGAAAATACGGCTGGGCGTCGGTACCGGTTCCAGCCACCCACTGCCAGCCGCCGTTGTTGAGCGCGAGGTCGCCGTCCACCAGCATCTTCATGAAATAGCGCTCGCCGTCCTGCCAGTTGATGAGAAGGTCTTTGCACAGGAAAGAGGCGACAATCATCCGTCCCCGGTTATGCATCCATGCCTCGCCGTTCATCTGGCGCATCGCCGCGTCCACAATCGGGTACCCCGTCCGTCCCTCCTGCCACGCTTTCAAATGCTCGTCGTTCACTGCCCACTTGATTCGCTCGAACTGCGGCTTCAGCGGCCCGTGCTCCACCTTCGGGTAGTGCCACAAGATCATCGTGTAGAAATCGCGCCAGGCTATTTCGCTGAGCCATTTCTCCGCCTGCCAGTGAGTCCGCGCGGCCTGCACCACCGTCCGCACTCCGATTGTGCCCAAATGAAAATGCCGCGAAAGCCGCGAGCTGACATCCCCCGCCAGATCGTTGCGCCGCCCGTCATAGACGTCCAGGTTCTTCTCAATAAAGAATTCCAGCGCCGCTAAAGCCGCGTCCTCGCCGCCGCATTTAAATTTCTGCGACGTTTCCAGGTTGAGCGATTCCGGCGTAGGAATCTCTTCGCCGTGCAAAGTGAATAAATCCGGCGTCGGAATTCGCGACGGCATCTCGCGCGGCTTGTCAGCCGTCGTGTCAAACCAAAGCCGCTTGTAAGGCGAATAGACCGTGTAATGCGTCCCGCCCTTGCTCAGCAGCTCGTCCGGCTCGAACAGCACCTGATCTTTGAAGCCCTCAGCCACGATGCCGAGCTTTTGCGCTTCTTCAATTACCTTGCCATCCCGCTTGCGGGCATAAGGCTCGTAATCGCGGTTAAAGAAAATCGCGTCCACCTTATACTCACGGGCTAGCTGCAAAAGGGTATCCGGGTTGCTGCCGCGCCGCAGAATCAGACGCGCCCCGCACTTGCGCAGATTGGCGTCGAGCACTTGCAGCGCGTCTAGCATAAATACCACCCGCGCCGCGCCGGTATCTGGCCGCTTCAGAATCGCCTCATCCACCACAAACAGCGGAATCACCCGCTCCCCCTGCCGGCATGCCTCCATTAACGCGGTGTTGTCATGCACCCGCAAATCGCGGCGGAACCAGTGAATTACGGTTTTGTACTGTTTTTGCGCCATTTAGCTGTCCCACGGACATTCGAAGCTTCTCGCAAGCATGTTCATGTCCGAGAGCATTCCTGTACCTTGACTATTCCAAAGCTCGAAGGGAGAACCGATGCCAACCTCGATTTCATAGCCGTTGCCGAACCGCAACACGAGAGTGGCATTACGGTAGACTTTCAACCCGCTAACAGGTTCTAACATCAATGACACAAGCGGCACGCAGGATAGATGCACCGTCGGGTCAAGTTGTGCCGTTTTAGTGTCCTTGCGCAACGTAAACAGGTTTTCAATGACGATGCTTGCCGAGCTATGTGTGCTCTTGCCCAACACATACGGGCGCACCATATCATAGATCAGCAGGGTGATCTGAGCCGGGTCAAAATCGCTTGTGTCAGCGCAAAATCGGAGAGATTTCACTCTCTCCGGTCATCGTACTCTGTCATACGAGAAGTTGCCGTATCACTCACGTTACCAACTCCCCCTCGGCGATCTCCTCTACCTTCCGCCCTGCCTTGATCCACTCCTCGAACTTGTCCGCCAGAGGGTCGAGCTTCTTATCGTCGCCCTCGAAGCTGAGTGCAATCGCCATCTTCAAACCGCCGTCCTCACCGGGATAGAACTCAGCCAGCATTTTGCCGTCGTCCCACTTCACGATCTTGGTGTGGCTGACGTCGTCCGCCTTGCCGCGCAGAATCATGTGCAGCTCGTTCATGTCGGAGAAGAAGTACGGCACCTTGGCGTAGGCCTCGTGCGCGCCGGTGAGATTGCGTCCGACCGTCTGGCCTTGCCAGCGCGCGTTCAGATGGTGCTCCGCGTTAAACTCTTTCCCCAGGATATCATCGAAATAGGCCGCGAAATCACCCGCCGCCCAGATCGATTCGTCCGAGGTGCGGAGGGTCTTATCCACTTTAATGCGGCCTTTGTCGTCCACGTCCAACCCGGCCTCTTTGGCAATCTCCGTGTTGTATTTCACCCCCACGCCGCTGACGACGACATCCGCCACGACGGTTTGCCCGTTCTTGGTCGTGACAGCCAGCTGCTCGCCCTGCTCGTCTACCTGCATGACTTCATCATTGAAGATAAACTTGACGCCCTGCTTCTCGTACCAATCTCGGATAACGTCGCCCATCGCCTTGCTGGCGAATTTCGACCAGGGCTGATCCTTTGGCTCGATGATCGTCGCTTGCACGCCCTTTTTAATACAGGCGGCGGCGATTTCCATACCGATATAGCCCGCGCCCACCATCACCGCCGATTTCGCGTGATCGAGCGCCTCGCGGATCGCTAGCGACTCGTCGTAGGTGCGCAGATACTTCACCTTGTTCGTGCCCGTGCCGGTGGCGTCGAGCTTCTTCGGCGTGCTGCCGGTGGCGATCAACAGCTTGTCGTAGCCATAGTCCTGGCCGTCGGAGGCGCGAACCGTCTTCGCGGCGCGGTCGATGCTCTCCGCCTTTACGCCTGTCCAGGCGCGGACATGGTTTTCCTTATAAAAATTGTTATCCACGCTGGAGATGTCGTCGGCGTTGAGCGACAAGTTGTGCATCATGCTTTTCGACAGCGGAGGGCGATCATAAGGCAGGTAAGGCTCGCCGCCGATGATAAAGATCGAGCTGCTTTGATCGACGGCGCGGATTGCCTTGGCGGCTTGCGCGGATGTCGGGCCGCCCCCGAGCAAAATAATGTTGTATTGTTCAGCCATGGGTTTTGTATCGCTTCTAAAACTGCTTGCAATCACTTCCGCGCCGGTTTTTGCCGCCTGGGAAAAATTGCCGATTTGTTATACCCATCTCTTATGGAACAGCTTTATTGACAAAGCCGAAATGTTTGCAAGGCATGGCGAGGGGGCATATTCGCGCAAGCACATAATCCGCTTAAGTTCCGGCGCTTGCCCGATGCCGCCCGCCGCCGCAAGGAGAATTTTTGATGGCAGACACCCGTGATCAAGTCGATGCAGCCCTGACCAAGCTGGAGCGCGACGAAGCCGTCGCCGACGCCGACCATGCCGCTCTCGACCGCGACGTAGCGGTCGGCCAGGCCGCGGCCGCAACCCACTGGGGAGCCGCGCAAGCCGCCGAGCGCGCCGACGCCGAAGAGCAGGCGATTGAATCCGAAGCCCACGCCCAGACCAACGCCGCCGTCGCGTGGATTATCGGCGGCCTTTTGGTAGTGGCACTGCTGGCCGGCTTGATCTGGTACCTGCAGCATCAAACGCCTCCCGCAACCAATACAACCATTATCGACCGCACAGTCACCCCAACTGCCACGCCGACTAGCTCTAGCTCGACAACGATCGTGCCGGTGCCCGCGCCGACTCCAGTCCCGGCTCAAGCTCCGGCTGCCGCTCCTGCCGCATCGACGGCTGCCCCGCCTGCGGCAAATAACGGCGGCAACGTGACAAGCGGCAGTCAAGCCCAGCCAGCTCCAACTCCCGCACCGATTATTATCAACAACAATATTCCAACGCCTGTTCAACCGGCGGCGTCCGGTTCGGCAAACAACGGGTCGAGCGGTAATTCCTCATCGGCTCCGGCTGCCGGTAATTCGGCTCCGAGCAGCGTGGACGACGGCACGAGCAACAGTCCAAGCAGCATTGACAACGGAAACGGCTCGAGCAACGCAGGCAGCGCAAGCGGCGTGGGCTCTCAGCCGAGTGCCTCGACCAGCGGGCAATAGTACGCGGCATCAAAACCGGAGCGCCTTTTACGGCGCTCCGGTTTTTTGTTCCACGCTAGTCAACTACTCAGGAAGGATCATCTCGGAACCCGGCAATTACGGCGTGCCATAATATTGGTATGCCGGACGATTTGCAGAACAAGGCGGGGCGGCAAGTTCGAGTTTGGGCGCTGGGAGACCCTCATCTTTCTTTCGCGAATCCAAAGCCGATGGATATTTTCGGGCCGCAGTGGGCGAACCACCCCGAGAAGATCGCCCGCAATACCGCCAAGCTGGTCGATTCGGACGACCTGTTTTTAATCCCCGGCGATATCTCCTGGGCGATGCGGCGCGGGGAAGCCGAGCCGGACCTCGCTTTCTTAGCGAATCTGCCGGGCACCAAGGTGCTGATTAAAGGCAACCACGACTACTGGTGGGACTCCGACCGCTCGCTAAACTACTCGGGCCTCTTCGATACGCCTTATATCGCGGAAAATGGGTACATCGGTGTAGCGGGTACGCGTGGATGGGATGAGATGCCGGAAGGCGCGACTGTCAGCGAACGGGCGCGCTACGAGCGGCAACTGGAACGCGAGCTAAAGCGGCTGGAGCGCCGTCTCGCGGCGATTCAGTCTTGCGCGCGCAAATACGCCTTGATCCACTATCCTCCTCTTCCGGAGTTCGCTCCGCTCTTGAAAGCGTACTCGGTGGATTGCGTGTTGTACGGGCATGTCCATCTGAGCGGGCGCGGCGGCACGCTGCCCGAGCTTTGGCACGGCCTCCGCTGCATCTGCGTCGCGGCAGACCGCATCGCCTTTACGCCGCGTTTAATCGACACTCTCAGAGTCTAGCAACTAAAACGCCATTCTGCCAATCATGCTCGAACAGCGCATCGAATATACACCTAAGATAGGGCAATTCGCAATTCAATCTATTTCCGCAGGCAATTATATTGTCGCTGTAAACTACTCACGCTGCAATTATTTTAATCTTCGATATTAGCAAGCTAATATCAAGCTACAGGAACCATTATGAATCCTTTCGTTGTATGGGGAATTATCGTTATCGTCGTGATAATCGTCATCTCGATGATCTTCCAGTATGTGCCGTTCGGATTATGGATTACCGCGATTTCCGCTGGCGTTCAAGGCGTTTCGCCTTTAACTCTGATCGGGATGCGGCTGCGGCGCGTCCCGCAGGACCGCGTTATTTTGCCGTTGATCGCTGCGGTAAAAGCGGGTGTACCAGTCACGTTGAACCAGCTTGAGACGCACTATATGGCGGGCGGAAACGTAGACCGGGTGAAAGACGCTTTAATTTCGGCGCACCGCGCCCAGATTCCGCTCAGCTTTGAAAAGGCCGCCGCCATCGACCTCGCCGGCCGCGACGTTCTGGAAGCGATCAAGATGTCCGTCAACCCGAAAGTGATCGAAACGCCGGTCGTCTCCGGTATCGCCCGCAACGGCGTGGAAATGAAAGCGTTCGCGCGGGTGACGGTACGCGCCAATATCGATCAGTTCGTCGGCGGCGCGGGCGAGGCAACCGTGCTGGCCCGCGTCGGTGAAGGCATCGTGACTACTATCGGCTCGGCGGCGACACATATCGACGTCATGGAAAAGCCGGACGCCATCTCTAAAACCGTTCTCGCTAAAGGCTTGGATGCCGGGACGGCTTTCGAGATTCTGTCGATCGACATCGCCGACGTCATGGTGGGGCAAAATATCGGCGCGCGGCTGCAGGCCGACCAGGCGGAAGCGGACAAGAAGATCGCCCAGGCCAAGGCCGAGGAGCGGCGCGTCATGGCGGTCGCCCGCGAGCAGGAGATGAAAGCTTATACGCAGGAGATGCAGGCTAAGGTCGTGGAAGCGCAGGCGCAGGTGCCGCAATCCATCGCCGACGCGCTCAAGAGCGGCAACATGGGCGCGATGGACTATTATAATCTGCGAAATTTGCAGTCGGACACCGAAATGCGCTCGGGAATCAGCCGAATGACCGGTGGCGACCAGAACGAAGGCACGGGCGTCTCGCCTTCGACCAGCTAGCGCAGGCCAGCGTCGAATATATGTAAAGCTCCCGAAATTGGGACAGAGCCGGGCCACATTATTTTGATCGACATTATCATTCTGATCTTTGCCGTAATCGGCTTCATAGTTAATGCGGTCAAACGATCCCGGACTCCCCCACCTTCATCAAGTCCGCCTTTGTCGTCGCCGACCCGGCAGCAGCCGGCTCAGCCCAGCGCCGGCCAGCAAGCGCCGCAGCGCGCTTTGTCTGCTGCTCGCCCCGGCGGCCCCGTTGTTGTTTCCACACCGAACCGACCTCTTGCCGGCGCGCCCACCGCCGGTAAAATCGTCTCGCAAGCGCCAATGTCCGGCGTGGCGCAGCAGTTCGCTCAGGAGCGCGCCGCCGCCGACCGCCAGATGGCCGCCGCCGCCGAGCAGGCGCGCGGCGGCGACAACCGCAGCGGCGCGGCGCAGATCGACAATCCGTTTTTCGATACGAGCGCGGCAAGCGCGCGGGAAATTGGGAATCCTGTCGGCGGCATGTCCAATGGAGTTATTAATCTACGCCGTTTCAAAAGCCGCGACAATGTGCTCAACGGATTGATTTTCGCGCAAATTTTAACGCCGCCCCTCTGCAGGGGCGGTCAGAAAACAGTGCGAATTTCTAATGCAGTGCCGGAGAAGAATAAGACAACAGAGGCATAATTTTGACAATAGCGTGATTTACATGCTACGATGCCGCATAATTTCTGGGCGATATATACTCACGAACTATGACCTCCCGTATACAGCAATTAAAAGCCTCATCACTTCTCGCAACTTTATCCACCTCGGAATTGCACCAAATCGAGCGGGAAATGGAGGAGCGCACATACCGTAGACGGCAAATAGTGTACTTCCCGGAACAGAAGAACGATTATATCTTTATGCTGGTCTCGGGCAGAGTAAAGCTGCTTAAAACTGGTGCCAGCGGCCGCGAAGTAACTCTTGACATTGTCAGCCCGAACGAATTATTCGGCGAAGCTAATATCTTAAAAGCCAACAGCCCTTACGAATCTTCGGCTGAGGTTTTGGAAGATTCCACTATATTGGCGATGCGTCGCACCAGTATGGTCGCGATGATTATGGACAACATCGACGCTTTGCGCGAGTTTGCCGCATTGGAAGTTTCCCGCCGCCATGCCGCCGAGCAGAGGCTGGCTGAGTTCGTATTCTACGACGTCCCAACTCGCCTCGCGCATTTGCTCGGGCAGCTCGCGTCATTTTACGCCCAGCCGAGCAGCGACGCAGCCGTATTGATTAAAGCTAAACTGACTCATCAAGAACTCGCCAACTTAGTCGGCAGCACTCGTGAAACGACTACGCTTATTCTCAACGATTTCAAGCGGCGCAAGCTGATCGAGTTTCAAGGCAGGAAAATCGTCGTGCTCACGCCGAGCGCGCTTGATTCGTTTGATTCGCATGGAGCGTCAGGCTCTCCGGTCGCCGACATGGACGATCCCGGCACTGTCGGGGGCCGCTACGCCGGCAGCGGTGACGACGAGGACGATGATGACGACACAGCTTCCAACAACGACGGCGCACTTTCTCAGACCCGGCAGAGGCTTCAGCCAACTCCCTTGATTGACCGCGACGGCGATTCCACTCCGAAACGCCGTGGCAGGCCGCGCACTGTTCAAGCTGGCTAAGTTGCCGGACATTGCGGTTCGTCGGTTATAATTGGTTATTGTGGAATTTATTCTCATTCGCCATGGGCAGTCCGAATCGAATGCCCGTTTGACTCTCGCTCTTGACGCGGTCCTGACACAACTCGGACAATCTCAGGCCATCGCCACCGCCGCCGCGCTGATTGAAAGGCCGATTGTCACTGATCTCAGCCGCTGCTCGGTTTATGCCAGCCCGTTCCGCCGAACGTTGCAGACAAGCGCCCCGTTCGCGGAGCGTACCGGGCTGACTGTCCTGGCCTACCCGGATCTCTGCGAATATTTCAACTCGCACAATGCCGCTTACCGCAGCTTCACCGGAATCAGCTCCGGCGAGCGCGCCGCCGAGTTCCCGTTCGTCGCCGACGACAACAGCTTCCCCTGCCCGCCGAACTGGTGGCCTTCCAACCCCGAGGATGTCCAAGCGATCTACCAGCGCGCTTGCCGAGTCCGAGACACGCTCTACAAGCGCTACTGCGTGAATGGCGGCGCGGAAGGCGACGGCGTCAAGCAAGTAGTTATTTTTTCCCACGCCGAGCCAATCGGCAGGCTGATCGAAGCCATGACTCGCATCGAGCCCTCGCAAGGCTGGCCGCCGTGGACCGAAAACTGCGGCATCAACCGATTGACGGTTACCGATCCCAATTTGCCCGCCGATATGACCGCGCGAAACGACATTTCGCATTTGCAGGCGCTGGGTATCGTCTCTCCGACCCATCCTGGAATCGATTCTTCCCCCGACCAGCCGTTCGTCATGCCCAGCGGCAGCGCCTGTGATGTCAAGGCTTGACGTCGCGTTAGTGGAGCGCGGTTTGGCGGCGAGCAGAACCCAGGCGCAGGCGGCGATTATCGGCGGCTATGTCTCGGTGAACAATGCGCCATGCCGACGTCCCGCCGAGAAGATCGCCTCAGACGCAATCCTCAGCGTCGATCCCGCCGCGACTCCGCAGTATGCCAGCCGTGCCGGTATCAAGCTGGCTGCGGCGCTCGACGCTTTCGCCGTCGATCCGCGTGCTTTACCCTGCCTGGATATCGGTGCGTCCACCGGCGGCTTTACCGATTGTCTCCTGCAGCGCGGCGCGGCATCGGTGACGGCGGTCGATGTCGGCAAAGGCCAGTTGACGCCGCGTCTGGCGTCGGATCCGCGCGTGCATGTCCGTGACGGCGTCAACGCCCGCGATCTTTTGGTGGCGGGCATCCCAGGCCCCTATCCCCTGATCGTGGCCGACGTGTCGTTTATCTCGCTGGCTTTGATTATTCCTTCCGTGACGCGCGTCCTGGCGAATCCAGCGGGGAGATTCGTCGCGCTGATTAAGCCGCAGTTCGAGGTCGGCGCGGGTAATCTCGGCGCGGGCGGCATCGTCCGCGATGCCGCTCTTCGGGAATCGGCGGTGGCGGCGGTCACGCAATCGGCAGCCCGGTACGGTTTGGAGAGCGTCGGGTTGATTGAAAGCCCTATTACCGGCGGCGACGGCAATATCGAGTTTCTCGCGGCATTTCGGTTTTCAAGCTAAAATAGTGAGTTAATGCATATCCGAATTACTGATACTCGTGTCGATATTGTCACGTTTCCTCTTGTCGAGCCCTTCGCCGTCGCCACGCGCACAGCCTACGAAGCGCGCAACGTCGTCGTACAGATTACGGCGACGCTTGATCTCCACTTGTTGCTGATGGAGGGCTTAGGAGCGGCGGCTCCGGTTTCGTATGTCACCGGCGAAACCCATGAAGGCGCGCTCGCCACGTTGCGCAATGCTCTCGCGCGGCTTGCCGGCGATGATAAAATCGAAGCCATGCGCCTTGGCCCGATGCTCGCCCGCGCCAAGGAGCTGATACCTGACCAGCCGTCCGCGCGGGCCGCGCTGGAGATGGCGCTCTATGACCTTTGGGGCCAGGCGCGCGGGATGCCGCTCTGGCACCATTTCGGCGCGGCGCGGGAGCGCTTGACCGCCGACTTGACCATTCCCATTGTCGGCGCGGAAGACGCAGGCGAGAAAGCTAGGCGCGCCTGGGAGCGCGGCTTCCGGCATCTCAAGATTAAAGTGGGCGACCCAACCGGCGGCATCGACGCCGACTACGACCGCCTTGCCGCCGTCGTCGCAGCCGCGCCGCAGGTGACTCTCCGCGTGGATGCCAACCAGGCGTTTACGCCGACCGCCGCAGTGGAGTTCGCGCGGCGCGCTCTGCAAATCGCGCCGAGAATTGAGCTAATCGAGCAGCCTGTCGCCAAGGAAGATATCGACGGCCTTGCCTATGTGCATGATGAAATGCGCCGTCTTGCCCTCCCCGCTCTGCTGTTCGCCGACGAAAGCGCTCAAACGGTCGCTTCCGTCGTCGATCTCTTGAGGCGTGGGGCGGTGGATGGAATCAACATTAAACTGATGAAATCCGGTTTAGCCGACGCCCTCGAAATCGCGACCGTCTGCCATGCCCAGGAAATTAAGCTGATGGTCGGCTGCATGCTGGAGTCGCAGCTTTCTCTGACGGCGGCGTGCGCGCTGGTGGCGGGATGCGGGCTTTTCGATTATATCGATTTAGATTCCCACCATCTGCTTTCGCCCTCCGACTTCTTTCACGGTGGGATGCGATGCGAAGGCCCGACGCTGCTGCCCGAGACGGAAGCTCCCGGCTGGGGCGTTCACATCAGCCGCCCGGACTGGAACAATGGTGCCGATGAAATCGTCTAACCGATTGGAAAGCAGGCCCGGACGCGGTAGAATCGAAGCAAAGGGCGAGGTGAAACTCATGACACTACAACAAAAAGCGCGAGGCGTCCACCTTCGGATAACAGCATGCGCGTGCGCGGCGCTCCTGCTTCTCGTCGCGGGCAGCTTGATTCCTGCATCGGCGCAAGGCCAGGGCAACAATAATCAAGGCCAGCGTCAAGGCGGCAGCGGCGGAGGGCGCAATGGTCAAAGCGGCCATGCTCAAGGCCAGGGCGGCGACCATCATATCGCGTTTCGCGTCGGACAAGTCACTAAAAGCCACGACCAGCCCCGCGGCGGCCAGAATCAAGGGCAGGGTCAGAACCAGAACCATCGCCAAGATCAGCACTAGAAACTTGGATTGCTTGCCGGCGTCCGCCAAACGATAAAGTTATTGGATAAGAAGAAAGCCCCTCCGCAGTAACTGCGGAGGGGCTTTCTATATTGTCAAATCAGTGCGCTATGACGCCTTGCCGATTTTAAACATCTTCGTTCCGCAAGTCTCGCAAGTGCCTTGCGTGGCCGGCTTGCCGTTTTTCATCTGCACCTGAACCGGGTTTTTCATCTCCCGTTTTTGCTTACACTTAACGCAGTATGCCTCCAATGCTCAGTGTTCCTTTCTGTAGTGAAGTGTCGAGGTGCCTTTCGGGCAGAATCGCTGCTAGCCCGGTCGGTCCACTCTGATGAAGCATGCTAGGCCGCTTGAGCGTATAGCGTGCCCCGAGTCCCGCACGATTTTGCACGGCTCGAATCCACGCTTGCCTGCGCTGCATGAGGCTATTATAACGTCGTTTTTTGCGCTTTTACGGAGTTCCGCCTCCTGGCATCCCAAGAATTGTCGGCAGCCCCGCTCCAGAGCCTCGCTGCGCCCCCGCCGGTGGCGTAAATCGAAACAACGAGGCAGGCAAGCTCGGGTTGAAGCGCTGTGCCTGGAAATCCTCCTCGGTGCTCACCTTCACTCCCCCACCCTGCGGCCCGGAGATTTTCGGGATAACGATTGTAATACGGTTCACCGTGTGAGCGGCGGGATCGACATAAATCGTGGTCGTGGCCGCCTGACCTTGAAGACGCGAGCTTGTTATGTACTTGTCCAGTACCTTGCCGCCGATGCTGGCATGCCCGGCCAGCTTGGTCGCGCTGGGCGAGTATGTAGACATAATAAAGCTGCTCAGCGACCGCTTCGGCGCGGGCATGACCATGTACTGGTTCGTCATGGCTAAATAGCTGCTCATCGTTTTGCCGTCGCTGACGACAGTGGTGCCGCCCATCAGTCCAGCGGTCTGCACCCGCATCAGATTCGGAGCCTTGTACGCGAGCGACATCGTGGAGTTGATGACGTTCGGCTGGCTGCCATTCAGCGGCTGCAGCGTGGTGGTGGTGGTAACGGTCGCCTGGTAGCTCGCCGACGACGAGTAGTGCTTCAGCGCCGTTTGCAGCGATGAGCCGCTGGCAGCCGGAGCGGCGCTGACAACGCCTTGCAGCGGCATTATTAGGCAGGTGGTCGCCAAGGCTAGTGTAGCGGCTATCGCCATGCGGTTGCGCAGGCTGACGTCCGCGCCTTTTGTTTGAATGTTGATCATCGTAATTTTCTAAAAACGGCAAAGGGCTTAGGAGGTCCCGGTGAGACGCGCCCGAATCGCGAGCGCCGCGAAGCGTGGCAGCGTCATGACTTTCGTAATTTTCTTGGGGTTTTTCCACAACCGGTATACCCACTCCAAGCCGGCATTCTGCATCCACATCGGAGCGCGGCTGACAAGGCCGGAGTAGACGTCGAACGAGCCACCTACCCCGATGTATATACCGGCCCCCATTGCGCTTTTGTGCCGCCGGATAAACTTCTCCTGCTTCGGGATGCCGAACGCGACCAGCACGATATTCGGCGCGGCGCGGCGCACCTGCTCCGCCACCGAATCTTCCTCCGAAGCCTGGAAATAGCCGTCGCGCGTGCCGACGATCTGCGCGCCGGGATGACGCGCGCGCAGCTTCTCCGCCGCCTTTTCCGCGACACCCGGCGCGGCGCCAAGAAAATAGACGCGGTACAGGCTTTCCGGCTCGGACGACAAGCGGCACAGCTGATCGACTAAATCCACTCCCGATACCCGCTCGCTGACCGGCTTGCCCAGCAGGCGCGACGCCCACAGAATGCCGCTGCCGTCGGGCGTCACCAACTCGGCGCTGTTGACGATTTCCCGCAGCTCGGGATCTTGCCGCGCGAGCACGACCATGGACGCGTCGGCTGTGACGATATGAGCCGTGCGCCCGTTCCGAACGCACTCGTCGATTTGCGCCAGTGCGTCCGGCATGCGAACCGGGTTGATATTGAGGCCAAGAAGATGGATTTGATTCATCGCAGAAGAGCAGCGCCGCATTCGCGACCCGCAGGGAGGTAAGAGCGGCAGCAAACCGCATTTTAGCACACCGAATTGACGCGATGCGCAGTTTGCATGCGGCAGGAGCAAGCGCGTCTTACCTATCCTTAACTTGACACGAAGCAATTAGGACGGTTTAATAGTAACTGCGCGGAGGAATGCACGTCCGCGTTTCCCAGCATGCCTTCAAACCGCCTACTCACGCCGCTGGCAGTCGCGCTCACACTGCCTGTCGCCATATTCGTTTGCCGCGGACGCACCATCGAGACGCCCCGCCACCACGCGGCGGAAGCGGAGCTGCTCGCCGCAAAGCTCAGTAAAAACGCGATTCTCCAAGCTCAGCGCCGCGAGAACGGCTATACCATCCGCTTGCACAAGCACAATTCCGCTTGGACTCGCACCCGCGCTTAATCTGACGCATCGTCGGTGCAGCCAAAATTGCAGGAAAAGGCAGACCTATCCGGCCTTTCAGGCCACCTTCCCTGAAGGGAAGGAATAGCCGTGCATAACGCTGAACTTAAGTCCTTTCCTTCAGGGAAGGTGTCACGTGAGTGACGGATAGGTCTCGCTGGACGATTTTCCTGCACCCTCTAAGAGACAATATCGAACTGTCCGATGTTGCGGTACTTCTGATAGCGCTGCTCCAGCAGATCGTCTGTGGGGATAGCGGTCAGCTCGTCGATATGGCGGAGCAAAGCGGTTTTTAAAACCTGCGCCGCGCCTTCCGGATCGGTGTCCGCGCCGCCAAGAGGCTCGGGAAGGACTTCCTCGATAATGCCCAGTTCCTTGCAGCTGGCGGCATCGACCCGCAGCGCGTTGGCGGCCTCGGGCTTGCGGCTGGGATCGCGTCCGAACGTCTCTAGGATAGCGGCGCAGCCTTCCGGCGCAATGACCGAGTAGATGGAGTGCTCCAGCATCAGCACGCGGTCAGCGACGGCGATGCCGAGCGCACCGCCGGAGCCGCCTTCCCCGATGACGGCGCACACAATCGGCGTGCGCAGCACGGCCATTTCCATCAAGTTGACCGCAATCGCCTCTGAAATAGCATTCTCCTCGCTGTGCAGGTTGGAATCCGCTCCCGGCGTGTCCACAAGCGTTATCACGGGCATGTGCAGCTTCTCGGCGAGCTTCATTAGGCGCAGCGCCTTGCGGTAGCCCTCCGGACGCGGGTAGCCGAAGTTGCGCAGCATTCGCTCCTTAAGATCGCGCCCTTTTTGCTGCCCGATCAGCATCACGCGGCGGCCCTCGATTCGAGCGGGGCCGCCGACGATGGCTTGATCGTCCCCGACATGCCGGTCGCCATGCAGTTCGACGAACTCGTCGCACATCAGGCGGACATAGTCGAGAGTGTAAGGACGCTTGTCGTCGCGGGCGAGCTCAACTTGGTCCCAGGTGGTCAGATGAGCGTAAAATTCGGTGAGAAGGCGCGTGCGGGTGGTTTCCAGGTCCGTGACTACCGTGCCGTAGTCGGTTTGCCCGCGCTCCTGGGCCGCTTTGCGGTACGCCTCGATGTTCTTATCCAGCTCGGAAAGCGATTTGCGGAAGTGAGTGACGGTCAGGTTCTGTTGCATGAATCTTGGAAGGCGCTTGCGCCGATTAGTCCGCTAAACCGCTAGAGGCCGCGCCGCCGGGAACGGGGCTGGTTGCGGCATGAACTCCGTTGGAGTGCATTGAGCCGTCCGAGCCGTTGCGGGAAATCTGAACGGGAATTGCCGGAGGTGCCAGAGTCGCGTTGGGCGAGAGCAAACCGAGCAGCTTGCCGAGATGCGCGCGCAGATCGCGCCGCGCGACGACCGCATCGATATGGCCCTGCTCGACGCGCCATTCGCTGAGCTGGTAATCGGGCGGCAGCTTCTGGCCCTGCGCCGCCTGCGCCGCGACTCGCTGACCGGTAAACGCCACCAGCGCGCCGGGTTCGGCGAGAAGAACGTCGCCCAGGGACGCATAGGAAGCCATGACTCCCGCCGTAGTCGGGTCGGTCATGACGACGATCAGCGGCAAGCCCGCTTGCGCGAGACGGGCGCAGGCGGCGGACGTTTTCGCCATCTGCATCAGCGAGGTCAACCCCTCCTGCATCCGCGCGCCGCCCGAGGTGGTAAACAATACGACCGGCAGGTAGCGCTCAATCGCTTCTTCCAAAGCGAGCGCGATCTTCTCGCCGGCGACAGATCCCATGGAGCCGCCCATAAACGCAAATTGGCTGACGCCGATCACCAGCGGATGCGTCTCTATAGTCGCCGTGCCAACGACAAAGGAGTCTTGCGTTCCTGCTTTTTTCCACGCCTTACCGAGCTTGTCGTCGTAATCGGGGAAGGGTAAAAAGTCGCGGGATTTCAACCGCGCCGATTGCGCGAACTCCTCGAAGCTGCCCTCGTCCACGGTATAGGAAAGCCGGTTTTCGGCGCTCAAGCGGTGATGGTGCCCGCACTTCAAGCAGACCTGCAGGTTCTTCTCAAAATCCTTGCTGAACATCACGTCGCCGCATTTGTCGCATTTCACGGCGAGACCGTTGGGAACGTCGGCGGCAAGCAGCTGCGGGGAGACGTTGCCCGCGCCGTTTGCGGGAGCGGCGCTACCCGCGCCGAATTTGTCGGCGTGGCGGTTGGAGTTCCTGCGGAACCAATTTTCAGGATGCATAACGATTAGACGCTGCGGAAACTAAATTGTTGCTGCTATCGCGCCTCGTCCGGCGCAATCAAAACGAGTTGGCTAATTATTGTACCTGAGCTGTCCGGCGGTCGCCCCTATCCGGCGCTCCGCGCCGGATAGGGGCGACCGCCGTAGAACGCGGCCAAACCACTTACTGCGCTACCGGTGTAACAGTAGTGCTTGTCGTCGGCGCGCTGGGCGTGGTCGGAGAAGTCGCCGTGGGCGCACCAGGCGACGCTGTCGGCGTGGTCGGTCCCGGAGCGGGTGTGGAGTTACTCGGCGCGGGCGTGGCGGGCGTCGTTGCTGACGATGAGCTTGTGTGCGGGTGGGCGGCGGCAGGGAGTGGATTGTCTTGATCGCTGACGGTGAATTCGTAGGTGATCGGCCCCTTCACTTGAATCCACTCGTCGGCGGGATTGACAGAGACGACTGCTTCCGGCGCGTGGAGGTGCTTGCCGTCGGTGCTGCGGCCATCGACGTCGCCGTGCATGGTAATCAGCTGGGCATTGACGTCGTAGTGGCCGGTATCGGCGGTAACGGTGCGGTCTTTTTGCAGCACTTTCAAGTTGCCGTCGGCGTCGGCGAGCTTGGTGCGGTAGTTGTAGGTCAAATGGTTGCAAACTAAATTCGTCGGCTGGTTGGCTTGCGCGTTCACGGCGCTTTTGCCGGGATTGGCTGCGGGCACGGCGCTCATGTGCACGTCTCCGGTGAGTGTGGCGACATGGTTGCCGACGTTGAGCGAGCCGTGCGTTCCCGTCAGCGTGTTCTGGTTGTCGTTGATCGTCACTGGGGATTGAGCCGTGGCGATTTGCGTTTTCTGGTTATAGATGACACCGACCGTCCGCATCGTCACGGAGCCCTTGGTAATAACAACGGGGCCGTCGATAGTGAGGACGCTGTTGTTGTCGCTGTAGAACGACGAGCCGCTGCCCGCGAAATGCAGCTTATCGTCGGCGGGCGGCGCGGCGGCTTGCGCGGAGGGCGGCAGAAATGTCGCCGCCGAGCCGAGGGCGGCGAGCGCGACGGTGGCTTGAAAGGGTCCGAAGTTAATCATTCGCTTACTCACGTCCAGGCTGAGGCTGGCGCACTGCACGCTGCCGAAGTTGCCGACTTGCGCGTTCACCTCGCCGATAGTTTGAACCAAGCCGCGCGGCCATTGAAAAACCAGTCCGGGCGCGGCCACGTGCAGGGCCGTGCTGCCGACGCGCGTGTCGGCTGAAGCTTGGTCCAGATGCAGGTTGGCGGTTTCTTGAAAGCTTGGGCCGAGCAGGAGGCTGGCCTGCGCGGCGGCGAAGCCGACCGGAGCGCCGTTCGGCATCGCGGCGGCGGGCGTATCCGCGCCGCCGCGCACGTTGGTGATTTCCACTTCGCGAAGATCGCGGGCGAGCGTCAAAGTGTCCGCCGTGAAGTGGAGAAGAGGTTTGCCGTTGCTGCGCGCGTGAATCTCGACGCCGGTCAGCGACAGCAGAGGCGTGGGATTGAGGTGGTTGCCCGAAGAGACGCTGGATCGAAGCGTTTGCAGCGCCGACCGCTGCACCTGAATCAGCGCCACGAGCGCCGCGCCCGCCAGCAGCGCGTAGCCCGCGAGCCGCAGAATACGCAGCGCTCGGCGTCGAACGAGGCTGTACCGCAACCGTCGCATGCTAGATGTGTCCTACAGCATCGCGCTCTGGACGCGCCTTAGTGATGCTTGACGGCAAGGCTGCCTGGGGGTGCCGGAGGGCCGACCGTAATTGAAATCCCGGATACGCTGGCGGATCCGGAGATGGGATACTCCGCGACTTCCGTGCCGGAGGAATCGTCCACGGTGAGAAAGTCCGAGCCGGTCAAGGCCGAGACCGGGACCGTAAGGGTGAACGCGCCTGACGAATTTGTCGTCGTCGTGTACGTGGAGTTGCCGTCAAACAGAATTGTTTCGCCGGAAAGCAGGTCGCCGGATTGATCGGTGACGGTGCCGGAGTAGGTGTTTTTGCTGACTGTAGGCGTATGGGTGCCGCCGCCGCCGCCACCCCCGCCTCCGCCGCAGCCAGCCGAGGAAAAGCCCAACGCCGCCGCCGAAAGGGCGATGGCCGGGGCGACGATCCACTTCATTGAAAATCGATTAAATCGCATAGATCACCTGGTGAAGAATAAGCCGCGAGCGCCCATGGCAGCTAACATACCGATGCTTACCGCGCATGTTGAATGCAGGGAAGAAGCGGTAGGCGCAGGGACGGCGGCGGAGTGAGCGCTTGTATCATTCTACCATAGCTGTTTTTTACAAGTCTGTCTAGAGGCCGGCGGCAGCTTGGCTGGAAATCGAATCAGCGCTGCCCGGCCAGAGCGTCGGACGCCAGCAGCAGTGCGGCGACAACGGGAGCGCGGCGAGCGCGCATCATCGCCTCCACTTCGCCGTGGGAAAGCGCCTCGGACGATATGCCGGTACCGTAATTGGTCACCACCGACAAAGTGGCGTAACCCAGGCCGCTTTCGCGCGCGAGAATCGCCTCCGGAACGACGGTCATGCCCACTAAGTCCGCGCCCCAGGACGCGAAGCAGCGCACTTCGGCGGGAGTTTCATAGCGCGGGCCGCTCACGCAAAGGTAGGTCGCGCGGGGGTGTATAATCGTGTCCGCGACGCGCAGCTCGGAAACGGCGTCCTCGGCGGCTTGAATCAGAACTGCCCGCGCAACCCGGCTGAACGGCTCGGTAAAATCCGTGTGCTCGACTTTGCCGGGTGTATTGTAAAGAGTAGTCGGCGGCCCGCCGCGCAGGTCGAGAAAGTCATCGGGCACGGCCAAATCGCCGGGATGGAACTCCTGCCGCAGCGAGCCGACCGCAGTGGTGGAGAGTACGAACCGGCAGCCAATCGCTTTAAGAGCGGCGATGTTGGCGTGATGGTTAATCAGGTGCGGCGCGATGCCGTGCTCCGCGCCGTGGCGCGGTAGAAAAGCGACGGCGCTGCCTCCGGGCGACTTGTAAATTGTGATGCCGGCCGCGCCGTGTTCCGTTTCCATGAATGACGCTGCTTGCAGGGGAACCCCTAATTCCGTGTCGAGCGCATCCTCGAAACCGCTGCCGCCAATGATTCCGACGATGTTTTCATCCATGCCCAATATCGCATTTTCCCCGTGCCGCGTTTACGGCCAGCGTCTGAACTTTTGAAGAACCGCTCCGACGACAACTTATCCCCGCAGCCCTTGAGCGCGCATTTGCCGCTCGTGGATGCCGCTTGCGCGTTGATTGTGATTGTGATCGGCGCGCTTGCATTGTGGCCGCTTCTTTTTACCCGGCACGTGCTTTACTGGGGCGATATCGAGCTTTATTTCGCCCCGATGCAATCGTTCCTGCACCGGAGTTTTGGGCGCGGCATTGTCCCGCTGTGGAATCCCTCTATACTTTGCGGCGAGCCATTTGTGGGAAATCCTCAAACGTGGCCGCTGTACCCGTCCACTCTGCTGGCGGGAAAATTGGCCGCGTGGCAGTTTCTGACGCTCACCGACGCGCTTCATCTGCTGCTCGGCGGCGCGTTTTTTTATGGATTTCTTCGCGGCGAAGGGCTGTGCCGCCGCCCTGGAAGCGTTTTCGGCGCGATAGGCTTCATGCTGGGCGGCTACTTCGTGACGAAAATCCAGTTTCCCAACATGGCTCAGGCGATTGCGTGGGTGCCGGCGATCTTGTGGGCGACCGGGCGATTGGCGCGTCGCCCAAATTTCTGGACGGCGCTCTGGCTGGGAACCGGTCTGGGCTTGCAGCTGCTCGCGGCGCACGCGCAAATCACGCTGCTGACCGGCTACTTGGCGCTCGCCTACGCGTTCTATAACGCGTGGCCGCGATTAACCGGTCGAGCAGGCACGCAGGCGCGGAGTGAATGGGCGGCGCTCATCGGGTGGGGCGTCGCCGCGCTGGCGCTGGCGTGCTGCCTGGACGCCGGAGAGCTGCTGCCAGTGCTGGAAGTTTGGAAGCACTCCGACCGCCAAATCCTGACGCTCGCCACCGCGAACCGGTTCGTGCTGCGTCCGACGCACATCGTCGGATTGATCGCGCCCAACGCGTTCGGATCGCCGTATGACGGCAATTTCCACGGCGGCGGCAATTATTGGGAGCCGGCGTGCTACCTGGGCGTCGCGCCCTGCCTGCTGGCTTTAGTTGCCGTGGCGGCGGCCTGGACCAGGCGTGAGAAACCGACGCTGTTTTGGACGGGCGTGCTGGCGGCGGCAATCTGGCTGGCGACCGGACGAAACGGCGGGCTGTACATCTTGGCGTTCCATCTCGCTCCGGGGGTAAAGGCGTTCCATGACCCCGCCCGG
>CAXSEA010000017.1:0-26530 GCA_964235675.1 uncultured Armatimonadales bacterium | reverse complement strand
TCACGAGACTCGACTCCGCCCACCAGCGCTGGCTGAAAGCGAAACCGTTTGACCAACGATCCATTTGGCAGGACGCCATTGCCCCGCCTGATATAGCCGAATGCTACACCGCCCTCGCCTGCGACGGCTCTCAAATCCCGCTGGATCGTCATGAGGTCGCTACCTTCTATCTGCTGAACGTCGGTAAAGTCGCTCTCCACTACGGCTGCGGCTCGCGCCCGACACTCGCTAGCGCCGCAAAGCTTGTCTACCGCGAGGAAGAGCTTTTGGCTCCGTCGGGGGCCGACACTCAAGAGCCAAGCGGCGCGACTCCTCGCGAAGAGCCGCAGACAAGCGGGTATGTCGGTGAGAAAGAATTGGCCACCCGGCGCTTCTTGCTGGAAATGGAAACTTTGGGCGAGATGATCGCAGAGTTCGGGGCCTCGCGCGAGCCTGTCGCGTTCGTCGATGGAACCCTCATCCTATGGACGCAGGAATCCGAGCAAAAGCCGAACCGCGACCGGGTGCTGAATCGCTTTCTCAGCGTCCTGGAAGCGGCGCGCCTGAAAAACGTGCCGGTGATCGGCTATTTATCACGGCCCGCCAGCCGCGAAGTCATCGGCGCGCTGCGAACATCGCTCTGCGCCGATGAATGCCTGGCATTCAAAGAGTGCCAGATTCGCGCCGCGCCGCTCTGCTCCACCATCGACCGCCTCACCGATGCCGACCTTTTCGCGCTGCTCCTGCGCGAAGGGCAGCGCACGCCGCTGTTTCACAGCGAGTCGCGCATCCTGGATTCGTACACGCCGCCCGAGCAGCGAATCGTCTTCTTCTATCTTAACGTCGGCGGCGAGATCGCCCGCGTCGAGCTGCCCCGCTGGTGCGCCGACGATCCGCAACTCTTAGAGCGGTGCCATTCGATTGCCTTAAATCAAGCGGACAAAGGATTCGGCTATCCTATCTGCTTGTCGGAAGCGCATGAGCAGGCTGTCGTGCGCGGCCCCGAGCGCGACGCTCTGCTCCGGCTGATCGAGCGACAGTTTGTCCGGTCGAACCTTCTCGTCTCGCGAACCGCGAAAGCCTCTGCAAAACGGCGCAGAAGCGTATAGCGGGGGCGCGATGAACTGAATGCGCCTTCGTTTGTGCCACATTCGACGCCGCAACAGTTGCAAGCGTGTGTTACTATAATCATCACAGCGAACTCGGCGCTTCGGCGCGTCAAAGGATCAACACGGCAGCTATGGTATTCGACCGCAACGCAATTAACACTGGACGCAGAATCCAGGATTTCGGCCTCTGCGACCTTCAAGGCGTCTATCAAAACAGCGCTAAAATGCGAGCGAAAGGCTTTCTGGCGGTCGCGTTCTTAGAAGTGACCGACCCCAACAGCCAAAATATGGCGCGCGAGCTGCAAAACTGGACAGCTCTCGGTGACAAGCTCACTGTGGCAGCGGTCGTTTTCGGCGAGCGCGAAGCGATCGAGCAAATGGCCCAGAAAGAATCGCTGACCTATCCGGTGCTCTGGGATTTTGAGATGTACGTCGCGCCGATTTGGTCCGTCAGCGCCGTCCCCACCCTCTTTTTAGTAGACAGCCAGGGGCTGGTCCTAGGCCGCGTTTTAGGTGCCGACGAGAATGAGCTCGCCGCCGCGCACGCCACCATGGCCGAAGCGATTCACAAGTCCGACGAAGCCGCGAAAGCCGCTGCCGAAGCGAAAGCGGCAGCCGATGCCGAGGCAGCCGCAAAATCCGCCAACCAATCGACGCAAGTAGGCGGCGCGCCCAGCCCCGTCTCCCCCGCTCCAGCCCCTGCGGCGACGCCAGCCGTCAGTTCACCCGCGAAAAGCTAATCGACAAAAGAGCCGCCCCGAAATGCTGGCTTAGCTTTTCGGGGCGGCTCTTTACCACACTGCACTACACTGCACCGGCAGCAAAGCGACCCTAGTTGCTGATCATGCTGCTTCTCAACTCCCCGTCCACCGCTCCGGCCCAAGGCAAATCGTCCCCGCCGCGCTGCGGTTCCGGCAGCAGCGCCTGTGGGAGAACGTCGTCCATATGCGCGACCATATGGAAAATAATTCGGTCGCGGACATCCGGAGGAATATCGTCCAAATCCTTCTCGTTGTCCGCGGGAATCAAAATCGTCGTGATTCCCGCGCGATGCGCCGCCAGCACCTTTTCTTTCAAGCCGCCGATGGGAAGCACCCGGCCGCGCAACGTGATCTCGCCGGTCATCGCCACTTCCTTGCGCACCGCGCGCCCGGTGAGCGCCGACGCGAGCGCTGTCGCAATCGTAATACCCGCCGACGGGCCGTCTTTCGGGATCGCTCCCTCCGGGACATGCAGGTGAATCTCGAGCCCATCGTAAAACGTTTGCGGCAGATGCAGCGCCTGAGCTTTCGAGCGAACATATGAAAGCGCCGCCTGCGCCGATTCTTTCATAACATCCCCAAGCTGCCCGGTCAGTGTCACGCGGGTATCTTTCCCGCGCAGTAGCGAGACTTCGATGGAAATCACGTCGCCGCCCATCTCCGTGTAAACCAGTCCGGTCGCCGTGCCGACCTGGTTGTCTTCCTCAGCCACTCCAAACTTGAAGCGCCGCTTGCCGAGATACTCCCGAACAAGCTGCTGATCGATAACAAACGGCCCGGAATCGCCATCAGCGACTTTCCGCGCGGTTTTGCGGCACAGCGACGCCAATTCCCGCTCCAAGTTTCTCACGCCCGCTTCGCGCGTATACTCACGAATCACACGGTGAACCGCATCTTCCGTCACGCTTACCTGCGAATCCGCCAGGCCATGGTTCTCGATCAGCTTAGGAATCAAAAACTGCTCGCTGATAGCGACCTTCTCATCCTCGATATAGCTGCTGAACGAAATCACTTCCATCCGGTCGCGGAGAGCCGCCGGAATCGGATCGAGCATATTGGCCGTCGTGATAAACATCACCTGGCTCAGATCGAAGGCCGCCTCTAAATAGTGGTCGGAAAATTCATGGTTCTGCTCCGGGTCCAGTGCCTCCAGCAGCGCCGCCGATGGGTCGCCGCGAAAATCCGCCGACATCTTATCGATCTCGTCGAGCAAAATTACGGGATTGCGCGTTCCGGTTTGCTTCAAGCTTTGCAGGATCCGGCCCGGAAGCGACCCGATATAAGTGCGCCGATGCCCACGAATTTCCGCCTCGTCCCGCACACCGCCTAGGCTAATCCGCGCGAACTTGCGCCCCATCGCCCGCGCAATCGACTTCCCGATGCTCGTTTTTCCAACTCCCGGAGGCCCGACAAAGCATAAAATTGGGCCTTTTAGGGAGCCGGTCAGCTTGCGCACGGCCATAAACTCCAAGATGCGCTCTTTCACCTTGGGGATACCGAAGTGGTCAGCGTCGAGAACCTCCCGCACCTCAGTCAAATCCAGCTTGTCCTCGCTCATTTTAGACCAGGGCAGCGCGGTCAGCCAGTCCAGGTAGTTGCGCACCACCACTCCGTCCGGCGCGGCGGCGGGCATCTTCTCCAGACGGCCAAGCTCTTTCATCGCACGCTCCAGCGCATGCTCCGGCATCTGGGCGGCCTCGATCTTCTCGCGGTACTCGTCGGCTTCGCTGCCGCGCTCGTCGCGCTCGCCCAGTTCCTGCTGAATCGCTTTCAGCTGCTCGCGCAAAATAAACTCGCGCTGGTTGTCGCCCATCTCCTTCTCGACACGGTTCCGAATATGCTTCTGAACTTCGAGAATTTCGGATTCCTTCGTCTGTATCACGCTCAGCTTGTTCAGCCGCTCTTCCGCGTCAGCGGTTTCCAGCAGCTCCTGTTTCGCTTCAATGCGCAGCCCGGACAAATTCCAGGCGATATTGTCCGCAAGCTGCCCCGGCTCCTTGATGTTCATCATCCCGACAACAGCCTCGGGCGGAATAGCGCGGCCGGCGCTGACAATCTGCTCGAATTGCGCCATCGCCGCCCGCATCAGCGCTTCGCGCTCGGTGCTGTGCTTGTTGTCCTCAAGAAGCGGCTTGCCTTTCACGACAAAATGGGGATCGTCCTGAACAAACTTATCCACACGGAACCGCGCCACGCCTTCCAGCATCACCCGGATTGTCCCATCAGGTATCTTCAGCACCTGCAAAACTTCGGCGACAGTACCCACGCGGTAAAGATCGCCCGCTTCCGGGTCTTCCACACCGACCTGCTTTTGCGTCACCAGCAGAATATGGCGATGGCTGTCCAGTACGGCTTCCAAAGCGCGGACCGATTTCTCGCGCCCGATAAACAGCGGAAACACGACACGGGGAAAGTAAACGTTGTCGCGCACGGGCAGCAGCGGCAATTCCAAAGGAAACGGGTACTTCGGCGCTCGCGCGCGCGAGCGAGGGCGCCCACTTGACGCCTCCGATTCAGGAGCGGCGGCTTCAACATCCTGCGGCTCTTCGGCGGCAACGGCAGCTACGGAGGAGGCTCGGCTTCGGCGACGCTTCGGCTTTAACTGCTCATCCTGCTCGGCCCCCTGAGCAGCAGTATCGCCCTCTAGGGGGAGGGTCTTCTCGGGTTTGATTTCGTCGGTCATAAGTAAAAAGAGCCGCCCATCCGCGCGCTGCGTCGCGCAATAACTTGCGACGCCGCCGCCGGGAGCGACTCTCTATAATAGCATATTAGGCAGACCGGCAAGAGCTACCTGGCGGCCATGACAGCAGCCCTGCAAGGCAGAGAAGCCGACACTAATCAGCGGCGACACGACTATGAAGCCAGCAAACTGGCTGAAATCGTCGGAACGCCCAGGTTGCTGCGCACCAACTCATCGGTAATCATCACTTCCGAGATGCCGGTTTCCGACGGAATCTCGTACATGATATTCATCATTACCTGCTCGATAATCGATCGTAAAGCGCGCGCGCCGGTAGAGCGCTTCATCGCTTCCTCGGCAATCGCCACCAAAGCCGATTCGGTGAACTGCAAATTGACGCCGTCATACTCAAAAAACTTTTGGTACTGCTTGACCAAAGCGTTCTTAGGCTCGACGAGAATTTTAATTAGCGCTTCGCTATCCAGTGGGTTCAGCGTTGCCGTTACCGGCAAGCGGCCGATAAACTCGGGGATCAAGCCGTAGCGCATCAAGTCTTCCGGCAAAATCTGGCTGAGGAACGAATCCTTGGGCGTGTCCTTGCGCGATTCGATATTAGCCCTAAAGCCCAACGACTGCTGCCCGAATCTTCGCTGGACGATCTGCTCGATTCCCTCGAACGCGCCGCCGCAGATAAACAAGATATTGCTGGTATCGAGCTGGACATAATCCTGCTGCGGATGCTTGCGCCCACCCTGCGGCGGCACGTTCGCCACAGTACCCTCGATAATCTTGAGGAGCGCCTGCTGAACCCCTTCGCCGGAGACATCGCGAGTGATACTGGGGCTGTCCGACTTTCGGGTGATCTTGTCGATCTCGTCGATGTAGACGATACCGTGCTGGGCGTTCTTCACGACGTTGGTGATATTGTCGCCGTTGTCCGCAGCCATCAGCAGCTTAAGCAGAATGTTTTCGACGTCCTCGCCGACATATCCCGCTTCGGTCAAGCTGGTCGCGTCCGCAATCGCGAACGGCACGTTTAAGATGCGCGCCAGAGTCTGCGCCAGAAGCGTCTTACCGCTACCGGTCGGGCCGATCAGCAAAATATTGCTTTTCTGCAACTCGATACCGTCGGCGGACGGCAAATTGATCCGCTTATAATGGTTGTACACCGCGACCGAGAGCACCTGCTTGGCGCGCTCCTGGCCCACGACATACTGGCTGAGAATTCGGTAAATGTCTTTCGGCTTCGGGATTTTGCTGATCGCCGAAGTCTCTTCCTTCGTCACCTGAGCCGCATCGCTCTTGATGATCTCGTTGCAAAGCGCGACGCAATCTAGGCAAACCCCTCCATGCACGCCGAGAATGAGCTTTTGGACTTGCTCGCGCGTCTTACCGCACAGCAGGCAACGGCTGTCGTTTCGTTCGGTGGTGAGTCTAGCCATGGAAGCAGGAAGCCCGTCCTTAATCAGATGATATTCCAAACAACATTGATGCTGCTAGCCAAGCCGGCTCTGTAGAACGGGCAGGGAATCAGCAACCGTTATTATCGGCACAAGAGTATCTGTTCGTTACTCTCACTCCAAGCGGCGGTATACCGCTCAATCATTTTTACCATACTTTCGCTTGAGTAGTCACGCAACCACAAAAATCACTAATGAGTTCAAGTTCGACATCGAAAAAAGACAAGAGCGCCCACCGTTCATGAGAAACAAATCATGTCCAGCGCACGCCCTTCCCTTCTAACAAGCAGTTATAGCCGCTTACGCTTTCTGTCCGAGCACCTCGTCGATGATGCCGTATTCCACGGCCTCTTCCGACGACATCCAGAAGTCGCGGTCGACATCCTTTTCGATGCGCTCGTAGCTTTGGCCGCAGTTCTCCGCCAGAATTTGCGTCAGCTTCTTCTTGTAGCGCTCGACTTCGCGCCATTGAATCTCAATATCGGAAGGCGTGCCCGAGAAGCCTGCGCTGCCTTGGTGAATCATGATGCGAGCGTTCGGCAGCGCGGCGCGCTTGCCTTTCGTCCCGCCCGATGTCAGCACCGCGCCCATGGAAGCGGCCATGCCGACCACCGTCACGCGGATGTCGGGCTTGATTAAGCGCATCGTGTCGTAAATCGCGAGACCGGCAATCACCGAGCCGCCGGGCGATTGAATATAAACGTCGACATCCTTATCAGGATCTTCTTTTTCCAAAAAGAGAAGCTGCGCAATGACGATATTCGCCATGTGCTCTTCGATTTGGTCGCCGATAAAGACAATTCTGTCTTTCATCAGCCGCGACCAAATATCGTACTGCTCGACGCCGCGAGGCGTCTGCTCCACAACTATGGGAACGAGTGGCATCTAAATCTGTGCTCCTACAATCAATGCGTTATCGTATTCTAATCTAACAACTATAACGCCGCGGACTAGCCGTTTGCTCCCGCGTCTTCTTCCACGATGACGTCCGCCGCTTTTTTGCGCGCGCGCTTCGGCTTGACCCCTTCGTCACCCGTCTCGATCACGGTATCGGAAACTTCCACCGCATCCGGTCCAGTGCCGATATCGGCGATGTCGGCATCAGGCGCGGTGCTGCTTAGCGCCGCCGGCGACACGGATTCCTCATCGCCTCCGGCAATCGGATCGATTTCCTCGTCCTGCGCCTCGTCGGCAGTGACCACATGGTCGGTAATTACCGCGCTGCTCGCGATAAAGCCAAGAATCTTTTTCGTATAAGCCGCGTTGCGAATAGCGTCGATTCCCTTGCTGCTATCGATATAAGCGCGCATCGCTTCGGCGCTGGTGCGCTGCGCATCAGCCCGCGACTGAATTTCCCGGTTTACGTCCGCGTCCGTCAGCTGCTGGTTTTCCGCCTTGGCGATCTCGCCAAGAACGAGGCCGCGCCGCAAGCGCATGTCGGCTCGCGCCCGGAAATCCGCCAGCAACGCGTCTTGTCCGATGCCGCTCTGCGCGACATAATCCTCGACGCTCATCTGCCTGCGCTCCAGATCTTCCCGGAACGCGCGGACATCCTCCTCCATCTCGACATCAATCAAAACGGTGGGATACTCAATCGTGGAGTTCGCGACAACGGCGTCCACCAGCTTGCTTTCCACGCCGGCCTCGGCCGTTTCGGCGGATGCTCGCTCCATGTCGGCACGCATCTTGGCCCGCATCTCGTCCATGCTGTCGACGCCGCCGAACTTCTTCGCGAACTCGGCGTCCAGCTCCGGAACTATCTTGCTGTGCAGCTCCTTCACACGCAGAACGAACTGGGCGCGATGCCCGGCAGCTTCGGCGTTCGGGTAGTCCGCGGGATAAACCAGCTCAAACATCTTCTCATCGCCACGGTCGGCCCCGAGAAGAGCGTCGTCTACGCCCGGAATATTGCCGGCGTCGCCCAATTGAATCGCGGTCGGCTGAAACGCCGATTCCTCGCCGGATTGCTCGTCCTCGGTAGTCTCGTCTTCAACGGTATCGTCGTCCGGGTCGGCGGGAGTGACGGAAAGATCGCCTACGATCACGTCGCCCAGCTCCGCCGGACGGCCTTCGATCAACGGGTACTCCGCCGCGCGCTCGCGAAGCGAGTTGATACGCTCCTCGACATCGGCATCGGTAACTTCCCGAACGTCGCGCTCGACTTCCAGCCCGGTGTACTGCCCAAGCGTCACATTAGGAGCAAGCGGAACTACTGCCTTGAACTCCAAAACATAGTCAGGCGCGGTGGTATCGAACTTAACCACCTGAACCCGTGGCTGCGCGTAAGGCTGCACTTCGCTCTCGCGCAAAGCCTGCTCGTAGGCGGGGCCGATCAGCAGCTCCGACGCACGCTCGCGCAACTGGTCCTGCGGCACGCGCTGGCGCACAAACGCCATGGGAGCTTTGCCCTTGCGGAAGCCGGGCACGGCGATATACTTGGAAAACTCGCGATAAGCGCGGTCCACTGCCTCGGCGACTTTGCCCGATTCCACTTCGATATCCAGGCTCACTTCGCAAGGCCCGACATTGTCTTTAGATTTAACCGGCATAGGAACGAAAACTCTCCTCGGTGCAAGCAAATTCTGTGCGGCGCGGCGGCTGAACACTCGCCCTAATGCGCGCCGGCAGTAATGATGACACGGCCATGCCAAGATGCCATTCCTCCTATTCTACCCCGCCCGCAAGCAACCCGCCAAATCCGCTGATATAGTCCGGCTATCACGCTCAACTCAGAGCCTATACTCACCGCTCGCGCGGACTCGCAAAAAACGTTGCGCTCGCCTTTCCGCTTTTCTCCAACCACCGGCAGTATAGCTTGCGACAGACACGCCATGCAGCCGACAGCGGCACAGGAGAATACAAGATGCTTGCTCGCGCCGAATCCAGCGCAATCTACGGGATTGATGCCTACAAAGTGAGTGTGGAAGCCGATGTCAGCACGATGCTCGCGTCGTTCGCCATCGTTGGGCTGCCCGATACCGCTGTGAATGAGTCTAAGGAGCGAGTGCGCTCCGCGATCAAAAACTCGGGCCTGGAGTTTCCGCTGCGGCGCATCACGATCAATTTAGCGCCCGCCGACGTGAAGAAGCAGGGTCCCTCATTTGATCTGCCGATTGCCGTCGGGATTTTAGCCGCGACCGGGCAAGTCGATTGCGCGGATCTCGACGACTGGCTCCTCGTCGGCGAGCTGGCGCTGGACGGCAAAGTGCGCCCTATCTCCGGCATTTTGCCGATTGCGATGGGAGCTCGGGCTGAGGGAAGGCGTCGATTGATCGTGCCGCACGAGAACGCCGCCGAAGCCGCCCTGGTCGGCGGCGATATTGCGGTGCATCCCGTCAGAAACTTGCAGGAAGTAGTCGAGCTGCTCGGCTCCGGAGGCGACGCGGGCGGCTCCACCGCCGCTCTGCACTGCTGCCCGGAAGAAATGCTAAACGTAGTCGAAACCGGCGGCGCGGACATGTCCGAAGTGAAAGGCCAGGCTCACGTAAAGCGCGCCCTGGAAGTCGCTGCGGCGGGCGGCCACAACATTATCTTGGTCGGCCCTCCCGGCTCCGGCAAAAGCATGCTCGCCCGGCGACTACCCACAATCCTCGCGCCGATGACTTTAGAGGAAGCCCTCGAAACCACCCGCGTGTACAGCGTGTCAGGCCTGCTCGGCGGCGCGGCGAGCGGCAACGGAAATGGAGGCGGAAACGGAAACGGCGGGGCGCTGATTGCGCGGCGGCCGTTTCGCTCGCCGCACCACACGATCTCGTCGGCCGGACTCTCCGGCGGCGGCGCATACCCGCGTCCCGGCGAAGTCTCACTGGCGCACAACGGCGTTCTGTTCCTGGACGAACTCCCGGAGTTTCGCCGCGACACTCTCGAAGTTCTCCGCCAGCCGCTTGAAGACGGCAAGGTCACCATCGCCCGAGTCGCCGCCTCGCTGTCGTACCCGGCAAAGTTCATGCTGGTGGCGGCGATGAACCCCTGCCCCTGCGGCTATTTCGGAGACACGCTGAAGCAGTGCTCCTGCACGCCGCAGCAGATTAAGCAATACCAGCAGCGCATTTCCGGGCCGCTCTTGGATCGAATCGACATCCATATCGAAGTGCCGCGCTTGAAGCAGGATGAAATGGTGCAGCGCGGAGATGTCGCTCCGGCGGAATCGTCGGCTACGATCCGCGAGCGCGTGATTGCGGCGCGCGTCCGTCAGCGCGAGCGGTTCAGCGCGTTTGGCTCCGATGTGTATTGCAACGCGCAAATGCAGCCGCGCCAGCTCAAGGAGGTGTGCGTGCTCTCGGATTCGGTCGCCGACCTGCTCAGGTCCGCGATCTCGCAGCTGAGTTTGTCCGCTCGGGCTTACGACCGCATTCTGAAACTGTCGCGCACCATTGCCGATTTGGCCGAGTGCGACGACATCGAGCTTGCCCATGTCGCCGAGGCGCTGCAATACCGAACCCTGGACCGCAAAATGTGGGCCTAACGCCCCGCCCGGCGGTTTAAGCAGCGGATTCGTCGGCGACGGCTTGGGCCATCGAGCTGGCACGTTTAACGCTGATCGCCGCTTTGATCTCTTCCAGAAACCGGCGCGTGTTAATGCGCGCGTCGTAGTTGCTCTCGATATGCGCCCTGGCTTTTTCGATCAATTGACCACGCAAATTTGGGGAGTCCTGTAGCCGCTGCACCGCGGCAGTAATGTCGCCGGGGTTTTTAGGCGCGACATGCAGGCCGGTCTCGCCGTCGAGAACGATATCGCGGATACCTTCCTGCGGGCTGACGATCACCGGCAGGCCGGTCGCCATCGCCTCGATGCTCACCCACGACGACGAATCCTGGTTGGTCGGCATCACGAATGCGTGCGACGAGCGGAACAATGTTTTTAGCTCCGGGCTGCCCGACGCGAGGTCGAGGTGCAGATGGACGCGGGGGTTGCGCTCCATTCTCGCGCGAAATTCATCCGGCAGATGAGCCGATTGAGTCGCCACGTGCAACTCGCAACTCTCGGACAGGCCCTGCTCGAAGGCGTCGAGAAGCACGTCGCCGCCCTTTCGCATAAAGTCTCCGCCGACGAAAAGCAGATTCCATGTCGCCTTGGGCGGCTCCGCCGGAGTAAACGGCCAATGCTCCAGATCGAGGCCTGGATGCAGCACGCGGCATTTCTCGGCGGAAAGCTTGGGCAAGCTTTTCAGCGCGCCGCTCAGAGCATACTGCGACCAGAAGACGAACAAATCAGTGCGCTGCAGCTCGCGCTCTGATTTGATTTCCAGGCCGGCGTCGCCGTTCCAAATAATGGCTTGCCGTCGCCTACCGGTCAGCACGGCCCACGCGATATAAAGCGGATATGTCTCGAAGGCGTGGATCACCACCGCGTCGGAAGGTTTGCTAAAAAAAAGGTCGAATGAATCGATTGCATGACGCATCCGAATGCGCACGACCGACGGCAGCACGCGCAGCGGGTCGGCTTCAAACCATGTCCGAATCGGAAACCAGCGCGACTTCACATCCGTAGCCTGCTCGACTATGGGGCGGACGATTCGGTAGCGCGTAATATTGCCCCCAATCGTAATCAGCGCGAAGTCGATGGTAGGGACTGGCATATGAGTAATCTCTGAAACAATAATCGCGCGACCGGCTCGCCTCGTACCTCGCGCGGAACCGACGCACGGCTTTAGTCCAGCGAGCGGATAGGTCTGGCTGGAACGCCGGCAACTAGAGTATCGGCGGCGACATCTTTCGTCACGATCGCCCCGGCGGCGACAACTGCGCCCGCGCCGATCGTGACACCCGGAAGAATCATGGCGCGAGCGCCGATCCAAGCGCCGTCCCCAATTACAATCGATTTCGGATTATGCTCGCCGGCGCGGTTGCCACGCTCTCCGATTTTGTGGCCGCCAGTGACCAGTGTCACCTGGTACGCGAACTGAACATGATCGCCAATCGTAATCGGCGCGGAGCAGTCGAAGCAGCATTCGGCATTGATAAATACGGAGTCGCCTAGATGCAAATTAAAGCTCTCCTGCATCTTCAGACCTCCCCGAATAAAACAGTTCTCGCCGATTTGAGCCCCATACAATCGGAGCAGCGACGCTCTGATACGGCTGCTGGCATAGTTGTCCAGCAGCAAAAACGAAAAGAATGAAAACCAGCGCTGCTGCAGGAAAAATAGCTGACGCCGCACTTTCCAATAGACGCTGGGCAATTTCATGGCATCACGAGACGCGCGGGCAGAGCTGGGTGCGGGCGCGATCAACGCTGAATCGGTAGTGGGATGAGGCACTTCGCAGATATTCGGCTGCCCTGCCCGTCTCCTGTAGTATAAGCCGCGCTAAAAGCAACGTTGCCTATTGATAGCCTCGTTTCATTCAATGCGCAAGAACCAAGCGTCATCTTTTGTGAAAACTCATTCACCACCCCCTGAAAAGAGATTCACAGGAGACACATATCGCGCGCGTGATCGGTCCTGGCGATATAAAATCACACTCGCAAAATATATAGCTTTGCCCTTTTGAAGAAGCGCGCCTGAGCCGATATTAAAGCCATAACGCTGACAGTCTGGGGAAGCCATGATCGCTCATACATCCGCCGCGCCGCCAATACAAACGCGAGGCTTGACTAAAACTTACCGAATCGCCGGAGCGCGTGACATCAGGGTTGCGGTAAGCCATTTGAGCTTAACCGTACAGCCCGGCGAAGTGTTCGGATTTCTTGGCCCAAACGGCGCGGGCAAAACCAGCACGATTAAAATGCTGCTGTCGTTTCTGCAGCCGACCAGCGGCGAGGCGTTCCTGTTCGGCCTGCCCGCCGATCTTCCCGAAGCGCGGCAAAGCATCGGGTACGTGCCCGAGCATCCCTACTTCCCGAAGTTCCTGACCAGCCGCGAATTAGTCCGCGAGCAGGCCATACTCGCCGGACTCGGCTACGGCGCGGCGAAACGCAGAGCCGACGAGTGCCTCGATACCGTGGGAATGCTGGCGTCGTCGCGGACGCCGCTCTCCAAGCTGTCGAAAGGAATGACCCAGCGCATCGGGCTAGCCTGCGCTTTAGTCGGCGACCCCAAGCTGCTGATACTCGACGAGCCATCCTCCGGCCTCGATCCCGTGGGCCGAAAAGAGCTGCGCGAGATGCTCGGCCGGTTTCGCGGCGAGGGCAAAACCGTCTTCGTCTCCTCTCATCTGCTCACCGAAATGGAGCCGATCTGCGATCAAGTAGGCGTCCTTGCCGGAGGAGTTCTGGTCGCCTGCGCCCCGCCCAGCGAAATAGTCCGCATGCGCGACGAGCTTGCGGTGGAGTTCGACTGCCCATCCCACCAAGAAGATAGCAGCCTAACTCGTGACCCAGCGCCCCAAACGCAAACCGCGCTCGTGCCCACAAATCAGCTCTACGCGTTTATCGACTCGCTGAGAAGCCGACACGCCGTGCTCCGCACCGTAAAGCCGCAGCGGGAAACACTGGAAGACGCGTTCCTGCGTCTGGTCGGCGAAGGAGCAAGCTCATGAGCCTCCTGCAATCCGTACTTCCGGCGACGCGCCAATCGCTCTCCATCGCCCATATCACGCTGCTGGAAAGCGCGCGCAAGCAGATTTTCCACGTCCTGATGCTGGTCGCCCTGACACTGATCGCGGTTTCCACCTGCCTCGGCGTCTTCGATCACGCCATGCTGATCAAGTTCGTCAAGGATCTGTGCGTGCTCTCCATCGTGGCGACCAGCACGATCATCGGAATCACCCTGGCATCCTCGGGCCTTCCCGCCGATATCGAGGCGCGCACGCTCTATCCCATTTTAGCCAAGCCCGTGGCCCGCTGGCAGTACGTGGTCGGCAAATATCTCGGCGCTCTCGGCGCGGTCGCTCTCGGCATGGCGATTATGCTGGCGGCCTTCTGCTGCATTCTTTTCTTATTCACCGGCCGTATCGACAAAGGTGTCTTTTTAGTCACGCCGTTTCTGCTACTGGAAGTCGGTATCGTCACCGCAATCGCGCTGGCGCTTTCCACGGTTTGCAGCCCGCCGCTCGCCTGGTTTCTCTCGGTCGCGTTCTGTCTGCTCGGCAACGCGAAGTTCTGGCTCTGCGCGACAATCGCGCACCGTGTCCACGGATTTATCGGAAACACGCTCGTCGCGGCGGCGTCGCAGCTCATCCCTAATCTGGAATGCTTCAACTTCAAAGATTCTTTGGTGTACGGACTGCCGGTTCCCGCGTCATACCTCTGGCAAACAGGTCTGTACGGCATCGCCTTTACGGCATTTGTCTTATCAATCGCATCTCTGTCGTTTTCGCGTCGCGAGCTATAGCCATGGCGAAAAACAAGATGCTGTTGCGACTTAATCACCGACAGCCACAATCGCTTCACCTTTTAATCGGTCTCTTGAGCGCCTTGGTTCTGCAGGCCGCAATCATGGGCGATCAAGCTGACGCTCAGGCCGCTCCGTCTGCTGTGCCTGCCGCGCGCCTAGCTCCGAACGATGTTCATCAGCAGTTTCGCCCCGCAAAAGACGACGACGACGGCGATGACTACGCGGAATCGCAGGAACTGCTGTACCAATGGCTCAATCCGCGCTATTCCAAAGACGAGCAATCGCAGATTTGCGGCATCGCCGCATACTTCACCGTACTCGGCGCGGGACTTTGCACCGGGCGTCTCGCCGCAAAACGGCAGCGGATTAAACTGAAATGAAAAGCCGGCGCGCGAGATTATCACTGCTGAAAGCGGCTGTCTTTTGCCTTGCCTGGGGCTCGCTCGCAGCTATAGTCAACGGCGGCATGACCAGCGCGGGTATCCGGGCCGGCTATATCGGCTCGAATGCGGGCGGCACCGATGCTGTCTCCGGCGCGGCACTGGCTCATGCCGGCGGCGAGTTCCGTGTGGTCGCCGCCAATGTGCTCTGGCTTACAGTGCTCGATCACTACCATCATCAATATTTGGCCAGCGGCGGCGATTGGTCGCAGGATAAGGATATTCTGCCGATACTCCACGTAATCGTCACCCTCGACCCCCACTTTATCGAGGCATACGGCGTGGGCTTCATGATCCTCGCCGAAACGCACCGCGTAAACGATGGCGCTGTCATGCTCGACCAGGGCATCGCCGCGAACCCCACCAGCTGGCAGCTCATCTACGACCGGGCGATGCTCGAAGCCTGGTACCGCAAAAATCCCAAAGCCGCCCTCCCCTACGCTATCGACGCGCGCCACCTCGCCACCGACCCGTTTGACCGGCACCGCTTAGACCTCTTCTGCGCCACGCTGAGATCCGACGTGCCGCCCGCAAAGCTAAAATAAACTGACTGACGTAGATTGATAGACTCGGCGGGAAGGCTAAACGATCTGGCAGGCTGCCTGCCACAACGGCAATTTTGGGTACAACTCGGCATGTCGTCCTCCGAGCCAATTGCAGCGATTTCGGTTGATAGTCCCTCCTCGCCTCTAGACCCTTTATTTTCCGAACCGGCAGCGACGACTCCTGCGTTTGTTCGCTTCAGTGAGGTCGCCGAAGCAATCTCCGCCACCACGAAGCGCCTGGAAAAAGCCGCGCTGATTGCAACGTACTTCGATCAGCTCGACGACACCGATCTTGTTCTGGCCGCCCGCTACTTCGCCGGTTACACGTTTTCACTGCGCGACCAGCGCACCATCAATATCGGCAGCGCCGCCCTGCGCAACGCTCTTCGCGCCGTTTCCGGCTGCGACGAAACCTGGATGAACGAGCGCCTTGTCGTTCGGGGCGACTTCGGAGACGTCGCCGACGAGGCATGGTCCAACAATCCCCAGCTTTCCGGACGCGCTCCGGGACTAGCTCTGTCCGATATAAAATTCGCGTTCGAGACGCTTGCCGAAACAAGTGGCAACGCGGCCAAGCTGGCTATCATAGTCGCGCTTCTGGAGCGGGCAAATCCTTTGGAAGCGAAGTACGCGGTAAAGCTGTTATCCGGCGAGCTGCGTATCGGCCTGCAGGAAGGCGCGGTGGAAGACGCGCTCGCCCGCTGGTCAGGCATGAGTGTCGGCCAGATTCAATGGAGCAATATGCTGACCGGCGATATCGGCGAAACGGCGCTCCTGACCCGGCATAAGCGTCTGAACGAGGCTAAAATGCGCCTCTTCCATCCCTTGAAATTCATGCTCGCCACGCCCGCCGCCGATCTGACCGATGTCGCGCGTCAGATGCCCGGCGAATTTATCGTCGAGGATAAATACGACGGCATCCGCGCGCAGGCGCATGTCGGACTCGCCACCGATGTCAGCGATCTCGCCCTGCACGGGCGCGTGGTCGCCGGACGGCGAGTGGCGCTGTTTTCGCGCACCTTAGACGAAATCACCGGAAGCTTTCCCGATCTTCTTGAGCCGCTGGCTCACCTGCTCCCGGAATCCGTCGCTCCCGAAGACGATCAAGGATTGATTCTCGACGGCGAAATTCTGCCCTTCGGCTCTGACGGCATCCTGCCCTTTCAAGCGCTGCAGCAACGCCTCGGACGCAAAGTGCCCACCGACGAGATCATGCAGCAGGTTCCCGTCGCGTTTATCGTTTACGACGCGCTTTATGCGGATGGCACGGTTTTGCTCGAACGACCGCTTACGGAGCGCCGCGCCGTAATTGACAGCCTTCCCGCTTCACCGGATGCTCGCGCTCGTCCGGCGGCAAGCCGCTCATTCGATGACGCCGCCCTGCTGGACGCGGAGTTCGATGCGGCTCGGGCGCGCGGCAACGAAGGCCTGATGGTCAAAAACCCGGCGTCAGCCTATAAGCCCGGCAAGCGTGGGCGCGACTGGCTGAAAATTAAGCGCGCTTTAGCCACACTGGACGTGGTCATTACCGCCGCCGAGGTAGGCAGCGGCAGGCGCAGTAAATTTCTATCGGACTATACTTTTGCCGTTCGCGCTTCCGCTGAAGACCCAACCTTGCTGAACGTCGGCAAAGCCTACTCGGGCTTGACCGACGTGGAAATCCAAGAGCTGTCGGACTGGCTGATGGAGCACACCACGCAAACCTACGCGCACGGCAAAGTCCGCATCGTTGAGCCGAAGATTGTTTTAGAAATCACCTTTGACCGAGTCCAGCCGTCGGCACGCCATAAATCCGGCTACGCGCTCCGCTTCCCGCGCATAGTCCGCATCCGTCACGACAAACCCGCCGAGGAGGCGGACACGCTGGACGCCGTGAAGCGGCTCGTGGAGAACGGCGAAGCGCCGCCGGCAAAAACCGATGAGTAATCCTACCCAACCGATCAATTCCACCCCGGATCTGGCGTCCGCGCGGTCAGCATGGCAAAGCTTTATGGCTGCCCTCGCGCCCGACGCAAAGCTCGTTTGCATGCACGACTGCGACGCCGACGGCATCGCGGCGGGCGTCGTTTGGCAGCGCGCCGTCGAGCGGATGGGCTACTCCGACGTCCTGCGAGTCATTCCCGACCGCGACCGCAACGCTTGGACTCCCAACAACCGCGCGCAAGTGGACCGCGAAAGCGCGGATGCCGTTTTCCTGCTCGATCTTGGCAGTACAGATAAACCTGTCGATGCGCGGGTGCCGAACTGCTTTATCGACCATCATTTCCCCGAAGGCATTCCCGCCAACGGCACTTTGATTACCGCCTACCCTTGGGACCCTATCCCGAACACGTCGCTTCTGATGTACGACCTTTGCCAGGACAGCGTCGATCTCAGCGATATCGAATGGGTGGCCGCCATCGGCACGTTCAGCGATTTGGGCGAAAAAGCGCCGTTCGATATCATCGCGTCGTCGAAGAAGCGCTACACGGCAAAGTACCTGAAAGAAGCGACGGCCTTGGTCAATGCCGCCCGGCGCGCCGCCGAGTACGCCCCGGAAATCGCCGCCCGCGCGATGCTGCGGCACGAGAGTCCCCGCGCCTTAGTGGAAGCCGACGACGATGACGCCCGGTGGTTGCGCGACGCGCGCGCCGAAATCAAAGCGGCCATGGAAGAAGCCAAGAAAGCCGCTCCCAAGTTCGCCGGCAATGTCGCGCTGATCAGAATCAACTCCCGTTGCCAAATCCACCCGCTGATCGCGCAAATCTGGCGGGGCCGGCTGCCGAAATTCGTCGTCATCGCCGCCAACGAGGGATACCGGCCCGGTAAAATCAACTTCTCCGCGCGTTCCGGGCCGGATAGCGCTATCGGGGCGCTCGCGCTGCTGAAAAACTCCGCCATCTCGGAAGGCGAAGGCAGCTTCGGCCACGGCCATGACATGGCGTCGGGTGGAAGCCTGCCGGTCGAGCGCTGGAACGAGCTTCTGGCGAGCTTCGGATTCGACAGCTCATTGTTCGCCGCCGAATAAAGCCTTTAATACTGCTGGAAACGCGCGGCGCGGGTCTGACGCTCCCCCAAAGCCCTGCCGCCCATCAGCATCGTCAGCACAAGCCCAGCGGCAAACCCGCCGATATGCGCGAAGTAAGCCACGCCGCCAGTCGCCTCTCCGCCAAGCCCGGTCAATCCCTGGACGACTTGCAGAGCAATCCAGATGCCGATCACCCAAAATGCCGAGATGTCACGCAGAAATATTAAGCCGACGATAAACAATGTCGTGACGCGGGCGTTGGGATACAAAATGAGATACGCTCCCAATATCCCGGCGATTGCGCCGGACGCTCCCAATGTCGGAATCACCGAATGCGGCCCGGCGGCCACTTGAGCCAGAGCCGCCACCACCCCGCAGCCTAAGTAAAAGAGCAAAAACCGGAATTTACCCAGCGCGTCTTCGACGTTGTTGCCGAAGATCCAAAGAAACAGCATGTTTCCCGCCAGATGCAGCAAATTCGCGTGCAGGAACATGGCCGTGAAGATCGTGAGCCAAACAGGCTCGATGGTCTTCATGACGGGAATGTTCGTATGCGACGCCGGGTTCAACGAATTCACCACTTCCGGCGGCGCGGGAAAGAAATGCAGCGCGCCGTTTGGGAACTGATGCAGCACGCCCGAAACCGCATGCCCCGTGGTGATATCGACGGGAATCATTTCATACAGCGGCTTAAGCTCGGGCGGCTGGAAGAAATAGATCAGCGTATTGATAACGATCAAAGCGATCGTGAGAATCGGAAAAGTCGCCGTCGGAGTGTTGTCGCGCAGAGGGATCATATGAGCCGCTTTATACCCGTCGCAGCCTGCCTTGCTCCACGGCGACCGGACATGCTAAAGTAATCCTCGTGAATAACGCATCATCAGGCATTCCTGAAAGCCGGCGACTTCAATCGGACACTAGCGGCGGCGGCGATGACAGCCTCGTCATCGGCGAAGTGGTGGAAGCGGCGACGGCGTCGTTTATGGCGCAGTGCGTCGATTGCGAGCGCACCCAGGAGCGGCAGTTGTTCGAGCCTCCTGAGTTCGGCAGCTTGATTAAAATCAAGCCGATGCGCCCGGCGAGCGAAATTATCGCCCACTCTGCCCCCCAATCACTGCCGGAATCGGATGAGGAAGCCGACCCGTTCGCGACCTTTTCCACCGCAGCCGCTTCGCCACCACGCACACCGTTCACGGCTGCGTCAGCGGGCACGCTCTATGCCGCCGTCAGCCATGCGAGCATGACGGCGCTCGACGCCGGACGCCGCCCGACCGCGCTCGGCTATGCCGACGAGCACGAGCTGCGGCGGCACCAGCCGCAAATCTTCGAGCTGATTACCACGGAGTTCGCCGGGGTCTTGCTGGCCTACTCCGACAGCGAAAGCCGTTTGCGCCGCACATTGCCGCCGCGCCCGCCTCGCCTGCACAGCCGGGTCTATCCCTGCACCGATCAGGAAACCATCGCCCTGACCGAAGACCTCCAGTTCATGCGGCGCATCCTCAACGGCTCCGTCAAAATGGAAGCGTCCGCATCCGACCTCTGCGCGGCCATCGTGCGCCACGCATGGGCCGCGAGAGCGTTCGCGCCGGCCTATCTTCACCAAGCGGGCCTGCAGCTTTCGGCGCTGCTGGGAAGCGACTACGAAGCGCTGCAGACCATCTTAACCAGCGTCGTCGGATAAATATGCGGCTAACGCCTTATTTGCTTGCTGGGGCAGGCGCGGTGGGCGTGGTCGGAGCGGTAGGGAGCGGAACAGGCACTGTCGTGGGCTTAGGAGTAGCGCCAATCGGCGTGGGTACCGGTGTCGCTGATTTCACCGGACGCGGCTTCGGAATCGTAAACGGAGGCAGCGCCGCCGCCTGCTTCTTAGCGAGATCGATCAGCGGCGCGACATTAGCGACCGGCACGATAAACTGCGACTGCCGCGTGTTCAAATTGTCGTCGAACAAGCTCGCGATCGACTCCGTAAAACGGTCGTCGGCAGTGCGCTCGCCGGACGGAAAATACACCGACACGCCGATCAAATTGCCGTTGTCATAGACCGGCAGCCCCAGCGAGGCCACCTGCGAGTCGGGCACATAGGCGCGTCGCGGCTTATCGACGATGGCGACGATGCGGGCCGTCACCGCCAACGGCGCGTAGTCCAAGCTCTTGTCCAGCCGGGTCACCGATTCCGCGTCGTCGCCGATATTCGGCGCTGCCGTCGCGGATGCCGTCCCGAAGTTCACGAACGGCAACTGGCGTCCGTTCAAATCGCGGATCTGTATAAACGCAAGCCCCAGCGTCGTATCCGAGGCCGCCACGGTTCCATAGTATTCGGTGGCTTCATTGCCGACTGTGATTCTGATCTCCTGCGGCGCGATTGTAATGCCCGCGCTGGTCGAGTCCGTGGGAGCGCCGAAAGTGCCCAAAATCGCCGCGCCTGAAATATACGAATTGGTGCACATAATTAAGCCGTCAGCGGAGACCGCCACGCCTTGAAACTCGGCGGTGGCGTCTTTATTGTTGCTCTGGCCGTTGGCGGTTTGGGTTACGGTCTCAGTCACGCGCAGCGAAACGATGGCCGGCCCGACATTGGTTACGGCGGCGGCGAGAGCGTCGCCGGTAGCGTCGGCGTGCGCCTCGGTAGAGACGGAGGAAAGCATTCCTCCCCCGGCCAGCAAGACTGCCGCGAGAAAGCCGGCATTTAAGCTAAAGTTTGTTCTGAACCGACGTGGGCGATTGTTCTGTCTCAATAATCTCTCCTTGGATGAAGCGGATAACTGCGGAAACATAAATCAGTTTTCCGTCAGCGTGGTCACCTTGCTCCAGTCCGGTGTAATAAATACGAATTGCGTGGACGCGTCGCGGCGGACATATACTTCGATACTGCGCGGGTGCGTCTTTTCGGCGCGGTCCATCGCCGCTTTCAGATCGGCGGTGCTGGCCATGGCGACGCCGTTGATCGAAACGATCAAATCGTCGACTTGCAGCCCGGCGATATTGGCGTAGCCGCCTTGGGTCGTGTCCGTCACCAGTAATCCCTGCTGGGCAGGCGCGAGATGACGCTCGAATCGGTCCAAATCGCTGATCTCTCGGACGCTGAATTCAAGCTCTTTCTGCGTGATCGACTTCTGCTCGGCGGCGGAATCCGGCGATGCCTCCAGCGCGACGGGAACAGTCACCGATTGCCCACCTCGTTGAACCGTCAACTGAGCCGTATCACCGATACTGAGCGCTTCGACTGCTTGGCGAAGATCGTCGTCGTCCTGCAAGCGCGAGGCGTTCAGCGCGGTACCGTTCAGCGCGGTAATCACGTCGCCGACTTTCAGATTCGACTTGCTGGCTTTCGTATAGGGATAAATCTCTGTCACCCGAAAGCCCGTGGCGTCGGGCTGGCCGAGCGACGCCGCGATATCGGGCAGCATCACCTGAGTCTGGATACCGATCCACGCCTGCGGCAGTTCTCCACCGCCCGTCGTGGACGGCTGCGGTACCATCGTCACCGTGGACAGAAGCTGCTGATCTTTCCGGTCGAACGCAACCTGCGTCTTGTCGCCGGGCTGGCTGGACTTGATCGCCGCCGCCACCTGCCGGTTGAACTCGGCGACCGTTGGAACGGGATGGCCGCCGACCGAGGTAATCACGTCGCCTTCCGCGAGTCGTGGCTGCGCCGAATCGAACGGGTACCCGGAGCGCACGCCCGTAATCAAAACTCCCTGGCTCGTCAGTAGAAATTCTTCCTGAGCCATTTCAGCGGTAATGCTCTGGACAGTCACTCCCGCGCTGGGAACGTCCGACTCGTCGCCTTCCTGCGGGGGCATCAATGCCACCGTCGCGCTTTTCGTCACCGGGCTTCCCGTAGTGGCGATCAAGCTCAAACGAGCCGTGCCGCCGACCGGCAGCGCCGCGATACGGGCGTAAAGCTGAGGCACTTCCTCGAAAAACTTCAGCGTCACCGGCTTGTTGTCGATCGCCGTTAGAATATCGCCGGGATGAATCCCCGCTACTTCCGCGGGAGAGCCTGGAAAGACCGATGAAACCAGCGCTCCGCTGTTTCGTCCGAGCTTGGCGACCGGCAAAAAGCTCGCGCCCAGCCACCCCCGGCGAACCCTGCCGTGCTGGACGATTTGCTGGAACACCTGGCTCGCCAGGTTGGACGGAATCGCGAACCCGACCCCGTTTCCGCCAAGCTCGTTGATACCGATTACCTGACCGCGCAAATTCACCAGCGGGCCGCCGGAATTGCCCGGCAAAATCAGCGCGTCGTGCTGGATCCACCGGGTAAAAACTCCGGTCTGCTCGCCCGTGTCGAGTGTCTGCCCCTCGATTTGCGTGCCCGTAAAATCGGTGAACACCCGGTGCGCATTCGAGACGATGCCAAGCGTCATCGACGACGACAGCAGCAGCGGGTTGCCCATGGCCAGGACAAAATCGCCGACCTGCATCGCGTCCGAGTCGCCGAGCTTCGCGTAAGGCATGGGGGCGGCCCCGGCGGGGCGCGTCAGCTTGAGAACGCTCAAATCGGTCAGCGAATCGTTGCCCACTACACTGGCGCGGTAAGAGTCGCCGCCCGATGTAGTGCAGGTAATCTGCGTGGTGTGCCCGGCGACATGGAAGTTGGTCAGCACATAGCCGTCCGGGCTGATAATCACGCCGCTGCCGGCGGCTGGGCTGCGCACCGCGCGGCCTCCATCGTAGTCTAACGCCACGACGGCGATATTTACCAGAGCGGGATACACCTTTTCCCGCGCGCCGGTGAGGTCTGCCCGCAAATCCTCGCTGGCGAGCGGCAGCGCCGCGTGCGCTTTCTGCATGGACGGCTGCACGGGTGCCGCCGATGAGATCGCCGGGTGCATCAGCAATGCGCACGCGGACAAGGCGACGGGAATTAGCTTTTTATAATTTGTCATAACCATCTGAAATAAACTAATCAAGGGGATAAGCGAAGAAGAAGCGTCTGAAGCGCGTTAATACAATAACGTAAGAATACCTGCAATCGTTTCAAGCCCGCTCCATCAAAACCCGGACCAGCGCTTTAGCCCGCTGTCCCGACAGGCTGCTCTAAAGGCGCCAGACGCAGATCAAGAGCCGCAGCCTCCAGCCACTCGTTCCGCAGCTCCAAAAACTTTGCTTTAGCGCCGGAAACGCTGCTGAGCACGGAATTAGTCAGCAGTCCGACGGCGGCTTCGTTTTCGCGGTCGATCAGCACGAAGCAGCCGGTAAACCCGGAATGCCCGACAGCGGTATCGCTGAACGAAGACGCGTTCGGCAGATACGGATTGCCCCGCGTGAAGAACGCCAGGGATTGATGCCCGACGCCGTCAATCTGGTTGACGAACATCTCGCCGAAAAGCTCCTGCGGCAAAAGCGCGCGCCCGTTGCCGAGCAAAGCGCGCAAAATCGCGGCCAGATCGCTGACCGACAAAAACAATCCGGCATGTCCCGCCACGCCGCCCGCCCGTCTGGCAAGCGGATCGTGCGCTAAACCATCCAACTCTTCGTCGTCGGCTGTGGCCGCAATCGGCAGCGACAAGTCCGGCGTAAACCCGCTGGATTCCAAATGCAAGGCAGGCTTAATCTTGCCGTCGAACCATTCCGCGACACTCTGCCCCGCGACTCGCCGCACAACCTCGCCGAGCAGAATATAACCTGTATCGGAATATTGGTATCGACTTCCAGGCTCCGCCTCCAGTGGCGTGGCAAGCGCCGAATCCGGCACTGTTTCACCGCTGTCGGCTACGCTCGGAACCGGCGGCAGCCCGGAGGTATGCGTCAAAAGCTGGCGCAGCGTCACGCCCGCCAATCTCTCCCCGCCGGCGCTCAATATCTCCGCAGCTGAATCATCCAGTGCAAGCGTGCCTTCTCCCGCCAGATGCAGCACCGCAAGCGCCGTGGCGAACGGCTTGGTCAATGACGCCGCGTCGAACAAAGTATCCCGGTTCACTCGGTCCGTTTCCCGGTCGAACGCCAGCCGCCCGAGCGTTCCCACGCCTCCCGATTGACGCTTGCTGACCAGCGCGTACGCCGCCCCCGAAAAAAGCTCGTTGTCGATGCCCCGCTTCAATACAGCCAGAGAATGTTTAGCCAGCATAGACGTCGATTGTGGCACATGCCCATTGAAAACAGCGAGCGGACGTTCCGCTCACCGGGGTATACACTCAAACGTGAAACATGACTGCTCAGATAAGATTTTCGACCTCATCATCGTGGGTGCCGGCCCCATCGGCCTCGCCGCCGCCTGCGCGGCGCAAGACGAGGGGCTACAATTCATCTGCTTGGACAAAGAAGGCCTGTGCCAGACAATCAGCGAGTTCGCCCCGCGTCAAAGCTTCTACTCCCCGGCCGACGAGCTTGAAATAGGGGGCGTGCCGTTTGCAATCGCTTCTGATGAGAAACCGCGCCGCGAGGACGCCCTCGCCTACTTCCGCGCCGTAGTCGCCAGCCGCAAGCTGCCGATGCGCACCTGGGAGCAGGCGGAGCGCGTCACCCGGCAAAACGGCCTTTTAACAGTGGAAACCGTGCAGCAGCCGGACTTGGCGTGGCATTGCAGCTACTCGACCCGCTCCGTTCTGCTTGCCAGCGGCGTTTGGGACCAGCCGGTGCGCCTCGCCGTTCCCGGCGCGGAGCTAAAAAAAGTCCGTTTGCGCTACGAAGACCCAACCCCTTACTATGGCAAAGAATGCCTCGTGGTTGGCGGCGGCAATTCGGCGGCGGAAGTAGCGATGTCGCTTGCCCGCGCCGGAGCGAGCACTAAGATCGCGCTGTTGGAAGAATCGTGGGATGCCTGCCGGCTTCGCCCGTTCGTCATGCGCGAGCTGCTCCTGCTCGTGGACGAAAAACGCATCGAGCCCATGTTCCGCACGCGTGTCGTCGAAATCGGCACCGACGTCGTCAAGCTCGCCGGCGATGGCGACAATGCGACCGGCGAGTTCGAGTTGCCGAACGATTTCGTTTTTACGATGATAGGCAATGTGCCCGACGGCAACTTCTTAAAAGCCTCCGGCATCAAAACATCGCCCGAAGACTCGAAACCCATCTACGATACCGAAACGTTCGAGACAAGCGTGCCGAACGTCTACGTCGTGGGCAGCATCTCTCGCGAGCCGCATATCTTCAACGGACGCCCGCGCGCCGTCAAAATCGTGCGCCACATCGTGTCGCGGCTGCGCGGCACAAGCGAAAACTCAAAACAAAGTGCCGCAAACGGCGAATCGCCGGTGATCTACGTCTCCGAAGCCGATTTTCCGGCGGAAAGCCCCGTTGGATAGCTGGCCTCGAAACAGCCGCTCCGCTCGACCGCAAGCCAGTGTCGCGGCAAGCCGCCGTGGATTAAGTGCGGCGTTCGGCCTGGCGCTGCTGCCCTGGCCCGCCGTGGCGCTAGGGCTGTTCGTATTCCATAGCGCTTGGGCGGCGTTCGCCCTCTATCATGGAGTCTGCATCGTCTCGTGGATGGTGGCGCGAGCGCCCCTGCCGCATCTTCCTGAGCCCCTGATAAGCCTTCGCCGCCGCCATTGGGCGCTTCTAGGCGCGGCGTGCTTGATAGTCAACGCAGCTGTCTACTTTTCCGCGAGCTACTTCGCGGCCCTGCTGGCACCGCATCATCTCAGCAACAGTTTGACCGCTCTCGGAGTGCGAAACACCCTTGCCTCCCGAGCCGCCTTGTTCGCCTACTTCGGCCTGGCGAACCCTATCTTTGAAGAGCTGTTCTGGCGTCAGACAATTTACGCGCGCCTGCGAGTCGGACGGTGGAGCCCTCGCTGGTCGGCAATAATGTCGGGCAGCCTCTTCGGCGCATGGCACAGCCTCCCCATCTACCTGCTGCTGCCCCGAAGCATCGGCATCGTCGCCGTGATCGGCGTAGCCGTCACGGGCATATTCTTCGCGCTCCTCTACGAAAAACTGCGCAGCCTACCCGCCGTGGTTCTACTCCACGCCCTCGGCGCGGACATTCCCATTCTCGTCGCGCTCTGGGTAGACGTTCTCTCGCGCCGATAACCGCGCTTACTCGTCCAGAGCATGCCACTGCCACGAGATCGCGCTGAACCAGCCGTTCGGATAGGGAGCGTCGAGCGGCAGCGGAAGATCGAGCGCGCCGTAGTGGCTCAAAATCTGGTAAACGTGATCCACGCAGTTGTTTCCCGTAAACGAGTACCCCACCTCGCGGCAGTTGTCGGCGACGCGTCGAGCGAGTCCGGCATCGATAATCTTGATAGCATGCGTCTTGTAGTCCGTATAGCCGTGCCTGCGCATCTCGGAGATCATTGCGTCCTCAGTTGTCACCTGGCTGGACCA
>CAXSEA010000016.1:9803-26650 GCA_964235675.1 uncultured Armatimonadales bacterium | reverse complement strand
AGGCGGTGGTGTGCACGTCGTCGCTCGATCTCGGAGGGGACTTCGCCGCCGTGGAGCAGGTAATTCAAGTGGGCAGTCCGAAGGGGGGGGGGCGGCTATTGCAGCGGGCCGGACGCAGCGGGCACCAGCCCGGCGCGCCGAGCCGGGTGCTGTGCGTGCCGACCAACGCGTTCGAGATGGTGGAGTTCGCCGCCGCCCGCGAGTCCGCCGAAGCCCATCGCATCGAGCCGCGCCGCCCGCTGACGCTTTCGCTGGACGTTTTGATTCAGCATATCGTGACCGTGGCGCTGGGCGGCGGCTTCGTTCCCGGCGAGCTGCTGGCCGAGGTGCGGACCGCCTACGCGTTTGCCGACCTGAGCGACGAGGCGTGGCGGTGGTGCCTGGATTTCGTCACCAGCGGCGGCGCGGCTCTGGCGGCTTACCCGCAATACTGCAAAGTAGTCGTCGGCGAGGACGGCCGCTGCACGGTGGAGTCGCGCGAGGTGGCGCGCTGGCACCGGCTGGGCATCGGGACGATCACCAGCGACAGCATGGTGCGGGTGAAGTACCTGACGGGCAGCTCGACGATTGGGCATGTCGAGGAGGCGTTTATCGGGCGGCTGCGCCCCAGAGACCGGTTTTTGTTCGCGGGGCGGCTGCTGGAATTGGTGATTGTTAAGGATATGACCGCGTATGTCCGCAAGGCGAGCGGGATTAAAGGGACGGTTCCGAAATGGGCGGGCAGCCGGATGCCGCTCAGTAGCGAGCTGGGCGGAGCGGTGCGCGAGCAGCTCGCCGACTTCCACGCGGAGTCCTCGCCGGAGATGCGCGCCATGCGTCCGATTCTCAACCTTCAAGAGCGCTGGTCCAAAATCCCGGAACCGGGCGTTCTGCTGGTCGAGCATGCTAAAACGCGCGAAGGCCACCACGCTTTTTTGTATCCGTTTGAAGGACGTTTCGTTCACGAGGGTCTGGCCGCGCTGCTGGCCTACCGATTGTCGCGTGAGCGGCCCTTGTCGATCAGCGTCTCGGCCAATGACTATGGCCTGGAGCTGCTCAGTAAGGAGCCTCTGCATATCGACGAGGCTGCGCTCCGGACGCTTTGCGACACGGAAAAGCTGCTGGAGGATCTCGCGGAGTGCGCCAACGCCGCCGAATTGGCGCGGCGACAGTTCCGCGACATCGCCCGGATTGCCGGACTAGTATTTATGGGCTATCCGGGAGCGCAAAAGCAGACTCGCCAGCTGCAAGCGTCGAGCGGCCTGCTTTGGGACGTTTTCACCAAGTACGATCCGGGCAATTTGCTGATCGATGAGGCAAACCGCGAGGTACTGCAAGGGCAGCTGGAGATGACGCGCTTGTGGCAGACGATGGAAACCATCCGCGCGCAAAAAATAGCCGTTTGCCATGTGGCGCGTCTGACTCCGTTGGCGTTCCCGATTTGGGCGGAGCGCATTCAGGCGCAGGTCAGCTCGGAGAGCTGGACGGAGCGCGTGCAGAAAATGGCGGTGCAGCTGGAAAGCGCGGCGGACCGAGGCTCGCGCGCTCAAAGCCAAGCCAAGCGGGCATTGGCTGCCGGAGTCGGGATATGAGCCGCATAGAAAATCACGTCAGTGCAGCCACGCTCGACGAGCGGCGTTTAGCGGGACGCTCGCTTTCGTTTCGGTGGGGCGGGAGCGAGTTTGTTCTCTACGCCGGACGCGCCGCCTACTTGCCGGGCCTCGCCACTCTTTTAATCGCCGACACGCATTTCGGCAAAGACGCGACGTTTCGGCATGCGGGAGTGGCTCTGCCGCATGGGACTACCGGCGGCGATTTAGCGCGCTTGAGCGCTCTGCTGCGTGTCACGCAAGCCTCCCGCCTGCTAATTCTGGGCGATTTTTTCCACGCCTCGCGCGGACGTTCGGACGACACCATGCAATCGCTCCAGGAGTGGCGGCTGGACAAGTGGCCGGAGCTGCCGATCACGAACGTTCGCGGCAACCACGATTTGAAGGCGGGCGACCCGCCCGCGGAGTGGCGTATCGAGGTGGTCGAGGAGCCGTTCGCCGAGGGCGGCTTCGTCTGGCAGCATCAGCCGAGCAACGTGCACGGCGGCGGTTACTCGCTGGGCGGGCACCTGCACCCTGGAGTCGTGCTCGAAGGCGCGGGCGGGGAGCGGGTGAAAGCGCCCTGCTTCTGGTTCCGAGACCGCAGCGCGGTGCTTCCGGCGTTCAGCGACTTCACCGGCACCTCGAAAGTGCAGCCCCGTCCAAGCGACGCGGTGTTCGTGGTCAACGGCGAGGAGATTGCGCGGGTTCTGTAACCTGCTTGCCTAAAGAGGTTGCTGGCCGGTAAATTGCGGTCTCCAAACCAGGAAAAGCGAAAGCGGCGAGCCTGGCAAGAACATGCAGGCCCCACTGCTCGCTGCGGGTGTGCCCGACGGCAATCACGCCGATTCCGGTTTCTTGGATTGCTTTGCCGGCCGAGACGCGGTACTGGCCGGTGATATAGACGTCCACCTTGTCAGCGGCGGCGGCGCGAATCAGATCGTCGGAAATCGCGCTCATCACGGCGAGACGCGTGACCGGGCTGTCTCCGCCGCGCGGCGCGAGCAACCCTTCCATCTCGCCGAAGATGTGGTGCACGCGAATCGCGACCATCTCAAATGCGAGGGGATGAATCTCTCCGATCATGCCGATGGGCGCGCCGTCTTTTTCGCCGTAGGTGCGCGCGCTTTGCAGGCCAAGCTCCCGCGCGAGGGGAGCGTTGGGGCCTGTGGTCAGATGAGCGTCATACGGCTTATGGTAGGCGACTACGCCGATATCCATGGGCAGCACCCCAGCATCGAGTTTCCAGTGCCGGTGCAGAAACAAGCCGTCGAGCCGCTCTTTCCGCGCCCATTCGGCCAAGCCGTCGTCGGGATCGAGCGCGAAGCCGAAGCGGATAATCGGCCGCTCGGAAGGCACAATCACGCCGCCGCGCTCGTCGCCGAACGATTCCGCGTTCAGCTCTCCGTCAAAAAGTTCAGCAAGCTGCGTAATAGTCGGAGCCGTTTGCGGAATACGGGCGGAAAAAGTCGGTTGGTTGGTCATAGTATTGCTTCACGGCGCATATCGCCATTTGTGATGCGGCGCTGAATTGTGCTTGCGGATCAAAATGCTTGAGTTCAAGCATCAATATGTCCTACTCTGCGAAAAACTTCAACATCAACGACGATTTATGCGCGCCCAAAGCCATGCTCCGTGCTGAAGATTGTTGGTAGCCGGGAGCGTGTTACCGTCGTTTCGGCATGCTTGGCGCTCCGAATCCAAAAGCGGCACATCGAGCATTCAGCGCGTCTGCATGAGCTTAAAATGATCCCCCCGCGCTGATTTGTCGGAGGACGCGCTCGATTTGGTACAACCGCCGGGACATAATTGTGAAACATGGCTGTCACAATACGGCAGCATTTGACAGGAATCGTCGGCAGAGGGAGAACCGCGTGAACCAGACCGCAGAGCAGAACCGTCTTGATGAGGCCAACAAAGGCGCCAGCGCTTGGCGCAGGTGGGGTCCGTATATCAGCGAGCGCGCCTGGGGCACGGTGCGCGAGGATTACAGCGCGGACGGCGCGGCCTGGGATTATCTGCCGCACGATCAGGCGCGCTCGAAAGCGTACCGCTGGAACGAGGACGGCATCGCCGGGTTCAGCGACCGCAAGAACCGGATTTGCATCGCCCTGAGCTTATGGAACGAGAACGATCCCATTCTCAAGGAGCGCATGTTTGGGCTGGCGGGGCCGCAGGGCAATCACGGCGAGGATGTCAAAGAGTATTTCTACTATTTGGACAGCACGCCGACCCACTCCTATGCCAAATGCCTCTACAAGTATCCCCAGAAGGCGTATCCCTACAGCGATCTAGTTCAGACCAATGGCGCGCGCGGTAAGCATCAGCCGGAGTACGAGCTGGTCGATACCGGCATCTTCGACAGCAACGAATACTTCGATGTTTTCGTCGAGTACGCGAAGGCTTCGCCCAACGACATTCTGGCGCGGATTACTATTCACAACCGCGCGGCGCACGACGCTCCAGTCCGCGTGATTCCGACGGTGTGGTTCCGCAACAACTGGACCTGGTACGAGAATCCCAAGCGGCCTTCGATGGAGGCGCGGCAGGGCGCGACCGGGATCGTGGACGCGCACCATCCCGAGATGGGCGACTATGAAATCTTCGCCGAAGGCGAATGCGAGCTGCTGTTCACGGAAAACGAGACCAATAACGAGCGGCTGTACCAGGAGCCGAACGCCAACAAGTACGCCAAGGACGGAATCAACGATTATATCGTCAATGGCAAGACCGATACGGTCAACCCCGCGCATACCGGCACCAAGTTCGGCGCGCACTACCGATTGAATATACCGGCGGGCGGCAGCGCCACGGTTAAAGTACGCTTGCGCGGCAAAGCCGATTCGGCGGACGGGGAGCCGTTCGACGGCCGGTTCGACACGACTTTCGCCACTCGTATCAGCGAAGCCGACGAATTCTACGCTGGTGTCATCCCGACGACTCTGCCCGAGGATGACCGCTCGATCATGCGCCAGGCGATGGCCGGCATGATGTGGTGCAAGCAGTATTATCGCTATGTCGTGCGGGAGTGGCTCAAGGGCGACCCGACCATGCCGCCGCCACCGCCGCAGCGCCTGAATGGACGCAACAGCGAATGGGGCCATGTTTACAGCTCCGATGTGCTTTCCATGCCGGATAGCTGGGAATATCCGTGGTTCGCCGCCTGGGACCTGGCTTTCCACTGCATCCCAATCTCGCTGATCGACTCCGAATTTGCGAAGAAGCAGCTTGTTTTGCTGACCCGCGAATGGTACATGTCCCCGAGCGGCCAGTTGCCTGCCTACGAATGGGCCTTCGGCGACGTCAACCCTCCCGTGCATGCCTGGTCGGCGTTCCGCGTCTACCAGATCGATGCCAAGCAGCGCGGCGGCAAGCCCGACCGCTTGTTTCTGGAGCGCGTGTTTCAGAAGCTGATGATTAACTTCACCTGGTGGGTCAATCGCAAGGACCGTCAGGGAAACAACATCTTTGAGGGTGGCTTTCTCGGGCTGGACAACATCGGCATCTTCGACCGCAGCCAGCCGCTGCCGAACGGCGGGTTTATCGAGCAGTCCGATGGCACCAGCTGGATGGCAATGTACGCGCTCAACTTGATGAATATCGCAATCGAGCTGGCGCAGCACGACCGCGCCTACGAAGATATCGCGAGCAAATTTTGGGAGCACTTCCTATATATCGCAGCTGCAATCAACGGCACCGACGGTAAAACGTTCTCCCTGTACGACGAGACCGACGGCTTCTTTTACGATGTCCTCAATCTTTCCGACGGCAGCCGGGTGCCGATGAAGTTTCGGTCAGCGGTCGGCTTGATTCCGTTGTTCGCCGTGCAGACCATCGAGCAAAGCCAGCTGGATACGATGAAGGGCTTTACGCGTCGGATGAACTGGTTTATCGACAACCGGAAAGACTTGACGCAAAATGTCGCCTCAATGCGCGAGCGCGGCAAGAACGAGCGGCTGCTGCTGTCGATCATGGACGTCACGCAGCTTCGCAGCGTTTTGAAGTACATGCTGGACGAGGATGAATTTTTGTCGCCGCACGGCATCCGCTCCGTCTCAAAGATTTATGACGGCAACCCGTATTGCCTAACGCTGAACGGGGAGACGTACAGTATCGATTATGAGCCCGCGGAATCGACCACGGGGCTTTTCGGTGGGAACTCGAACTGGCGCGGCCCAGTTTGGATGCCGATCAATTATCTGATTATCGAGTCACTGCAAAAGTACCATTATTATCTTGGCGACGAGTTCAAGGTAGAGTTTCCGACGCGCTCGGGGAACATGATGACGTTGTGGGATGTTTCTCAGGAGTTGTCGAAGCGCTTGTCATCCATTTTTCAGCGCGACGAGCAAACAGGACTCAGGCCGGTGCACGGCGGAGTCGATAAGTTCCAGCACGACCCGAACTTCAACGAGTATGTTTGGTTTTACGAGTATTTCAACGGCGACAACGGCGCGGGAGTGGGAGCGAGCCATCAAACGGGTTGGACCGGACTTGTCGCCAAGCTGATGCAGCAAACCGGCGAGTACGATCAGCGGCCGCCTTCGGCGCAAACCTAAATTGACCGGCAAGTAAAGCATTTTTATGACCTATCCTCAATCGCAGGCGGAGCAATACGACTGCATAATCGTCGGCTCCGGCCAAGCCGGCTCGCCGCTGGCCTCATCGTTTGCCGAAGCGGGGAAGCGCACGGCTATCATCGAGCGCAAGCATGTCGGCGGCTGTTGCTTGAATGAAGGTTGCACGCCCACCAAAACACTGGTGGCGAGCGCCGAAGTGGCATACCTGGCGCGGCGGGCAGCCGATTTCGGCGTGCATGTCGGCGACGTGCGGGTGAATATGGTGGAAGTGCGCGAGCGCAAGCGCAAGATGGTGGAGTCGTTTGCTTCGGAGTCGGTGCAAAGCTTAAAGGAGCAAAAGGGGCTCGACCTGATCTTTGGCGCGGCGCGCTTCTCCGATGCGAAGACTCTCAGCGTTTCGACGGCGGACGGCGGCGATCGTCTGCTCACCGCGCCGACGATCGTCTTGAATGTCGGAGCGCGTCCCACCGTGCCGAAGATCGAGGGTCTTGAGTTGGTCGCTTACCTCGATTCCACATCGGTGATGGAGCTGGACGTCGTGCCTGAGCACTTGATCGTCTTGGGCGGCGGTTATATCGCCGTCGAGTTCGCTCAGATGTTCCGCCGTTTTGGAGCCGCGATTACGATTATTCAAGCAGGAGCGCAAATTTTAGGGAGCGAGGACAAGGACGTCGCCGAGGAGGCGCAAAATATTTTGCGCGGCGACGGCATCGAGATTTTTCTGAACACCCACGCGGCGGCGGTGAAGTACGACGGCGATTCGTCGTCAGTTTCCGTTACGGTGGAAAGCGATGGGCAGCAGACGCAAATAGCCGGATCGCATTTTCTGGTGGCGGTCGGACGAACGCCGAACTCCGACTCGCTTGATTTGGGCAAAGCGGGCGTGCCGACGGATGATAAAGGGCATATCCAGGTTGATGACTGGCTGCGCACCGGCGTGCCGGGGGTGTTCGCCGTGGGCGATGTCACCGGCGGTCCGCAGTTCACGCATATTTCGTACGACGATTACCGCATCCTCGAAGCCAACCTGCTGAAAGGCGGCGACCGCTCCCGCGCGGGACGCATGGTTCCGTACACGGTGTTCATGGACCCTCAACTTGGGAGAGTCGGGATGAGCGAGCAGGACGCGCAAAAGGCGGGGATTGATTTCAAGATCGCTAAAATCGCCATGAATGAGGTGGCGCGTCCTTTGGAAGCCGGACGAGACCAGGGCTTCATGAAAGCGATTGTGGACGCGCAAACCGAGCAGATTTTGGGCTTTGCCTGCCTGGGATTCAACGGCGGAGAGCTGATGGGCGCCGTACAAATGGCGATGCTCGGCAAGCTCTCTTACAAGGCGCTTCGAAACGGCGTGTTCGCACACCCGACATTGGTGGAATCTCTGAACAATCTCTTTATGACTCTCGACTAGCAGCGCGGCTTTCCGCGCACGCCTTCCTTTTGCCCTCTGCCGCAGTCAACGCAGGATAATAATATGACCACTTTAGAATACGCGCATTCAGCCAAAATTGAACCGCAGGAATCTTACGGCGCGGCGCAGTCGCTGGACGATCTCGCCGTAGCCTACCAGGCGGTGCGCGCCTGGTCGCTGACTCTTTGCGCCCCGCTTTCCACCGAAGATTACGTGATTCAATCCATGCCGGATGCCAGTCCGGCGAAATGGCACCTGGCGCACACGAGCTGGTTTTTCGAGAAGTTTTTGCTGGAGCCGAACCTGCCCGCCTACCGCTCTCCCCATCCGCAGTACGATTATTTGTTCAATTCGTATTACAACAGCCTGGGCGAGCGCCATTGCCGGCCTAAGCGCGGGTTAATTTCGCGCCCGACTGTCGAAGAGACCTACACTTACCGCTCTCACGTGGACCGGGCTATGCTGGAGCTTCTCGCAACGCAGCACGGGCGCGAAAAGATCGCCGAGCTGACCTCGCTGGTGGAGTTGGGCTTGAACCATGAGCAGCAGCACCAGGAGCTTTTGGTGACCGATCTGAAGCACATGTTCTCGGAAAACGTGTTCGCGCCCGTTTACCGCGAATGGCCTGCCTCGCTGGAGAATCCATACGCCACCGAAGCGTTCGCGATGCAGTGGAGTCAAGTCGAGGGTGGGTTGCGCGAAATCGGCTTTACGGGCGATGCGGGCGAGTTCTGCTTCGACAATGAGACTCCGCGCCATCCCGAATATGTCGCGCCGTTCGCCATCGGATCGCGGCTGGTGACCAACCGGGAGTATCTGCAATTCATCGAGTCGGGCGGCTATGAGGCTCCCGAATATTGGCTCTCGGAAGGGTGGGGCGTCTCGCAGGAGCGCGGCTGGACCGCGCCGATGTACTGGTACAAACTAAGCGGCGAGTGGATGTACTACACGCTGCACGGGCTAATCCCGATCCGGTGGGACGAGCCGGTCTGCCATGTCAGCTTGTTTGAAGCCGACGCTTACGCGCATTGGGCGGGAGCGCGGCTGCCAACCGAGGCCGAGTGGGAAGTCGCCTCGGATGAGGTGAGCTTGAATGGGCAGTACGCGGAAAGCGAATTGTTCCACCCGCTAGCGGACGGTGTTAGTCAGCCAGCCAGCGGAGAACTGACGCAGATGATGGGCACGCTTTGGCAGTGGACGCGCAGCCAGTACAATCCGTACCCCGGCTACCATCAAGCCGAAGGCGCGTTGGGCGAGTACAACGGCAAGTTCATGTGCAACCAGTTTGTTCTGCGCGGCGGCTCGTGCGCGACGCCCGAGACGCATATCCGCAAAACTTACCGCAACTTCTTTCCGCCGGACGCCCGCTGGCAGTTCATGGGCATCCGCCTCGCCAAAGACGTCTAGCCCCGTGCGACTGCTGCCTGTGTAAATCACCATTCAGGAGAAGATACTTGAGCCTCACCGCTGACGCTAGCCCGCTTTTGCTTGACGACGAGCAACAGCGGCACGATACGCCGGAGCAGTCGGAGTTTTTGCGCGAGGCGCTGGCCGGCTTGCTCTCCACGCCCAAAACGCTGCCTTGCAAATATTTCTACGACGAGCGCGGCTCCGCGCTATTCGATGCGATTTGCGAGCTGGAGGAGTATTACCCCACTCGAACCGAGCTGGCGATTATGCAGCGGCACGTGGCCGAGATGGCCAAGCATATCGAGCCGGGGGATGTTCTCGTGGAGCTGGGCAGCGGCAGCAGCGTCAAGACGCGGCTTCTTCTCGACGTCCTGCCGTTTCTTGGCGCTTACGTGCCCGTGGACATTTCGCGCGAGCACCTGGAGATGACCGCCGAGCGTCTGCGCTTCAGCTACCCGGAGCTGACCGTCGCGCCGGTCGCCGCGGACTACACCGAGCTGTTCGCGTTGCCGGTCGTTCCCCAGCCGGGCAGGCACGCCATCGCTTATTTTCCCGGCTCGACCATCGGCAATTTCGCGCCGGCTGAAGCCGTCGAGTTCCTCAGCCGCATCCGCGCGCTCTGCGGCGAAGGCAGCCGCCTTTTGATCGGCATCGACCTGCGCAAAGACGAGTCGGTGCTGAGCGCCGCCTACAACGATGCGCGAGGGATTACCGCCGCGTTCAACATGAACTTGCTGGCGCGTCTAAACCGGGAATTGGGGGCGGATTTCAACCTGGACTGCTTCGCGCACCAGGCTGGTTTCAACGCGGCGGAAAGCCGAATCGAAATGCACCTAGTTAGCTTGGGTGAGCAGGAGGTTCATTTGGGCGGGCAGACAATTCGGTTCACTGATGGCGAGACGATCTGGACGGAATCTTCGTACAAGCACACGCTTGCCGCCTTTCAAGAATTGGCCGCTCAGGCTGGGTACAGGACGGAAGCGGTTTGGAGCGATCCGCGCGAGTGGTTCAGCGTCCAGATGCTCGTGTCTTAGATTCTGGCGCTACTTCCGGGTGAGCCGCAGGCCGCGCGGCACCAGGGCGCGGTCTAAGAGATCGAAGCCGCCCTGCACCAGCAGGGCGAGGACGGCGGCGGGGATGGCTCCGGCGAGCATCGTCTGCGTGTTGTTGTTTGCCAGCCCTTCGCTGATTTTCTCCCCATACCCGCCGGCTCCGACAAACGCGGCAATCGTGGCCGTCCCGACGTTGATAATCGCCGCCGTTTTTACGCCCGCTAGGATCGCCCGCATGGCGAGCGGCAGCTCTATTTTAGTGAGGCGCACGCCGAGCGGCAGGCCGAGCGCGAGCGCGGATTCTCGGACCGAGGGGGCGATATCGGCGAGGCCCGTGTAGGTGTTGCGCACAATCGGCAGCAGCGAGTACAAAAACAGCGCGATAATCGCCGAACCCGTGCCGATGTGGAACACGGGAATTAAAAAGACAAACAGCGCGAGCGAGGGAATTGTCTGGATCAGCCCGACTACCGAGAGAATGCTGCCCGAAGCGCGGCTTTTCAGAAACGCCGTTATTCCCAGCGGTATTCCCACCAGGCAGGCAAGCGCGAGAGAGACGAAAACCAGCTCGATATGCTGCGCGGTGAGCTGCCCGAAATCCGGCGTGAAAATCGCGGCGAGCAGGCCACTCCTCCGGACACTGCTTTTGCCTGCGAAAGCCGATGCGCCTCCGGAGAGAAAGCGCTGGGCGACAACCTCGTAGCTCTCGCCGCCGACGTCCGCATCGGCGTTCATTTTTACCATCGCGGCGTCGCTGATCGTGCCTTGCAGCTTTTGCAGTCCTGCCCAGGCCTTTGGATGCTTTTGCGGTAGATCGTCCCGGTACAGCAAAACGGCGTCGTAGCGGGGAAAGTAGGCGCGGTCGTCTTTGAGAACGACAAGATGGTACTGCTCGATTGCGGCGTCGGTGGAGTAGGCGTCGGTGACGTCGATCTGCCCGGAAGAGAGCGCCGCGTAGGCGATGCCATGGTCGAGTCCGCGTGGTTCGGTAAACGGCAAATCGTAAGCGGCGCGCAGGCCTGGCCAACCGTCGGCGCGTTTTAGGAACTCCGAGGAGAGCCCCAGACGCAAATCGGTATGCTTGGCGAGGTCGGAAATCGACGTGATACCGAGCTTGGCGGCTTCATCCGCGCGCATCGCCAGAGCGTAGGAGTCGTTGAAGCCGAGCGGCACTCCGGCTTTCAAATGAAGCGGCGCTAGTCCCCGGTTCAGCGTCGCCATGTCCTGCGCGCCTTTTGGGTTCAGCTTCAGGATATCGGAGCGGATCGTGCCCGTATATTCGGCGTAGACGTCGATGTCGCCCGCCTCCAGTGCTTGCGTGACAATGCCGGTGTTGCCCAAGCCCCGCTTATGAACCGCAGGCGCGCCGCTGGCCTTCGTGGCGGACTGCCGCAGGATTTCGCCGAGGATGTACGATTCGGTAAACCGTTTCGAGCCGACGACCAGGGGCGGCTCGGTAGACGACCTACGCGTGCCGCAGCCCGGCGCGAACGCCATACACGCCGCTGCAACGCAGAGCAAAAGCATTTGAGGCAAATAGCGCCCATTGGTGGTCAATTCGCGCCTGCTTTCTGCTCGGAAGCATCGGCGGCACCGGGAACAGCCTTGCGCTCTTGAGCTTGCAAAAAGCGGGTGACATACTCATCGGCGGGGTAGTCGGCGAGATCGCGCATCGCGCCGGATTGGATTATTGCGCCTTCGCGCATGAGCGAGATCGAATCCCCCAGGTACGCGGCTTCGTTCAGGTCGTGCGTGACGAGCACGACCGTTTTGTTGAACTGACGGAATATGGACTTGAGCTCGTCCTGCAGTTCCGCGCGGGTGATGGGATCGAGCGCGCCCAGCGGCTCGTCCATGAGCAGCGTGGGAGGATCGAGCATCAACGCGCGGACGATGCCTATTCTTTGGCGCTGGCCGCCGGAAAGGTCGGCAGGGTAGCGCTCCAGCAGCGATTCGTCGATGCGGGTCAGCTGGCATAGCTCGCGGGTGCGGCTAGCCAGATCGCTGGTGGGCACTTTGAGATATCTTCCGGCGAGCTGGACGTTGGCTTTGATCGTGAGGTGCGGGAACAAGCCGCCGTCTTGTATGACGTACCCGATTTTGTGCCGCAATCCCTGAGCGGACGCGGGGCTCATCTGTTTGCCATCGATCAGGACGCGCCCCGTGTCGGGCGTCAGAAGCCCGAGCACAATGCGCAGCAGAGTGGATTTTCCACAGCCGCTTGCGCCCAGCAAAACCGTGGTTTTGCCGCTAGGTACTGTTAAGGACGTATCCTTCAGCGCCGGTGATTCAGTGCGGCTTTCTGGATAGCCTTTGGAGATATGCTCGATCTGTATCATATGTCGTGGCGAACGCGCTGTCTCCGGTCGCTCGACAATAATTGTGACACACGTAAATCACGCCGTCGCTATGTGGGCGCGGCGTTACCCCGTGTCGGGCTTGGCGGCAATGCGGACTTGGCCGTAGGGGCAGAGCGCAATTATCGGGCACCTTTGGCAGGCGGGGCCGCGAAAGAAGCAGCAGCGCTGACCATGCAGCATGAATACCTCATGCAGATCGTAGACCTGCTGAGCGTCCCAGTCCTTCGGAATCAACGCTTCAAGCGCCGCATGGGATGGCCCGACCGGCATGGTCGGCGGGATCAAGCCGATGCGCGATGCGACACGGTGATGGTGACTGTCGACCGGAAGAGCCGCTATCCGGAGCCGGCTGAACAGCAGCGTGGCCGCGCTGGTTTTCGGGCCGACGCCGGGCAGCGCTTCGAGCCAGACGCGAGCATCGGCGACGGACATATCTTTCAAAAATTCGAGCGACAGGTCGCCGCCTCGGCGCTCCGCGATTTCGCGCAGGACGGATTGGAGACGCGGCGCTTTTTGCTCCGGCCAGGTACAGGCCGATATCGCTTCCTCGATCTCTTCGACGGGAACGTCCGCGACTTCGGTCCAGTCCGGGAAACGCGCCCGCAGAGTTTTGAAGGCGCGTCCCGAGTCGGCGTTGCGCGTGCGGTGCGACAGCAGCGACGAAATCAGCTCGCTCAAAGGGTCAAGCTCGTGGAAATAGGGGATGGGGCATTTGTACTCGTCGCAAAGCAGCGTGCCGGCGAGCAGCGATTTTTCCGCAGGGCCGAGTGCCGGCAGCGTGTTCGGCTCCAGGAAAACGGCGTTCGGCAACGGCTCCAAAAGATCCAGCGCGTTTTGCGGTGAGCTGTCGTATTCAGTTGTTTGAGCGCTGGTACGTCGCAATTTTGAGTTTAGCCGGGACGGGATAGTTGGCTTGTACCCAATATCGCGCCGATTTCTCGTCGGGCATAGCTGCATCCGTTCCAGATCGACGGATATCTCCACCGGAGGCGTCGATATGGTTGCTGATAGCCTCTTTGTCTGGTACAAAGATTACAGGGCAACTGACGCTTCTTTGAAATGTAGTCTATGGAAATTCCGATGAACAAGCCGGTCTACGACGGCTACCTGGCCGACCCGTTTGCCTGGCGGGCCGCCGGCAAGTATTACATGATCGGGACGGCTGCTCCTGATTCGCCGGTGATCGAGGGCCGCTGCTTTCCGTTGCTGATCTCGGACGATTTCGTTGCCTGGCATTATGCAGGGCATATTCTCGACCAGCCTGATCCCGCGTTGGGCAACACTTATTGGGCTCCGGAAGTGGCCGAGCGGGACGGCACTTACTACCTGTATTATTCGGTCGGAATTGAAGACACGAGGCATCAGCTTCGTGTCGCGACCGCAAGCCAGCCGGATGGGCCCTACTTGGACAACGGCGTCGCCTTGACGGATTTGCGGGCGACGCCGTTTGCCATCGATCCAAGTCCGTTCCGAGATAAGGACGGGCAGTGGTATCTGTTCTACGCGCGTGATTTTCTCGATGAGGAAAACGGCGCGCGTCCGGGAACGGCGTTGGCGATGGATACTCTCACGAGCATGACGCAACTGGCGGGGCGCGAGCAGACTGTCATGCGCGCGCGCCATGATTGGCAGCGGTTCCAGCAAAACCGAGCGATGTACGGCTCTCACTACGACTGGCATACGCTCGAAGGGCCGTGCGTCTGGCTGCGCGATAACCGCTACACCTGCTTTTACAGCGGCGGGCGGTGGGATTCGCCGCAGTACGGCGTGGATTGGGCAGTATCGTCGAGCATCGTCGGCCCGTATCAAGACACATCCGGCGATTCCGTGGAAGCGCGGATTACCCATACGGTGCCGGGCCGCATTTTGGGTCCGGGCCACAACTCCGTCGTCGTCGGGCCGGACGGGAACACGTATATCGTTTACCATGCCTGGAACGCAGATAGGACAGTGCGAAGCCCATATATCAGCCGACTCGATTGGAACACCGCAGGAGAGCCACTGCCGGTTCCATTTCGATAAAAAAGCGCGTATCGACAAGACACTGTCGATACGCGCCGAGTTTAAGAAAAGTGTGTAGCCGACTTCGTTGTGGGTGAATTAAGCATATGCATCCTTGCTCCGCCGTGTGGCCCAGCCGCGCTTTGCCGCTTCGCTGCGTTCCTCGCGCGACCTGACCACTCCCGCTAAAGCGCCGTCATCGTCGCTGTGGTGAGCGCGTCCAGACCCCGACAGTTTTCCGCCTCCCGAATCCTTGTTGACCGTCGACCACGCTATTCTCTCAGCCTCGTCGTGAGAGCGGCCACGATGCTCGTAGCCGGACTCGATGTGCTCGCCCTGACGCTTCTGCTTGTCCGTGTAAGCCGACTTGTCGCCGCGTGCCATGAGTTGCTCCTTTACAAAGCCACTATTCTGTTATGGAAAGCGCCGGCGCATTCCGGCTGCATTGCAGAGTCTTACCCGGCTGCACCAGATGTAACACTCTCCACAATGCATGGAATTGCGCTATAATTCTCCAGATTGCGCTTTTGCCGATACGGCGGAATTGTGGATCATTTAAGGAACAAGAAACATGCTATCATTTCAGAACCGGAGCTGCCGAAGCAACTCCCTGCGCCGCGCCTTCTGCGTGCTGGCGGCTGCGGCAAGCGTTTGCGCGATAAGCGCGCCAGCTATGCCTTCACACCCGGTCCAGTCCCAGCCTGGAAGTGCCGAGGCAGCCACGGTGGTCGCTAAATCAGTCTATGATTTCGCCCCGCTGGACAATTCCGGCCAAAAGGTGCCGCTATCGCGCTACAAAGGCGACGTGCTGATTATCGTCAACACGGCGTCGCTTTGCGGCAACACGCCGCAGTACGCGTCGCTGGAAGCGCTGTATCAGAAGTATAAAGGCCAGGGTCTGCGCATCCTCGCGTTTCCAGCCAACAACTTCGCCTCGCAGGAGCCGGGAAACAACACGCAGATCAAGCAGTTCTGCACTTCAAAATATCACACGACGTTTGATTTGTTCAGTAAAATTAGCGTCGCCGGCGCGGACCAGGCCCCGCTGTACGCGTACCTGACCAGCCCGTCATCAGACCCGAAGTTCGCCGCGCCGATTGAATGGAACTTCGCCAAGTTCCTAATCGACCGCAACGGCCATGTCGTGAACCGCTTCCCAGCCGGACACGACCCGCTCTTGCCGGATGTCACCTCCGCGATTCAAGCGCAGTTGAGCAAGCCGGCGGGGTAGGGCAAGCCAAAAGACACAGAATTGCCGCAATCCGTTGTGATGGATTGCGGCGTTTCCGTGTCTCCAAAAGATAACTCAGTGAGCTAGACGCGCTTTTAAGAACGCCAGCACGGCGGCCTCATCCGGTTTCAGGCCGTGCTCGTCGCCGGTGGACGCGCCAGTGGTAAACTCGCCGACAAGGTCTCGCAACTTACCTTCTTCGTAGGCCGCGAGAACCTCGGGATGGATGTACGATTTGCGGCATACCGCCGGGGTGTTGCCGAGATGCTCCGACGCCTGCTTAACCGCTTCCACGATGTTGTGCTTGATCTGCTTCACTTCGTCGCAATCGTCGCAGGCGCACAATGACATACACGCTAAGATGGTGCCTGCCCATGTGCGAAAATCCTTAGCCGTGAACTCCTCGCCCGAGATTTCGTGGATGTAGCCGTTGACATCTTCGGAGTGAATCGGGTGCGCTTGGCCGTGCTCGTCTAGATACTCGAAGACCTCGTTGCCGGGCAAATCTTTGCACCGCTCGACTATTTTCGCCAGGTTGCGGTCGCGCAGGTCGATCTCGTGGTACTTGTTGCTTTTGCCCTTAAACGAAAAATGGAGCTTGGAGCCGTTCACGTCCACGTGGCGCATCTGCATGGTGGTCAAGCCGAATGAATCGTTTGTTTTCGCGTATTCCTCATTGCCTACTCGGATGAGAGTCGATTCCAGGAGCCGCACCAGCGTGGCCAGCACTTTCTCGCGCGGCAGTCCGTTGCGGCTGAGGTCGTGGTGGACATGCGCCCGGATGCGCGGCAAGGCCTCGCCGAAAGCGATCATGCGCGTATACTTAGTCTCGTCGCGCACGCTGCGCCAGCGGGGATGGTAGCGGTACTGCTTCCTGCCGCGCTCGTCGCGTCCGGTGGCCTGGAGATGCCCGTTGTCGAGAGGGCAGATCCAGACGTCGGTATACGCGGGAGGAATCGCCAGAGAACGGATGCGCTGCAAATCGGCTTCGTCGGTGATCTCCGCGCCGCTGCCTGGGGCGTAGTAGCGAAAGCCGGTTTTAACGTCGCCCGCGCGGGTTATACCAGGCTTATTGTCGGAGACATAGCGCAGTTTTGCCGCTTTCGCGGCGAGGCGCGGGTCTTTCTCCGGTGAGAGGGGCAGCTCGCCGGCGTGGGCGAGAGCGGGGTGGGCCAGGGTGTTCGTCGTTGTCACGCGCTGTTTTTACCCATAAGCGGCAGAGCTGAACGCCGGC
>CAXSEA010000016.1:0-9703 GCA_964235675.1 uncultured Armatimonadales bacterium | reverse complement strand
GTTCGTCGTTGTCACGCGCTGTTTTTACCCATAAGCGGCAGAGCTGAACGCCGGCTTTTTACCGGCAAGTCGTACAAGGAGTCGAAACCATGTCGGACGCGAAGATACACAAGCGAGATGACGTCAATCCGGAGCGGGGCGAGCATGAGTACGGCGACGTGCAGTTTGCCGACACGACTAACAACAAATACCCGATCGACACCGACGCGCATATCCGGGCCGCTTGGAGCTATATTCACCACAAGAACGACGCCGCGAAGTATAGCGCCGACGACGTGGCCGCAATTAAGCACCGGATCGAAGCCGCCGCGAAAAAGCATGGCATCGAGCTGCATCCGGACAAAGATTAATCCACTATGCGGCCTGGGCGGCAGCTTCCGGCGCGGCGAGAGGGAAATAGCCGCGCTTGCGCAGTGCGTCAAATATTTTTACGGACGAGTTGCTCAAATTGAACGTGTAGAGATGTATCCCGGAGACGCCGTTTTCCAATAAGTCAATCGACTGCTGAATCGCGAACTCGATGCCCTGCTCCTTTAAGCTATCCTCCGGGCCGGCGGCGCGAAGGACGTCTTGCAGCTTCACCGGGACTTTCGCGCCGGACATTCCGACGATTCGCTCCACCTGGCCGCGCGAGGTCGCGGGAAGAATTCCGGCGATCAGCGGCAGCGTGACTCCGCTCCGCGCGGCTAAGTCCCTATAGTTATAAAAGCTGTCATTGTCGAAGAAGATTTGCGAGACGGCGAAGTCCGCGCCGGCGTCCTGCTTTACTTTCAAGTAGCGGATGTCCGACTCCAGCGAATCAGCTTCGAGGTGCTTCTCCGGATAATAGGCGCAGCCGATGGCGAGCGAAGAGTCTGGGCGCGCGAGCTCGATTAAGTCCGAGGCGTGGTGATAGCCTTCCGGATGCGCCTCGAAGCGCTCCGCTCCCTTGGGCGCGTCGCCGCGAAGCGCCATGATGGAGTGCACGCCGTTGCGCTTGAGCGAACCGAGTATTTTAGTCAGCTCGGCTTCGGAGTGGCCGACGCAGGTGAGGTGCGCCACCGCCTCGATACCCAATTCTTTCTCGATGCGGTGCACCAGATCGACGGTCTTTTCGCGTGTGGAGCCGCCCGCGCCGTAGGTCACGGAGACGAAATCCGGCTGCAGACGCGCCATGCGGCCCATAGTCTGGTAGAGCGTGCTCCACTCGCCGGAGTTTTTTGGCGGAAAAAACTCGCACGACAGTGTCGGCGCGTTCGATCTGAGTTTATCGAGAAAAGTCATCGGTTGCTTTCGTTGCTGGAGCGGCGTCGCTCGCGCGGTTTAATCAATCGTTTCGCTCGGCGCGGCATTGTCAATTCGACGCGGAAAATGCTGGCGCGGACGTATTCTTCAGCGGCAGGACGATCTGGAACCGGGCGCCGTGCTGCGGCTGGCCGGTTTCCACGATGCAGCCGTGATGGGCATCGATGATACCCTTGACAATGGATAAGCCCAGCCCCATGCCCTTCGCGCGGGTGGTGTAAAACGGCGTGAATATTTTGACCTTCTGATTGTCCGGCACGCCGGGGCCGCTGTCGGAGATATCCACGCAGACATAATCGCGCGAGCGGGATACGCCGCACAGCTGCTGCGCGGACTCACCGTCGATTTTGCGGGTGCACACCAGCAGAGTGCCGCCTTCGGGCATGAACGAGATGCCGTTTTCGATTAGCTCCGAGATCGCCCGCTTTAATCGCGGCGAATCGGCTTGCACCGGCGGCAGGTCGGTGGCGTACTCGGCGTGGAGGGTGACACAGGAGCGTTTCGGGAACGTTTCCTCTAGGCACTGGCGCACGATCTCGTTGATGTTGCCGTCGCTCAAGTTAATTTGCGTGGCCCGAACAAAGTCGCGGAACTCCTGCAGTATCTCTTCCAGGCGCGAGATTCCCGTTTTCATCGAATCCGCGAGCGACTGCAGCGACATATGATCGTCGACGGGCTGGCCAAGAAGGTACTCCAGCTCGTTCAGATCGCCTTTGATCGCGAAAGTGCGGTTGCCGATCATATGCGCCGCGCGCGCCGACATCTCGCCCCAGGCCGCCATCCGCTCGGTATTCATCAACCGGTCGAGCATGCGAATATTGTCCAGAGCGCTGCCAAGCTGCGAGGCGAGCGTCCATAGAACGTTCTCATCGTCTTCGTTGAAATCGCTGCGGAACCACGGCGCATGAGAGCGTCGGCGCAGAACACGCAGAACGCCGATAATGTTGCCGCGCCCGTACACCGGCACGGCTAGATACGCGCCGGTCTCCTCGGCGGGCATCTCCTCGTAGCGTCCCTGCCAGCGCGGATCGCCGCTGACGTTATTGGTGCGAATCGACGCTCCGTGCTTGGCGACCCATCCGGTCAAGCCCTCACCGATAGGATACGCCGCGACGCCGATTTTGTCGGCCAGCGGGCCACGCGTCGCCTGCAAAACAAGCTCGTTGCGCTCCCGGTCCAGCATGAACAGAGAGCAGTCCTCGTAGCGCAGAAGATCGGCGGCGATATCGACCGCCCGGCGCAGCAATGACGGCGTATCGGTGAGCGCGTAGAGATCGCGTCCGAACTCGACCAAGGCCTCCTGGCGAGCCTGGTAGCGCGCCATGACGATGCGGGTCGCGGCGAGGTTGGCGACGGTCTCGACGCAGAGCACCCGGCTGGACGTAAAATAATCCGGCTGTACAGACTGCAAGTTGATAATGCCCAGAATAATGCCGCTGCCGTCGCGGATCGGGACGACCACCTCGCTGACCACATCCTCGAAGAAGCCCGAATGGTACGGGTCCTGCGCGACATTGCCGGTGACGTAGGTCTGCCCGGTTGTCGCCGCGCGGAAAGTAATGCCGGTGCCCCGCTCGCTAGCCGGCGCTTCGGCGCGTTTCCATCCCCGGCCTTCCGAGCGGCGCGCCGCGATTTGCAACCGCTCCTTGCGGCGGTTCTCGGTCCAGCCGTCGCCTGCGACCGCATGGATGCTGAGTTCGCCGCTGTCTTCATTCACCAATGCCAAAAAGCCCCGCCCGGCGGACAGCTCGTCGGTGAGAACGGCCAGCAACTGCTTCAGGTATTCGCGCCACTCCGCCACTTGAACGGCGGATAACGAGAGCTGATGCACCAGACGCATCAGCGCGGGATAGTATTTGAGCGATTCTTCTTCTTGCGTGGTAATCATGATGAGCGTTTTGGAGCCGCGAGGCTGCTTAAGTTATTTTACTCGGCTTCAAGCGGAACACGCAAAAATGAAACAGCGTCCCCGGCCAGTAAGCCAGGGACGCTGTGGTGTATCGTCAGTGGGCGCGGAATTTAGAATCCGCCGCCGCTGCCTTGGTCTTGATCGTCGCCGTTGCCTTGACCTTGGCCTGGATCGCCACCCTGGCCTTGATCGCTTCCCTGGCCTTGGGATGGGTCTTGCCCCTGCTGGCCGCTTTGATCGGCGCCGAAGTTCTTCGGCATCTGCTTGACAGTCACTGAAATCAGCTTCTGCTGTCCGCCACGGCTGACCAGCAGCACCAACCGGTCGCCGGGCTTGAGCTTGTTGATGACGGCCTGCAAGCTGCCTGAATCCGAAGTGATCGGCTGTCGGTTGGCTTGGGTGATGATATCGTACTGCTGCAGACCGGCGTCTGCAGCAGGCGAGTTCGGATAGACGTTCACGACGATTGCGCCGTTGTCACCAGTATCGGTGATGCCGAGCTGCTGGCGCGACTGGACATCGACACCCTTCAGCGGCATATAACCGATACCCACATAAGGGCGAACCACTTCGCCGGTTTGAATCAGCTGCTCCGCGATGGTGCGGGCAGTGTCGATCGGAATCGCGAAGCCGATGCCGCTAAACCCGCCGTTCGACGAAGCGATTGCTTCGTTGATGGCGATCACTTTACCGGACAGATCGGCCAGAGCGCCGCCCGAGTTACCGGGGTTGATGGCGGCGTCGGTCTGGATAATGTCGCTGGCGAGGGTGCGTCCGGAGCCGACTCCAGTCGCCGCGCCCTGGTTGCGGTGGCCAAGCGCGCTGATAATGCCGGACGTGACGGTAGTGCCGACATCAAGCGGGTCGCCGACCGCAATCACCGGCTCGCCGACTTCCAGATCCTTGGAATCGCCAAGCTGCGCGTAGGGCAGGGGCATCTGCGTGCTGGGAACGTCGGCGAGCTTAATCACCGCGATATCGCTGGTGCGGTCGGTGCCGACCAGTCTCCCCCGGTAAGCCTTGCCGTCGCTCAACGTGACTTTGATCGTGGCGGCGTTGTCGATAACGTGGTCGTTGGTCAGGATATAGCCGTCCGGGCTAATCATGATGCCCGACCCGATGCCTTCCTCCTGCCTGGTTTGCGGCTGCATGCCGCCGCCACCGCCGAAGAACTGCCGAAAGAAGGGATCGCCCATCATCGGGTTATTCACCTGGATCGGTTTGGTGGTGGTGTCGATGGTAACGACCGCCGGGGTAACCGCGCGCGCGGCAAGCGTAATCGCATCGGGGTTGCGCGGCGGTTCCGCGACAGGCCGCTGCAAGGCAGCTAAGACGAACTTGTTGTTTGTTTCCGGCTGACCTGGAAACGGCGCGCCGTACAGTGCGTGGAGCGTGACGGCGCACGCGGCGAAGCCTAGGCCAAATACTGCTATGTTCATTCCGACTCGTCGAGCCATCTGCAAATTTCCCCCTCCGCGAAAGCTGTCCGCATCCATTCAGCGGACGTGGTTTTCGCGTTGTTCAGTTGAAGAGCGTTGTAAAGATGCCGTTAAGACGAAGCTCGTCTTAAATTTGTTTCAAGAGATCGATCATTTCTAAAGTCGCCATCGCGGCGTCGCTGCCTTTGTTGCCGGCCTTCGTTCCGGCCCGCTCGACAGCCTGCTCAATCGTCTCGGTGGTCAGAACGCCGAAAGCGACGGGAACGCCCGATTGCAGCGACGCCGCCGCGATCCCAGCCGCCGTTTGCCCGGCCACAAGCTCGTAGTGCCCGGTCGCGCCGCGAATCACCGCGCCAAGACAAATAATTCCGTCGTACTTTTTCGACGCGGCCAGCTTCTGCGCCGCCAGCGGAATCTCGAAAGCGCCCGGCACTTTCACCAGCGTGATATTGTCCTCGGCGACGCCGTGCCGCAGCAGCGCGTCGCGCGCGCCGGCCAGCAGGTTGTTGCCGATGGCGTCGTTGAAACGGCTCAGCACGATAGCGACGCGCACCGAGGCGTCGCCTTTGAGATATCCTTCGATTGTTTGCATCCGCACTCCCTATTACCGCCGAGCGACACCGATTTTGTTCCCAAATTATATGGAAAGCGCACGGCAAAAAACTGACGGAGTATACCTCGAAGCGTCGGGCGAGCGTCCAAGCACAAATCATGGGAGATCCGCGCGATTCTACTGTACAATCCAAGCATCCTCATCGTTGCAATCGCAACCCTCGTCCAGTGAATTCATAAGGTTGGTGCATGAAGCAAAAGCGACATTTTGCAGGGATGGCAGTTGTAGCCTCCGCTCTCCTCTTTTCTCATCCGCTCGGCGCTCAGGCAAGGCATCACGCGCGTCCCGCTCCCGACCTGGAAGGCGCAGTCACTCCGGCGGCGGCGGCGAAAGCGCTCCAGCCGTATCTCGTCGGCACTTTCCCGCATCCGCGCAGCCAGTACGCCGTTTTGATCGACGCCAACAACGGCAAGGTGCTGTACCAAGTCGGCGCGGAGGTGCACCGCGAGCCGGCGAGCCTGACCAAAATCATGGCGGCCACCGTCTTGCTGCGCCACGGCAAGCTGAGCGATATCGTCACCGCGCCGCCCGAGGTAAAAGGCGTGCCCGAAAGCAGCCTGCACTTAAGGCCGGGCGAGCGGCTGAGTCTGGAAGACCTGCTTTACGCGATGCTGCTTCGCTCGGCCAACGACACGCCGATTGCGGGAGGGACTTATCTGGCGGGATCGGTACCGAAGTTCGTGGACATGATGAACCAGCAGGCCGCGCTGGAAGGCTGCACCGGCACTCATTTCGTCACGCCGAACGGCTTGTACAATCCCGGCCACTACTCCACCGCGCATGACATGGCGCGAATGGCCCGCTACGCGGTTTTGAACCTGCCGGTGTTCGACGATATCGTGAAAACCCAGTCCTACCGGCTGCACCGCTCGATCGACCAGCAGGATACTCTCGTCACCAACACGGCGGCATCGTATCTGAAGATTTTCCCCGGCGCGGACGGTATCAAGACAGGCTACATCTCGCAGGCAGGCCACTGCTTCGTCGGCTCCGCGACGCGGGGTGGGTGGCGATTGATCGCCGTGGCGCTGGACTCGTCGAAATGCCGCGAGGACGTTATGGGCATGCTTTCCTACGGATTCGAGCACTTCCAGCAGCGTCTGGTGGCCGCCGCTGGAACCCCCGAAGGCGATCTCGCTCTGCCGAACGGCGGCATGCGCGTGCCGGTCAGCACGCTGCGCGACTTGGACGATATCGTGGCCTCGCCTGCTCCCGCCGAAGCGCCGAAAGTGGTCTACACCACTCAGGTCACTCCGCTTCAGCCGTCGCAGATTCGCATGCCGGTTCGCGCCGGAGACGTGGTCGGCACCGTGACGCTTCTGGCCGACGGCAAGCCAGTCGGCGATACGGACGCCGTGGCGACGCGCAACATGTCGGCCGCGACGCCGTTGGCAACCAATTTCGGCGGCATCGGCAAGGGCGTGCGCATATTGGGTAAAATAGCGGGAACAGTGCTCGTCTCGCTCGCCGCGATTTCATTCATGGCGTTCGCCACCCTGAAAATTTATGCCAGAGCGTCTACAAAAAATCATGGCCGCCGCCGGGCTCGGCTCGCGTCGTAAATGCGAGGAGTTCATCCGCGAGGGGCGCGTCAGCGTGGACGGCCAGATCATCACCGAGCTTGGCACCACCGCCGACGCCGATAAGCAGCGCATCGAGCTGAACGGCCGGACGATTCCGCGCGTCGCCGCCAAGCGCGTCTACATCGCTCTCAACAAGCCGCGCGGCTACGCGTCCACGCTGGCCGATCCCCATGCCCAGAAGTTCGTCACCGACCTGATTATGCTGCCTGGGCGACCGTTGCTCAGGCCGGTGGGCCGTTTGGACATCGAGACGGAAGGCTTGCTCTTCCTCACCGATGACGGTGATTTTCTGCACCATCTCACGCATCCCAAATTCGAGATCGAGAAGCAGTATCTTGCCACCGTGCGCGGCACTCCCGATGCCGGCGCGATCAGTCAACTGACCGACGGCGTCCGCCTCGACGACGGCACCTGGGCGGCGGCGGACCGCGCCCGGCTTGTCGGCGTATTTCCTCAGACCGAAACGGCGGATATCGAACTGGTGCTGCACTCGGGACGCAACCGGGTCGTGCGCCGCATGTGCTCGGCCATCGGCCATCCTATCGCGCGGCTGGTCAGAAACCGCATCGGGTTCGTCACGACCGGCGCCATCCCCTCCGGCGGCTGGCGTCACTTGACCCTCAGCGAGGTTCACCGCCTGATGCGTCCGGCGTCGGACGCGTCCATTCCCAGCCGATAACCCGGTTTCCCCGAACCTCATCCGCTCCGATTTCAGGTAACCTATCGCGACAACGCGGACGCTCGATCTCGAGCGGCAAAATCGCCGCGCCGTTGCGGCGCGTTGCAATATCAGGAGACAACCATGGCTAACAAGACAGTAACTATTACCACCAACAAAGGCGTGATTACGGCGGACCTGGAGATGGACATCGCTCCGATCACCGCGGGCAACTTTGCCGATCTGGTCGGCAAAGGCTTTTATAACGGCCTGACCTTCCACCGGTACGAGCCCGGCTTCGTGATTCAGGGCGGCGATCCCCAGGGCACCGGCTCGGGCGGCTATATTCCCGAAGGCGAAAAGAGCGAGCGGCGCATCAAGCTGGAAGTCAACAACGGCTTGAAGCACGACAAAGCCGGCGTCCTCGCCATGGCGCGCTCCTCGGAGCCGAATAGCGCTTCGTCGCAGTTTTACATCACGCTCGCCCCGGCGGCGTTTCTCGACAACAACTATGCGGTTTTCGGCCAGGTGACCAGCGGTCTTGACGTCGTCCAGCAGCTTCGCAAGGGCGACAAGATCGAAACCATTACCTTAAGCTAAGAGCCTTAGCAGCTTTCCAGAAGCTCGATTCCGTGTCGGTCGGCAGGTCGCCGCCGTTGAGCGCCGCTGCCGATTGACTCGGAAAATTTGATCTGAGAGTTTGCCATTGGAACTCTTCTCCGTGCCCCGTTCGCTTGCGCACTATCAATGAATGCAACATCAACAGGCCTTGCCTCCGCTTTGCAACTGCTGAAGCCGCGTTCGCGAGCGCTGCCCACTGAAGACGACTCCATTCTCTTCGAGCAGCTTGTCCGCAAGCACCAGGAGCGGCTTTACCGTGTCGCCTATCGCATGACGGGCGAGTACGAGGAAGCCAACGACCTGCTTCAAGATGCCATCATCGAAGCGTATCGCGCCTTTCAGCACTTCCAAAAAGGCACTTACTTCGATAAGTGGCTTTACCGTATCATGTCGCGGACGTTTATCGACCGCAAGCGGAGCGCGAAGCGGACGAAAACCCTGTCGCTGGACGAGCCGGTTTGCGGTGAGACGACCAGTTCCAGCGGCGCTTACAATTTCGAGCGGCAGCTGGCGGACCCGATCAGCGACCCCGCTCACCGTCTGGACCGCATGACGCTGGACCATCGCATTCAGGAAGGGCTGGAGAATCTAACGCCCGACTACAGGATGGTTATTATTTTATCGGACATAGAAGACCTCTCCTACGAGGAAGTCGCGGGCATTCTCGAATGCCCTATCGGAACAGTGCGCTCCCGGCTGCACCGCGCCCGAGCGCAGATGCGCCAGCATCTGCTCATTACGGGCTACAAGTAGATCAGCCTTGGGGAACGGAAGCCCGATCAAAGCGAGTAGGATACCGCAGGTAAGACGAATCAAGTGTTTTTGTTGAATCGCAACCAAAAATCAGAGCGTGACTCTTATATTCCGCAGAGCTGTCGAATCGCCGATTCGGAAGAGCTGTCGGCGTACGCCGACGGCATGCTGGAAGGCCGCGCGCTCCGCACGATCAGCGCGCATGCGTCGCACTGCCCAGAATGCACTGCAGCGCTGCGCGACCTCGGTCGAGTCAAAAGCGCTCTTCGAAGTGTCCAAAACGCTCCCGCTCCGGCTGCCGAAGGCTACTGGCCGAAACTCTACCGCTCAGTGCGTCAGGAGCCGCGTGCTAACCGCGTGCCCGCAACAACGCCTGCTTGTTTCTCCAGCCGCGCTAAAGCGACGTTTGGCGCTGCCGCGATTTTCGCTGGAGCGATGCTGCTCATCGCCGCTCCGATAAATCTTTACTACGGCGCAACGCACTCGCGCAAAACACTGGCGGACAGAACCATAACGGCTGTGCCCGCGCCGATTTACCACTTACCCCGAGTTGCCGTAGCCGACTTGTCGATCAACGCCTTGGTGGAGTCGCACGCCCGGATGGTTTCGGACCAGCCGTCGGAAGACCACGCCCGCGCGGCGTTTATCGTCTCCGATCTTTCGGCGCGCGCTTCGGGCGAAGCGGCTCCCGCTCCTGTTCTCCAGGAAACATCGCTACAGGCTTTGCCCGGAACGGACGGCAGAAGTGTGGTCACCTCTAATTAGCAAGCAGTGTTTCGCTGCGATAACGAGATTAGTGCTGACCGCAATGGCGATAGCGATTTTAGTGGTCGTGCTGCAATG
>CAXSEA010000015.1:0-27432 GCA_964235675.1 uncultured Armatimonadales bacterium | reverse complement strand
ACGGCGGCACGCTCGGCTCGGTGGGCGCGGGCAGCGGCTGGCAGTGCGTGGGCGCGCCGGACCTCGATGGCGACGGCCACTCCGACCTTCTGTTCTGGAACAGCCAGACGGGCGAGGTGTCGTGGTGGGGCTGCAACTTAGGCGCTCAGCAGGTACTGAGCTACAACGCCGACTTCGCTCAGGTAAACGACACCACCTGGCATCTGCAAGGCAGCGAGGACACCAACGGTGATGGTCATCCTGACCTGATCTGGTGGAACGCGAACTCAGGGATCGAGTCACGCTGGCTGCTGAATGGCACCACCGTGACGCAGTACGGCGGCATCAGCACGCAGGTGCCCGACACCACCTGGCAGCCGACCGCTATTCGGTAGCTTTGCGAACCCTGCTTTAGGCGATGTAAATGCGAAAGACTCCTGGCTCAGTAAAAGAGCGGGAGTCTTTCGCATTACGGCCTGCGGGATAATTGGACTACTTTTTTTCCGTCGCCTCGCTGCGCGCGTGCTTCGCCGCTTCGGTATTTTCGACGTACTGCTCGCCCTGCTTGGAGTGGGCGCGCTTTTTGTCGTCGGTGGCTTTTTGCTGCGCGGGAGTAAGCTTATCCCAGGCTTCGTCGGGCAGATAGCGGGCCGTGCTGCCGTCGGCTTTCTGCGCTTTTTCGCCGTCTTTGGTGTGCCAGTCCTCTTTGGTCCATTCGTCGAGATGCTTGGCGTCCTCGGACTTCGGCCCGAGGTACTGGCCGCCCGCTTTCTCGTACTCGTGCGCCAGGAGCTGTGATTTCCGCGCGCTCCACTGGCCGGGATGCCCGCCTTTGTCCCCGGCTTGAATCTCGTCTTTCAGCCGCTGACGTAGGGCTGGGTCGGAATAGTATTTTTCGTCCATGGTTTATGATACTTTCGGTCCAGGCACGACCACTAATTCTTCCGCCGGAACAGTCGCCAGAGTCTCCCGGCTAATCTTTAGATGGTCTAGAATCACGCGCTCGGGGGTGTGGCGGATCCAGTTGTTGAGGCTGACGTCCATGTAAGTGTCGGTTTTGAACATCTCTAGGAAGATTAAGTCTTCGGTGCCGATGTTTTCGATGTAGTGCGGCAGGGTTTTCGGGATATAGCCGACGTCGTTGGCGCGGAAGTTCATGGTGCGGGCTTTGTTGCCGTTGTCGAACAGGGTCTGGCGCGCCTGGCCCTGGATAAAGTATTGCCACTCGTCGGCGTTCTGGTGCCAGTGCAGCTCGCGCATGCCGCCGGGCTTGACGATCACATAAGCTGCAGTCACCGTGGTGGAGACCGGAAACAGCTTGGTATCGACAATGCGCACGCTGCCGGAAGCGGATTCGTGCGTAGGCTTCATCGTGTGCATCGGGAAATCGAAGGCGACGGGCGAGACGCCGTTTGCCCCCGCCGAGGCTTGGGCTTCCTGTTCGGCGGACTGAGTGGGAAGAGTGCCGGGGAAGATGTAGAGCTCGTGCGTCGGGAGCGGCTCCAGAGCGGATTCGGGAGCTCCGGCCCAATTTTTCGAGACCACTTCGCGCGGCGTGTGCGCCAGCCAGTCGGTGATGAGCGTGGTCTCGAACTCAGAGAAGGATCCGTCGTCGAAGACCAGCAGGAACTCGCAGCCGTCGGGGCCGATGCCTTGGATCGAGTGCGGCACGCCCGCCGGGAAAAACCACAGATCGTTTTTGGTGATGTCCTTGACGTAGGATTTGCCCTGGTTGTCCATCGCGGTCAGGCGGGCGTTGCCGTTCAGCATGATCGACCATTCGCCCGCCGCATGCCAGTGCAGCTCGCGGTACGCGCCCGCTTCCAGGCGCATGTTGACTCCCGCCAGCGTAGTGGAGATTTCCAAATCCTTGACGTTTACCTGACGCGCCCAGCCACCCTCGGAGATGCGCTTTTTGGCGATATCCATCGAGTACCAGAACACGGGCACGTCGCCGGCGTCGGTCGGCTCGGTCACCTCCGATTCGGGATTTTCCTGAGCAATAGGCTCGTTGGTGGGACCGAAGTTGCTGTTGGAATGATCTAGGCGCGCCTTGGCCTCGTTCGGGTCGGGCGACGGCGCGGCGCTCGCGTGGGCCGCGACTCCGGCGATAGCGGCGGTCGCTAGGGCGGCGGTCCCGGCGGTGCGCAGAAAAGCGCGCCGCGACAGCTCCGCGCCGTTGTAAGACGCGGGGGCGCTTTCGGCCGATACATCAAGCCGGCCACTCGGCGCTTCAGCCTTGTCAAAATTTGGTGTTTGGGTGTCCGTCATCGAATTGTCTCCGAAAATACTGGCGGGATTTTAGCTTCAGCGGGAAGCCGCGTCAGTTGCTTGCCGTTTTGCCTGCTGCGCGTTTACCCAAATTCTTCCGATAACCAGTAAGAGGGCGCACGTCTTTAGAATAGTTTAAGCTGGTAAAATAGCCCTGCCGTCGCGTGTTGCGCGTACTTATTTCATGGCAAACCCACCTAAGCAATTGTTTTCTCCGCAGTGGTCGTCGCGGCGCGTGCTGCTCGGCGCCATCGCCTCCCCTCTGCTGGTGCTGCTCACCACTCTCGCCTTGCACGCCGTCGAGCAGGCGATGGCGATCGCGCAGCACGACGAGACCCTGCGCCCTTTTGGAATCGCGTTTATCATTCCCGTCGTCCTGACCGCCTTGCTGGGCGGATGGCGGTGCGGCGCGCTTACTTTGGCGCTGTCGCTCGTATCGACTTACGCTTTTCTGATGGGCCATGCCGCTCATGGCGGTATTATCCCCGCCGAAATTACGGAGCTGGCGTTTATTACGCTGGTCGGCGGCGCGGTGCTGGTGGCGGTGGAGCTGCAGCAGCGCAACCTGCGTTTGCTGCGCGAGATCGCTCTCATCAGCGAGCAGCGGCAGTCGTTTTTTCGGGATGTCTTGGTGAACGTCACCGACGGCAAGCTCAACCTGGTGGACAGTACGGCGCATCTGCCGGGCGACTTCGCCGATCAAGTCGGACTGCTGGCGCTGCGGCGCGACAATCTGGGCGTGTTCCGAAAAATGGTCGCCGAAGCGTCGAAAAAGGCCGGGCTGCCGCAGGAGCGCATCGACGATCTGATTACCGCCGCGAGCGAGTGCGCGATGAACGCGGTGGTGCACGGCGGCGGCGGCACGGGCACGGTCACCTGGGACGGGGCGGACAAGGTTATGGTGCGGGTGGCGGATACCGGGCGAGGCATCGCGCTGGAGAATCTGCCGAGCGCCACCTTGGAAAAAGGCTTCACCACGGCGGGTTCGATGGGCTTCGGCATGAAAATAATGCTGACCAGCGCCGACCGGGTGTGGCTGCTCACCGGCCCCACCGGCACGGTGGTGGTGATGGAGCAGCATGCATCGCCTCCGCCGCCCGCTTGGCTGGCGAAAAACCATGGCGAGCTGCTGGCCACTCAGCGCCGGGCAGCTTAAGCAGAGTCTCTTCTCTACTTTGCAACCATAAGATAAAAGAGATATTTTTATAGCACGGTATAATGAAATACGCAGTGATGATGCTTTCTCTTTTGTACAACCGCTTGTATGAGCAGTTGACTGCTGCCGCCCAATTAGAAAATAGATTTCCATTTGCGGTCCTCCAGTCAAATCCAGCAGGAGATCGAGCAGCGCCTCGGCTTCTTTCCACCGTTTTTTGAGCCTGCCTTAATTTCTCCGGCAGTGCTGGAGAACCTTTGGCGGCAGACTCTCTTGGCTTACCTCGACAATCCCTTGTCGGCATTGTTCAAAGAGAAGCTGAACGTGCTGCTGTCACGGTACTGCCTGATCCCCTACTGCATGATCTGCCACTCGGCGTCGCTGCGCCCCCTCGGAATGACCGCCGCCGAGATCCTGGACTTGCTCGAATCACCGACCTACTTCGATGGCGACAGCTTCGCGGGCGGCTTGTCGCCGCTGGCCGATTCGATTCCGGAGCCGGACTCCGACCCCGCCGCGCCGCAGCCGGGGAGCCGCTATGAGCAGGCTCTGATCACATGCGCCACGCACCTGTTTCTTCAGACTGAAGGCGCGGACCTCGCCCGCTCCGCGCTCCTGCGCCTGCTCAGGCCGGATCTTTACCAGAACTTTGTCGCTTACCTGGCTTATATTCAGTCGTGCCACTTATGGGTGGAGTCGCATCCGGAAATTTCCTACGAAGCCGACCAGCGCGTCAAGGCCAACCTTCCCGAGCTACTCAGCGCCGAGCCGGCGCTGCTGTCTTTCTTCCAGGATTATCAGCTCCGCTTTCATATTCAGCAGAGCGCGCGGGCGGCGGCTTTGCGCCGCGCCGCCGGCGAGCGGCGCTTTCTGGCGGCCTTCGAGAGCGCCGCGATGGGCGTGGCGATTATCAGCCTGGAGGGACGCTTTATAGAAGTGAATCCTGCTTTCCGCCAACTCGCCGGATATTCCGAAGAAGAGCTGATTGGAATGGACTTCCACGCTCTCGTTCATCCGGAAGACCATCCCGAAGCCGATTTGCAGGTAGGGCGGCTCACGGCGGGCGAGATTCCCAGCTTCACGATCGACGAGCGCTATGTGCAAAAAAGCGGCGCCGTCCTTTACACGCGCGGCAGTGTCTCGCTGGCACGGGATGTATCGGGGCGCTCAGTCGAGATGATGATCGTGGTACAGGATGTCACCGGGCAGCGGCGCGACGCCGAGATTGCCGACGCGGCCAACGAGCGCGTCGGCAATATCCTCGGAAGCATTACGGACGCTTTTTGCACTCTGGATAAGCAGTGGCGCTATACCTACGTAAACGCGCAAGCCGAGCATATGCTGAAGCGGACTAAAGAAGAATTGCTGGGCGGCGATATCTGGGAATTATTTCCCGGCTTAGTACAGACACCGGTTTTTGCCGAGTACCACCTCGCGGTAGACGAGAACACGCCTTCTGTATTCGAGGTCTATTACGAGGTTTTGGACGGTTGGTACGAAATCCACGTTTTTCCGTTCCGCGATGGATTATCGACTTATTTCCACGATATTACCGATCGCAAGGAAGCGGAGATGGAGCGCGATCAGGCGGAGCGGGAGATACGCGTCAGCGAGGAGCACTACCGCCTGCTGGTGGAAGGCGCGCGCGATTACGCGATGCTGATTACCGACGTGAAAGGATGCTTCACCTATATCAACTCCGGCGCGGAGAGGATCTTCGGGTGGCCGGAAAGCGAGCTGCTCGGGAAAAGCGTCGCCGTAATCTTCACCAAGGAAGATCAAGCGGAAGGTATTCCCGAGCGGGAGATGGAGCGGGCGCGAGTGGCCGGAACGACGGACAACGTCCGCTGGCACCTGCGTGAGGACGGCACGCTGTTTTGGGCGGACGGCACCATGCGCAGCCTGTACGACGATGACGGACTCCTGCGCGGGTACGCCAAAGTGGTGCGCGACGCCACCGAGCAAAAACTGGCGCAAGACGAGCTGGAAGCGCTGCACGCGCTGAACGTCACCGTGCTGGAAAGCATCGACGACGCCTTTTACTCGGTGGACTCGGATTGGCGCTTCACCTATGTCAACAGCCGCGCCGCGTTGTGGCTGGGCCGCACTGCCGAGCAGCTTTTAGGCCAAAATCTATGGAATGTCTATCCAGCATCCGCGGACAATAACGGCTATGCCCAGCTACAAATAGCCATGCGGGAGCGGCAAGCCGTGACCTTTGAGTCTCAATCGATCGTCCGCGACGTCTGGCTGGAGATCAGCGCGTTCCCGATGCCGGACGGCCTGACGATCTATTTTCGTGATATCAGTGAGCGCCGCAAAACGCAGGCGGCCCAGGATGAGCTGCTGAGTCACGAGCAAAATATCGCCAGCCAGCTTCAGCTTGCGCTGCAGCCGGAAGTGCCGAAACGGGTACCGGGACTCGCCGTCTCAAACTACTACAAAGCGGCGCTGGACGAGGCCGAGGTCGGTGGCGATTTCTACGACGTATTCCCCATCGCCAACGACGGCACCGCTTTAATCGTCGGCGATCTGAGCGGCAAAGGGCTGGCCGCCGCCGCGCAGGTGGCTGCGGTCCGCAACATGCTGCGCTTTGCCCTGTACAACAGCGACTCGGTCGCGGAAGCGGTCACCAAGCTGAACCGCACTATCGAAGCGAATAAGCTGCTGACTGGCTTCTCCACCCTGTTCGTCGGCTGCTACGAAGCCGGGCAGCGTCGGCTGAGTTACGTCAACTGCGCGCAAGAGCCACCCCTGCTGCTGCGCGCGGGAAACGGCGAGCCGCAAATCGAGCAGCTTCTACCGACAGGAACGGTTTTGGGCTCTTTTCCGGATTCCGAGTTCGAGGAGGCTTCGGTCGAGCTTCGCCCCGGCGATACGCTGGCGATCTTCACCGACGGTCTCACCGAATCCGGCCCGAACCGGCGCGAGCTGCTTGACATCGAGGGCGTCGCCCGTCTGCTGACTGAGGCAGTCGCACCTATCGACCGACGCGACGCGCATGCCGATCAAGCCGCCGAGGAGATCTGCACCCGCTTGATCGACAAAGTGGACGCGTACGCGGGCAAAGGAATGCGCGACGACGTCTGCCTGCTGATCGCCGTGGCTAAGGATGAGTAAAAGCTCATTGCCGCGTAAGAGCAAAGCGCAGCAACGAACGCCGATCTTACCGGCGGGGATTGTCGATCCGAATTTTCGTTGACTTTGGCGGCAACATTAGGACTTAAATCAACGGTACTGTGTTTTGCTAGCGGTTCAGAAGTGAATAATGGCAGGTATGGAATCCGATCAAAAATCCGCTAGCCTTCGCATCCGGGCGCAAATCGAGCTGATTCAGCAGGTCTATCACGAGCGGCGATACAAAGAATCGCACGCTTTGTACCTGCGGTCGCTGGAGCGCTTCTGCAATATGGCTATAGCGACGCAGGAGATACAGCAGAACTATATCGATTGCTCCGCTGTCCGGATCGACACGGTGCAGCGGATCGCCACGGCTCGTACGGAATCCGAAAAGCTGAAGTCAAACACGTAGTCCGTTGCCTATCAAGCTGGATTGTACGCCTTCAAACTCCGGCTTACGCAAAACCTTTGCTATCTCCCCTTCTTATGCCAGAAGGGGAGTTCAGATGCAGGAAACACAGGCTACTCCCCAGGATCAGCCGGCGGGGGAGCGGTGTTGGCATCGCCGTCATCGCCGCCGCCGTTGTCCGGCGGCGCGCCCATGTCTTGACTTCCGCTACCGCTACCGCTATTTCCGGCAAAGCTTTGCGCGGCTTGCGAATTAAATGAGCCGCCGGAGCCTCCACCGCCAGGACCACCTTGCATCGGAGGCGGGCCGCCCATCCCGCCGGGACCGCCAGGGCCGCCCATCCCGCCGCCGTTGCCGCTACTCGCGGCGCTCTTGGCTAAGGCCAGCTGGGTGGAATTAAGAATCGCGTAGGCGGCTTCGCGGGTTTTTGCGCGGGCGGTGCGCATGCCGGCCATCGCCATTCGCATGTTGCCGCTTCCGCCGCCGCTGGAAATATCGCCCGAGCCGTTCGAGCTGCTCATATCCGCCATCATCGACTTCATCTGCGCGCGGCTTTGCGTGGCCAGGCTGGAGAGCTTGGCCTTCTGATCGGCGCTCAGATTGAGTTTCTCAAACAGGCGGGGCTGAAGTCCCGTGGCGCGCAGATCGTCCATCTGCTGCAAAACGCCGGTGAGCTGGGCGCGCTGCCCCTCGCTCAGGAGCGCGCTGATCTTGGACGAAGCCGCCGCGTCGCGCTGCTCCATCATGCCGCCCCCGCCGCCCTGGCCAGGCCCGCCGCCCATGCCGCCTTGCGGAGGTGGGCCGCCAGGACCTCCACCGCTGCCGCTGCCGCCGCCAGGTCCGCCCATGCCCATGCCCGTATCGCTTGTGCCGGAAGTAGACGAGCTACGTCTACCGAAGCCCTGACGCCGAGCGGGACGCGCCTCCGCTTGAATCGCGGCGATTTGCGTCTGCTGCGTGGATGTCAGCTTAAGGGTGCTGGCCCAGTCCGAAACCGGGGCGCTGGCCGCGGTCATTTTGCGGCTCATCATGCCCATGCCGCCGCCCCCGCCGAATCCGCCGGGAGGAGGCATCATGCCGTTGCCGTTGCCGTTGCCGCCGCCTTGCCCTTGCTGCGGTGGCGGGCCCCCGAAACCCTGCGCATGGCTGAGCGTCGGCGACGCTGTCAGCAGCAGGGTCAAAAGCGCGGCCCCGGCGACCGCCGTGAGGGTTCGAGATGTGTGTTGTGGTTGTTTCATTTCAGAGTTCGCTCCAAGCCGATCTTCGCTTCGCCGCCACGGCTTTTCCGTCCCGGCGGCGTTCTTACTGAAATTCAGTATCGGGCACGTGGATTAAACGGGCATGAAAAGCCGAAAATAGGGAAAATATTTGCAATAGCGCGAGAGAAATTAAATCGCGGGGCTTGTTTCATCCGGCTTTAATACAGACACCCGACAATAAATTACAATGATTAAAGTTCTTATCGTGGAAGATACGGAATCAATCGCGCGCATGATCGAGCGCGGCCTCAAAGCCGACGGCTATACCACCATGCTCGCGGGCGACGGCCTGCAGGCGATGGAGATGGTGCGGGAAGCGACCTACAACCTGATCGTCTTGGATCTGATGCTGCCCAAGCTCGACGGCTGGCAGGTGTGCGAGCGTCTGCGGGAGTCCGGCAACAAGATTCCTATACTCATGCTCACCGCGCGCGATTCGGTGGACGACAAGGTGCGCGGCCTCGATACCGGCGCTGACGACTACCTCGCCAAGCCGTTCGCGTTCCCTGAATTGTCCGCCCGAGTGCGCGCCCTGCTGCGCCGCGACAAGGTGCACAAGACGCGCGTCATCAAAGTGGCCGATTTGACCATCGACACCGCCCAGCGACGGGTGGAGCGCGCCGGACATGAGATCGGCCTCAGCCACCGCGAGTACGAGCTGCTGGAGGCGCTCGCCGCCCACGAAAGCCAGGTGCTGACCCGCGAGACGATCCAAGAGCGCATCTGGATGGACGAGGACTCCTACTCCAACACCGTGGACGTCTATATCAATATGCTGCGCAAGAAAGTGGACGCCGCCTACCCCGTGAAGCTGATCCAGACCGTGCGCGGCGCGGGCTACACGCTGCGCGTCCCCGCTCCGGGCGCGGGGGATTAGCGGCGGTGCCTCACAGTTCACAAACGAAAAAAGCGTCTCCATTTCTCCTGTCCGTTCGCGCCCAGCTTGTGATTGGCAGCGTCGCGGTTCTGCTGCTGCTCTTGTGCTTGTTCGGCTTGGCGGTGCGGTATATCGCGTCGGCCACATTGATGATCGGCGTGGACAACGATCTCCGCCACCAGCTCGCCAGGGCGACCGCGCCGCATCAGCCTCCCGGCGATGGCGGCGGCGGGCCTGGCGGACCTCCTCCCGGCGATATGGGCGGCGGGAGCGGCCCTCCCCCATTCGGCGGCGATGATGGCGGTGGCGGCGGCCCCGGCGGACCTCCTCCGTTTTCCGGCAACGGCGGCAACAATAGCGGCGTGTCTTTCGGCGGGAACGATCATCAGGGATTTGGCGACGGCAGCCCAGGGGGGCATCCGGCAGAGAACGCCGACTCCCGAGGCGCGGGCATCCGGCAAGGCCAAAGCCAAAGCCAGAGTCGCGGAAGTAGCCGCGTTGTGGATGCCGATCCTTACGGGCCGCGCCGCTATAATTCCAGCCTTCAGACCTACGGACCAGGCGGAGAAGGCCTTCCACCAATCGACCCAGCCAGCCTGCGCCGTGCGCTGGCGGGGCAGACGGTGTTTTCCACTATAACCAAAGACGGCCAGCGGGTGCGCGTGTTGTCGGAGCCGGATGTTTCTGGCCCTGGTCCTGGCTCGGGGCCAGAGCCAGGGCCGTCCACGCAGAGTCCGGGGCAGACCCAAAACCAAAATCACGGGCAAGCGGGCAGTCAAAGCCTGCCTCCGAATAGGCGCGGAGCGGCGCAGGCGGCTTATCCGCTGGGCGGAGTGGACCGCGCGCTGAAAAGCGTCGATTACGCTCTGCTGATGCTGATTCCGGTGGCTCTGGTTTGCGCTGGGGCGGGCGGATGGTGGATTACCGGGCGGGCGCTGGGGCGGGTCGGGCAGATTACGCGGGCGGCGGCGGCGATTGGGGCGCGGAACCTTTCCGAGCGCCTTCCAGCGGCGGGCCGCGACGAGTTTTCTCGTCTCGCGCAGACATTCAACGGCCTGCTCGACCGGGTGGACGCGGCGTTCCAGGAGCAGCGCCGCTTTACCGCCGACGCGTCCCACGAGCTGAAAACGCCGCTCACCGTGATTCAAGGCACGACCAGCCTCGCGCTGAGCATGGGCGAGGACGCTACTCTCGACCGGAGCGCGATTCAAGAGATCGACAGCGCCGCCGCGTCGATGGCGCACCTCGTCCAGGACCTGCTCTACCTCGCCCGTGCCGACGCCGGACTCGCGGGCGGCGAAGCGCAGGGCAGCGGCGGCGGCGGCGCCCGCCGGGTGGAGCTGCTGCTGGCGGACCCTATCGAGCGCGCCGTCGGCAGTGTCGCGCCGAGAAGCCGCGCCCGCATCACTCTCCGGCAGCCGGACGAGCCGGTCTGCGTCGAAGCCTCGGAAGCCGAGCTGACCCGCTTGTTTCTGAATCTTCTGGAAAACGCCGCCCGCTACACGCCCGAAGGCGGCGAAATTACGGTTACGGTCACGGTCGCGCGGAGCGAGGATGGCCGCATGGCAATCGCCACAGTCGCCGATACCGGCATCGGCATCGCTCCCGAGCACCTGCCCTGCCTCACCGACCGCTTCTACCGAGTGGACGATTCCCGCACCCGCGCCATAGAATCCGGCGAGGCCGGCGGCTCCGGGCTGGGCCTGGCGATCTGCAAATCCATCGCGGAGTCGCACGGAGGCAGTTTGGAAATTGCCAGCGAGGTGGGCGTGGGAACGACCGTCACCGTGCGGCTGCCGGCCTGCACGATGGAAGGATAAGAAATGCGCCGTTGTAAACGTATAATGAGCATGCGGAATTGCTTCAGCTGTTGAATGGAACTGCGCTGGATTGAAGGTAAAAGAGGTCATCAGGATTTTAGAGGCTGCGGGCTGGCAGCTGAAGCGTCAAAGGGGCAGCCACCGCCAGTTCAGATTGCCTGGAAATCCTAATGTCGTCACGGTCGCGGGTCACGAGCGTGATGAGATTGATCGCGGCACACTGGCCGATATAAGACGCGATTCGGGGGTTGAAGATTTAAGATGACGTTACACTATAAAGTAGCGGAAATGAAATCCAACTGGTGCGCCTCAGTCAGCGGCAAAATCATCTGCGGAACCGTCGTCGCCACCGGAGCGACTCGTGAAGCGGCAATTAGCGAGCTGCGGTCCGCGCTGGACTTCCATCTCGATGGGCTGCGCGATGACGGACAAAAAGTGCCGTTGAGCAATGAAATCGAACTGAGCGAAATGAATTCGGCGAAGAGTCATATGCTGTGAGCGAGGAATCAACATTCGAATCGAACCTTGATCGACTAGCAGCGGAGATAGAAGGGCTACGTCGCGAAATTGCTCAACTTAAGTTTGATGTTGAGTGGCTGCGGCGTGTTCCGGAAGCGGCAAAATATGATCCGTTTGCTATCTGGAAATTAGCTATTGGCGCATCTGTACATTGGCTTGGGAAGATGGGTGAGTATCCTCTTGATCGATACGAGGTAACTATAAGACACCGGAACCCATCTCCTGAGCAGGCAGCCTCGGGATTAGCGGAACCACGAGAATATGTTGCCAGCTACGACCCTATTATGCGAGTGTGGAATGTTGTGAATCCAAACGGCACGATAGATGACGACGATTTCCAGCAGCATGTCGTGTTCAGGCAAGTAGCCGAAGCGGCAGAGCAGGTCATGATTTCCCGCCAAATTCAAGCGCGATTTACAAATTATGAAGATGAGAGTACGGGGGCGGAGTGACCGTCATCGTTTGCTTAACAAACAAGCGCGGGCACTCTTCTCTGCAATAAAACAACCATCATCGCGTAGTCTGCTCCGGGGTCAATGGGGGAAGGTTCCGTAGCGCCCTCACTTTATTCAACTCGACAAGCTCTTTGCCGCGAATCGGCTCTAAAACCAGCTCGCGCTTCTTGGGGGATGGACTCGGCTGCGCCTGAGACTGGGGTTGGTTCAGGGTCGGCATAATAGAATTGTACCGTTTTCAAGCTCCGAGCTGGAGGAGCTATTTAATAATCGCGCGGAGCTTACGAATGACTGCCCGGAACCCATCCGGCCTTTCAGGCCACCTTCCCGGTCGGGAAGGAAATGGAAGATGGCGCTGGGTATGAGCCGGTTTGACAACGGCGCCGTAGACTTTTCCTTCCCTCTAGGCCCGGTCGGGAAGGAAATGGAAGATGGCGCTGGGTATGAGCCGGTTTGACAACGGCGCCGTAGACTTTTCCTTCCCTCTAGGCCCGGTCGGGAAGGAAATGGAAGATGGCGCTGGGTATGAGCCAGTTTGACAACGGCGCTGTAGACTTTTCCTTCCCTACAGGGAAGGTGGCCTGAAAGGCCGGATGGGTTCCGGGCGCGCCGCTTGTTTTTTCATAGACGGTTCGGATATGCTGGAGTATTCCCAGGAGTTATTAAAGCATGCCCGAAGCCACTCGTATTCCCCTGACGTCCGAATCGCCCAACGCGGAGCGAGTGGCGATGCTGCAATCGCTGTTTCCCGAGGCCTTCGACGAGGGCAGACTGGATTTCGGCAAGCTGAAAGCCGCGCTGGGCGAAGCGGCGCCCATTGAGCGGGAGCGGTACGGATTGAGCTGGGCGGGGAAGTCGGAGGCTGTCCACGGGTTGCAAGCGCTCAGCGTCGGCACTTTGCAGCCGGTTCGCGGCGAGTCCGTCCGCTTCGACGAGACCGGGAACGCCATTATCGAGGGCGACAACCTGGAAGTGCTCAAGCTGCTGCAAAAATCGTACAACGGCAAGATCAAGATGATCTATATCGACCCGCCGTACAACACGGGCAACGAGTTCATCTACCCCGACAACTTCCGCGAGGGCCTGCAAGACTACCTCCGCTACTCCGGCCAGCTCGACGGCGACGGCTTCGCCACCAATTCCAACAGCGAGCGCGACGGTCGCTACCATTCCAAATGGCTCTCGATGATGTACCCCCGCCTGTTCCTCGCCAAAAACCTGCTGCGCGAGGATGGGGTGATTTTTGTGAGTATTGATGATAACGAAGTGGCTAGTCTCAGGCTTTTAATGGATGAGATTTTTGGTGAGGAAAATTACCTATCTTCCTTTGTCCGAAGAAGACGATTGGCGACAGGAATGCGTGATACGCCAGTATCACCTGACCACGAATATATAGTTTCTTTCACAAAATATATTAACACTGCTGCTCTTTACGGCTTTCAGAGGTTGGAAAGCGACTTTCCATTTATAGATGAACTTGGCAAATATCGTAGCACTGACTTAACAGTTGGAATGACGCGAAAGATGCGTCCTAACCAATTTTACGCGATCAAACACCCCCGAATTGGAACGTCATACTTTCCCCCTACTGAGAGAGTATGGCGGTTTGAACCATCTACAATGCAGCGACAAATAGAAGGCAATAATATTATTTGGCCTGATGACAGCGTAAATGGCAAAATGACCCGGCCTAGATTTAAGACCAGATTAAACGGTCAAGAGAACGAAGATAAAGCAAATCCAATCTCTACATGGATCGACAACAAAAAAGCAAGCAACCAAGATACTGATGCTACTACGACAATGACTGCTGGCCTAAATCAAGAGGCAACAAAAGAGCTTCGTGACCTATTAGGTGAGCAGACGCTTGAATATCCTAAACCGGTATCTCTAATCAAAGGTCTTATAGCTATTTCGTCAAGGAAAGAAGATATCATCCTCGATTTCTTCGCCGGTTCCGGGACGACCGCGCAGGCTGTTCTTGAACTGAACAAAGAGGACGGCGGCGACCGGAAGTTTATTTTGGTGCAGCTGCCGGAAAAGACGGCGAGCAAGCAGTATCCCAGCATCGCCGACATCACGCGGGAGCGGGTGCGGCGGGTGATCGCGCGAATGGATGAGGCCGACGCCGGGAAGCTGGCCTTGGACGGCGAGGCGTCCCGGCCCGACCGGGGGTTCAAGGCGTTCCGGCTGGCATCGAGCAATTTCAAGATCTGGGACGGCGGCGCGGCGGGCCAAGATCAGGAGGAAGTCAGCCGGCAGCTGGCCTTGTTCGCCGACAACGTCCTGCCGGACGCGTCCCCGGAAGGCATCCTGTTCGAGATTCTCATCAAGGGCGGCTACGAGCTGTCCGTGCCGCGCGAGGAGATACTGTTGGCGGGGCATCCGGTGACGAGCGTGAGCGGCGGCAGCCTCCTGGTCTGCCTGGAGCGCCCCGTCACGCGCGCGTTGCTGGACGGGATGATCGCCCTCGCCCCGAAGCAGGTGGTCTGCCTGAACAAGGCGTTCCACGGCGACGACTCGCTGCTGACCAATATCGTCTTGCAGATGAAGGACGCCGGGGTGGAGTTCCGGACGATTTAAGAAGCCTCCGAGACCTATCCGGGCTCTCGCCCACCTTCCCTGAAGGGAAGGAACTGTTTATAGAGTTGGTTGGGGTTACCGTTTGAGTGGTGAGGCTATAGCCAGGCTAGCTTGATATAAAGTTCCTTCCCTTCAGGGAAGGTGGGCGAGAGCCCGGATAGGTCGGTTATGATTATCCAATTCGACGGCGCTCAGGAGTACCAGCAGAAGGCGGTGGCGTCGGTGGTGGATCTGTTCGCGGGGATGCCGCTGGCGCAGGGGCGGTTCGAGATCAACACGCATCTGCCGGGGGAATTGATTTCCGAGCTGGGGCGCGGCAACGGGATGAGCTTGTCGGACGAGGCGCTGCTGGAGAACCTGCGAGCGGTGCAGGAGCGCAGCGGGCTGCCCGTGAGCGACAAGCTGGACGGGCGCAACTTCACGGTGGAGATGGAGACGGGCACCGGGAAAACCTATGTCTATTTGCGCACGATCTACGAGCTGTTCACGCGCTACGGGCTGAGTAAATTCGTGATCGTCGTGCCGAGCGTGGCGATTCGGGAGGGGGTGCAGACCAGCATCCGCCTGACCCGCGAGCACTTCGCCGCGCTCTACGACAACACGCCGCTGGAGCCGATCGTCTACACCGGCAAGCAAGTGTCCCGCCTGCGCGGCTACGCGAGCGCCAACACGCTGCAAGTGCTGATCGTCAATATTCAAGCGTTCGACAAGGACGCGACGATCATGCAGAAAGACAGCGATAGAATGAGCGGGCGGCGTCCCATCGAGTTTATCCAGGACACGAACCCCATCGTCATTTTGGACGAGCCGCAGAACATGGAGACGGCGACCGCGAGAAAAGCGATCGAATCGCTGCACCCGCTCTGCACCCTGCGCTACTCCGCCACGCACAAGAACCTGTACAACCGCGTCTACCGCCTTGGACCGGTGCAGGCCTACGATTTAAACTTGGTAAAGAAAATCGTCGTGGACTCGGTGGTGGACGAGGGCGATTTCAACAGGCCGTATATCGCCGTGGAGAGTATCAAAGCGACCAAGACGGACGTCACGGCCAAGCTGAGACTCGACAAAAAGACGGCGGAAAGCGTCGCCCGCGCCGTGGTGCCGATCAAGAACGGCAGCGACCTGAAAACTCTTTCCGCCGGGCGGGAGATTTACGACGGCTACGTGGTCTCGCAGATCGACGCCGAATACAATTTCGTGGAGTTCACCAACGGCACGCGCATCATTCTGGGCGAGGCGCAGGACGTCAACAAAGACGCAATCATGCGGGCGCAGGTGAAGGAAACGGTGCAGGCGCATTTCGACAAGGAACTGCAGATTCACCAAACCCTGCCGGAAGGCAGGCGGCTGAAAGTGCTGTCGCTGTTTTTTATCGACCGCGTGGCGAACTACGCGCCGGGCGACGGCAAAATACGCCGCTGGTTCGAGGAGTGCTACGCCGAGATAGCATCGAAGCCGGCGTACGCGCCGCTGAAGCCGCTGCCGGTGGGGCAGGTGCACGACGGCTATTTCGCCGAGCAGAACGGGGCCGCCAAGGACAGCCGCGGCGACACCGCCGCCGACGATACGGCTTACCACAAGATCATGCAGCACAAAGAGCGTCTACTGAGCCTGGACGAGCCGCTGCGCTTTATCTTCTCGCACTCCGCGCTGCGCGAGGGCTGGGACAACCCGAACGTCTTTCAAATCTGCACCCTGAACGAGACCCGCTCCGAGACGAAGAAGCGCCAAGAGATCGGGCGCGGCCTGCGCCTGCCGGTGGACGAGACCGGAACGCGCGTCTTCAGCCCGACCCTGAACCGCCTGATGGTGGTCGCCAACGAAAGCTACGTCGATTTCGCCAAGCAGCTGCAAAACGAGATCAAGGATGACACCGGCGAGGAGTTCGCGGGGCGGATCGAGAGCAAGCGCGACCGGCGCAAAGCGAATCTCGTGCCCGGATGGACCACGAACGAGCAGTTCCGGGAGCTGTGGGGCCGGATCAACGCGAGAACCCGCTACTCGGTGGAGTACACCACCGATGCGCTTGTCGCGAAAGCATCGGAGTATGTGGGCAAAATGGACGCGATCACCGCGCCCTCTATTCATATCCGCAGAGCCGCGCTGGAGTTGAGCGACAAAGGAGTCGGGAGCCGCGCGCTCGGCGAGGGGCGGGAGAAGGCCGGCGAAGCGCCCGCGCCGATGCCGGACATGATTGGATACTTGCAGCGCGAAACGCAGCTCACGCGCCAAACGCTAGTTCATATTTTGCAGCGCTCCGGCCGTCTCGGCGACGCGTTGACGAACCCACAGGCGTTTCTGGACAAATCGGTGCGTGCGATCAAAAGGGCGCGCCAGGAAATGATGGTCAGCGGCATTAAGTACGAGCGGCTCGAAGGCAAGGACGCCTGCTGGGACATGCTGCTGTTCGAGGAAAAGGAGATTGAGGGCTTCGCGAGTAAGATGGTGGACACCGATAAATCCATCTACGACGCCATTGTCCTGGACTCGGAAAACGAGCGCAAGTTCGCGGACGCATTCAAGACGCGCGAGGATGTCGAGTTCTACCTGAAGCTGCCCGCCTGGTTCAAAATCGAGACGCCGCTCGGCACGTACAACCCCGACTGGGCGCTGGTTCTGCGCCGCAACGCGGGCGACCGGCAGGTCTATTTTGTCCGGGAGACCAAATCCAGCAGCCGACAGTTCGATCTGCGCGATACGGAAGAGATGAAAATTTGGTGCGGACGGGCACATTTCAACGCATTAGAGCCAGGATTGTATGACAAGGCCACCGAGCCAAAAGACATACACGTGTAATTCCGGCGAGAAATGACGGCTTCCCTTGTTTCCGCTTGGCTTGCCTGAGATACAATTCTATAAAATCTCATGCCAGCCATCCCATTTGTCTCTTTCAGGCCGCAAAACCGGGTTCAGCAGATACTGGACGGGCAGTACCGGGGCGATCAGCCGCTACGGACGCTGCACCTGCTTTTGCGCGGGCACGAGCGCAAAATCGCGCTGGCGTTCGTGCTCTATGTCGTGAAGATGTCGCCGAATTTTCTGGTGCCGCAGGGCACGCAATACGTGGTGGACGCGCTCACGCATCCCAGCCCCCGCGCCAACCATCTGGCGCTGATCTGGGTGGGCGTGATGCTGGCGAGCATCCTGCAGAACATCCCCACCCACACCGCGTACGCCAACCTGATCTCCGCCGCCATGCGCGACGCCCAGCGCGACCTGCGCTCAGCCCTGGTTACCCGCCTGCAGCAGCTGTCGATCGCCTTTCACACCAACACCGAATCGGGCCGCCTGCAAACCAAGCTGCTGCGCGACGTCGACAATATCGGCGCGGTGATCTACGGCGTCATGAATTCCACGGTGCCGACTATCGTGATGATTACCTACGCAATGGTGCAGGCGCTGCGCATCTCGCCGGTGATCGCCGTATTTTTCCTCACCTGCGTGCCCGCCGCTTGCGGGCTGGGGCGCTTGTTCCGGGACAAGCTGCAATCCCGCAACCAGGCGTTCCGGCAGGATATGGAATCGGTGTCGGCGCGCCTGAGCGAGATGATCGAGATGGTGCCGGTGACCCGCGCCCACGCCGCCGAGGGCCGCGAAGTCGGCTCGGTGCGCCGCAAGCTCTCGCGCCTGACCGCCAGCGCGCGCCGAATGGACATCACGACGGAATGGTTCGGCGCGTCGGCGTGGGTGACGTTCCAGGCGTTCCAGCTCGCCTGCTTGTGCCTTTGCGCCTGGCTGGTGCACCGGCATCAGCTCACGGTCGGGCAGCTCGTGATGTTCCAGGCGTTCTTCGGGATGATTGTCGGCTCGGTGAGCGGCACGCTGAATTTGCTGCCGCAGCTGACGTCGGGCGCGGAATCGATCCGCTCCATCGGCGAGGTGCTGGAATCGCCGGAGCTGGAAAGCAGTGAAGGCGGCGGAACGCGCTCCCTCGACCAGTTGCGCGGCGAAATCAGTTTCGAGCATGTCGGATTCACCTATCCCGAAGCCGCGCGCCCCGCCGTGGACAACTTCCAGCTGTATCTGCGCCCCGGCGAGTGCGTCGCGCTGGTGGGCGCGTCCGGCTCGGGCAAATCCACTATCGCCAGCCTCGCCATCGGCTTTCGCCGCCCGACGTCGGGACGCATCCTCATCGACGGCGTCGATTCCGCCGAGATCGACTACCGCTCCTTCCGCCGCCATCTCGCCATCGTCCCGCAGACCACGATCCTGTTTTCCGGCACGGTCCGCGAAAACATCACCTACGGCATGGATAATATCGCGGAGGCCCAGCTGCAAAGCGCCCTGGACCGCTCCGGGTGCGCCGAGTTCGTCGGCAAGCTGCCCGACGGGTTGAAAACCCGCATCGGCCCGCGCGGCGGCAAGCTCTCCGGCGGCCAGCGCCAGCGAATCGCCATCGCCCGCGCCCTGCTGCGCGACCCGCGCGTGTTGATCCTGGACGAAGCCACCAGTGCCCTCGACGCCGAATCCGAGCGCCTGGTGCAGCGGGCTATCGAAGAATTAATCGAAGGCCGCACCACGATTATCATCGCCCACCGCCTCAGCACGCTGCGAGCCGCCGACCGAATTATCGTGCTGGAGAACGGGCGAATTATCGAGCAAGGCTCGTGGAACGAGCTGCTGGGGCGGGAGGGTTCAGCTTTTGGCCGGGCCTACGCCCTGCAGAACGAGGTGGTGCCGCTGGTTGTGGCGGCGTGACCCTATCCGGGCTCTCGCCCACCTTCCCTGAAAGGGAAGGAACTGTTTACGGCCTTGTGACACGCTTATCGTCTGAATGCGTCAGCTATAGATAATTTAGCTTAATATAGAGTTCCTTCCCTTTTAGGGAAGGTGGGCGAGAGCCCGGATAGGGTCTCTCCATGCCCCCGCTCCTGAAAATCGACCACGCCACCATCCAAAAAAACGGCGTCCGCATCCTCGAAAACCTGAGCTTGACCATCCCCGAGGGGCAGCATACGGCTATCGTCGGCCCCAACGGCAGCGGGAAATCGACGTTGATCAAGCTGATCGCGCGGCAGCATTACCCCCTCGCCCATTCCGATAGTCGCCCGGTGGTATCTGTCTTTGGGAGGTCAAATTGGAACGTTTTCGAGTTGCGGACGCTGCTGGGAATCGTCTCGCCGGATCTGCACACCTCGTTTACCGGCGCGGGCGGGATTACGGGCATGGACGCTGTCCTGAGCGGCTATTTTGCCAGCCAGGGGACGGCAAGCCACCATCATATCACGTCCGAGATGCGAGACGCGGCGGCGGACGCGCTGCGGCGGGTGGACGCCGTCCAGCTGGCCCAAAAGCCGCTGGAGATTATGTCGGCGGGGGAAGCGCGGCGCATCCTGATCGCCCGCGCTCTGGTGCATAGCCCCCGCGCCCTGCTGCTCGACGAGCCGACCACCGGCCTCGATATCGCCGCCCGCCGCCGCTTTTTGGAGACGCTGCGCGGCCTCGCCGATGAAGGCCGGACGCTGCTGCTGGTAACCCACCATGTGGACGAGATCATTCCGGAGATCGAGCGCGTGATTCTGATGAAAGGCGGCGCGGTGTACGCCGACGGCGCAAAAGACGAGGTGCTGAATTCGGAGAAGCTGTCGGAGGTGTTCGGGGTGAAGATAGAGGTGAGCGGACTACCTCTAGGCTATTACGCGGCGGAAGTGAATAATTAGTTGCTGGTGTCAATCTAAAGCATTAGATGATGGCCGCAAGCAAAGGAATTTGAAAATGACCGTTGGCAACAATCTCTTCGACTCTAGCCGGAGCGAAAACACGTTTTGGGTTTGCGCGGCGGTAATGGTAGTCAGCGCCTTGGTAAGCGCCGGGTTTTCTCTAGCAGCGCTCGGCGGGCGAGGCGCAAGCGACATTTTCGCGCTGTATGCCGCCTCCCGCAGCATCGCCCTGCCGCTCGCCGCAATAAGCGCCGTGGCATTGCGCTCGCGGGGTGGAGTCAAGCTGCTCGCACTGGCGATAGCCTTGGTGCAATTGTTCGACGCCGCTATTGGGTTTCACATCCACAATCCCTTCGAGACTTACGGGCCGCTTTTTCTTGCTATAGCCGGGTTCGTCACCGTAGCTCGGCTAAAGCAGCCCATCCTATAATCGGCGCTCATCCCCAGCCGGATCGCTGACGTTGGTCGTCACGCGAACTGGATCGCCGGTTTCCTGAACCGGCACGCGCGGTTCAAGTAGCGCACCGGCTAATGCGGCGGCGATGAATGTGCGTCGGTTGAGGGGCATATTTCGACTTTTACTGCAAGCTCGCCTTTAAAGCCCTTCGGTAGTGCTCGAAAGCTGCGCGGCCTTGTGGGGTGAGGCGGCACAGCGTCATCGGGATTTTGCCGCGATAGGTTTTTTCCAGTTGGATATATCCCGCCGCCTCCAGCTTGGATAAATGGCTCGACAAGTTGCCCTTGGTCAGCTCGGTCTCGCGCTGGAGATAGAGGAAGTCGGCTTCCGCCGCGCCGGAGAGCAGCGAGACGATAATCAGGCGCGCGGGCTCGTGGATCACCCGGTCTAAGTCGGCTATTTCCCGGTAGCGCTCATTCATTCGGCGTCAAACCCTTGTGCCGGGCGAGAATGCAGCAGAGATCGCATCTCGTTCAAACCACTTAATATGCTGGTCAATCCGATTAAGCCGAAGATCAACGGAAATGCAGTCTCCAAAGGCAGATGCAGGCTGGAAACTCCGACAGCCGTGGCAAAGTTTACTACTGAAAGAACAATGAATCGGGGCAGACGTGAAAAGGCATAAAATACGAGATTCCCGCAGGCGCAAAAAAAGTCGATCATGAGCGCTCCGCTGGAGTGAGTAAGAATTGCAAGGAGACTTACTCCCATCACTAAAATAGCCGCTATTGGCAGCAGCCAGGGTGACGACGGGCGCGGCACGGCGTAGCCTAGCCTTGGCCAGACAAAGCGTTTTCTCAAGAACTGTATGAGAGGAACCGCGAGAAAACAGACAGAAATTCTGACCAAACCGATAGCCAGGGAGTAGCGGTCCGGGAGCGCGTCGCTGAGCAGGAAGGTACCCGCTATTACCAGCCAGACTAGGCCGAATATGGTCTCGCAGATACCTCCCGCGAACAATGCGCTTTGCGGACGCTGTGCCAGTTCTTTGATATTCTGAGTCATAACAATGTCCTCAGCAGCCTCTTCGAAGGCAGCTATTTTCGAGCAATAGGCTCGACGTGAAATCTTTAGTAAGACGCGCAGCTTCAAGGATTGCCCGGTCCAATTCGGCGATATCGCGGCGGCGCTTGTTCATAGAGTTGCTTCGAGCGCGGTGTCGATGGCAGGGAGGCGCAGCAGATCGCGGAATTCGAAAGCGCCGGCCATTAAATACATCAGGCTGATAATGGTAATAAACAGCGCGGCGGCGAGAGCGTAGGTGATATTCAAAAGCGACAAAATCACGGCGGCCAGGATATACACGGCGGCAAATCGCAAATACAGCACCTGCCGGAGGTTCCAAGCGTAAGTGGCATACACCGCAGCCGAGATCAGGCCGGTGAATAGCAAGGCGAGGCAACGTCCCGAGGTGGCCGAGAAGCTCACTGCTCCGTCGCTGATGGCGGAAAGATTGACGTTGGCAATCGCCAGATAAAGGGAGAGCGCGACAGACACAGCGCAGATCACGGCAAGCATCACTGCCGTTTGCCAGACAGGGCGATTCCGCGGAGCCACATAGCCGAGCCTGAGATAGATATACCTGGCTCGGGCACGGGAGTAGAGCACAGTGAGGGCGATGATCGCCAATACCGGGAGCGCGTCAACCCATTGACTGAAACCATGGGGCTGATTGAGGTACAGCCAGAAAACCGTCGACAGGAACAATCCCGATGCGCCGGAATAGAGATGGAACAATCCGCCCGCCATAGCGTGATATATCGGCCTTTGGGAGTAATCGACGGCAAGAGCATCCATCAGCAGCGTTCTCCTCTAATTAGGTTTGTGCTGCAAACCAGTTTACAACAGTTATAACTGCGTGTCAAGAGGGATTGAATATAATGCGTTAAGAACCCATCCGGCGCTCCGCGCCACCTTCCCTGGAAGGAAGGAAAAGTCTTACTTTCTCCCCTCCTTATCTTAGGAGAGGCTGGGGGAGATCCGGTCTACTGCCGCGCCATAATTGACACGGACCGCCCCTCACCCCTCCATAGAAATGGAGAGGAGTTCAGATGACTTTTCTTTAATCCTCTCAAGGGAAGGTGGCACGCTTTTGAGCGTGATGGATAGCTCAAGAGGCGGTGGGGCAAAGAATTGAGTTAGGCGCGGACGGTTGCGGCGTTCGACGCCTCTTGCCCTGCTTCCGTGCAATGACTTACTACCTCTTCCACGGCAATCCGCGCTGCTTGGATCAATTCGGCTAATGAGGGCGAAGGCGGGCTGGTGAGCGCATCCGGCTCGTCGGCTGTCAGCGGGACATGGATGAAGCCAACCCGGCAATCGAGATGATTAACCGCGGCATGGTGCATGGTTTGGTAAAAGACGTGGTTGCAAAGGTAGCTGCCGGCGTAGCCGTGCGGGTTTGCATTGGTCTGAGCCCTCTCGCGGATCGCCCGCGCCACACGCTCCGTGTCGATTGTGGCGAAGTAGGCGGCGGGACCATTCGGGTCAATCGGCATCAGGCTACTGCCGGGATTGTCGCTCAGGCGGTGGTTGACGGCGAACATCTCCACATGGACGCCCCGCGCGCCGGCATCGAGGCCGAACGATAACATCGCAATAGGATTAAGGCCGGCAAGAGCGGGGAAGACGCGGCGCGTGTCTTCCCCGTAAACTACGGGGAGGGTCAGCGCGACTATTTGGACGCCTGCTACCGTCTCGCCGTGGAGGGCTTCCACAATTTGCTGCGAGGGGTTCGTCAACCGGTTGCCGAACGGCTCGAAGCCGGTGATTAGGACTGGGCGCATAGCAGGCAGGATACCGGATAAGATCGAGAACACTGCTCCTTATCCGAGAGGGTGTATAAAAATCCGTCCCAGAAACTTAATTCGCCGGATGGGCCTACATCATCGGCGATGGGACGGCGATCACTTCCTGCGTGTTTAGGATTCTTGCTACACGGAGACGGGTTTCGGCGAGGTGAACCTGGGTGACGTCGTCGCACGGGCGTTTTGAGGCGGCATCGATTCGGGCAACCAGGCCGCGCATGGCGTGGAGGGCAAAGACCTGGGAGTCGCCGTCGGGCAGGTAAGGGTTGGGCTGGGCGAGTGATTCCAGGCAGTCCACGTAGGTGCGCTGAAGGCGTCTACGCAAAGGTGAGACTTGGATCGGGGCGCTCGCATTCGCGTCGGTTTTGACTTTAGCGGGAGTGCGAGTGGGAACGGCCAGCTCGGACCATATGGCGTCGGTGACGGTATCGATTGTCTCCAGCACGGTCAGGGGCTTGTCGCCGGATTGAGTGTCGGCGCGGTACTCGTTGGTTTCTAGGCGGCCCAGCAGGAACGGGTCCAGGGCGACATAGACGCCGACGGCTTGGAAGTTGGAGAGCATGTCGAGGTACGAAAAGTCGAGCGGCGCGTAGGTACTGAGCGCGGGGTTGTCGCTCATCGGGTTTGGGTTCTGCTGCAGGCGCGATAATAAGTCGGGCGAGACCGCGAATGCGCCCGCGTCGAAGACGTGCTCGCAGATCGCATTAAGGGCGCGGCGCTGGTCGGCGAAGCTGATCGGCTGAACGGGTGATTTGGCGTTCGGGTCGCCCCGGTGGTTGCGGTAAGTGATGACTCCGCCGATAAAGCCGCCGGCGGCGAGCGCGTTGCGCATCGTGCCGAGAGCCACGCCCCGGAATTTGCGGGTGAGCTCGTAGTAGGAGTCCCCATTGGCGGGATAGCGGCGGTCAACCGCGTCCATCGCGCGGAAGCCGCGCTCCATCATCGCGATATGGTAGCCGAGCGGGTCGGCGCTGAGATCGAAGACGGTGATGGTCGGGTCGCCCATCCCGGCGGCCTCGTCGCTGGCGAAATCATGGCCGAACTCGGTGTCGCGTGAGGCGATGGCGCGGAGGGCGGGCAGATCCATCGACGGCAGCAGATGGTTGCCCCAATCGGAATAGCCGTACTCGATGGCCCAATCATCGTACAGACCGGGGCCGTTCTGATAATACTGGCCCTGCTTGCCGCCGATGGGCGCGATATTAGCGGGGGCATAGTCCATCAGAGAGGCGCAGACCCCGTCTTTTGCGGTAATCGACGGGTCTTGAAGCTGCTGCATGGTCAGCATGGTGGACGCCCGGAAATTGTGCCGCAGGCCGAGGCAGTGGCCCATCTCGTGCGACGTCACCATGCGCAGGTAATCGTGCGTGTACTCTTCCAGCGAAATCACCGGATAACTCTCGCCCAGAAGCGGGCCAAGCTCCACGTGATTCCAGCCGAACCCGGCATGCATCCTCGCCCCCGCGCCAAGGTCGCAGGTGCACTTTTTCATCGGATCGAACCCGCTTGCGCCTGTCGTTTGCGCAGTCAGATCGCGCGGGCGAGTCAGATGCCGGGCAATCGCCTGCGGCGTGCGCTGCTCGGGGGCAAGCGCGGCGGCTTCCTCAATTGTAGATGCCAAGCCGGACAGGATGGTGACGTCGAGCGGGTAGTCCACGTTGGTAAACCGGGCCATGCTGGCGTCGATGTTGATCGAGCAGGCGACCAGCTCGCCGGTCAGCGGGTTGGAGCGCATCAGCGAGACGGCGTAGCCGAAGCCGGGCGAGGTCATCCACCGGACGACGTTGTAGCGCATGTCGGCGGTGTCCCAGTCGGCGTTGTCCGGCATGAGATTGCAGACGACGGCGTTTTTGAAGCCGATCTTCTCGAACGCCGCGTTCCAGCTCAGGACGCCCTCTTGAATCGCGGAGCGGTAGCGGACGGGGGTGGCGTTGTCCACCCACCAGGTAATCGGGACGACCGGCTCCGAGAGCGCCGCCTTGGAGTCTTTTTTGACCAGGTGCCAGCGCTGAATCATGCGGCGGACATTGTCATCGGTGACGTCGTCGTCGAAGGTCAGATAATCCGTGGTGAAGTAGCCGATTCGGTCGTCGTAGTAGCGCGGCGTATAGCCTCGGTCGGGCAGGGAGAAGAGGTTGAAGACGATGGTCTCGGGAAACGAGCGGCTGTCGGCGAAGGTGCCGCCGTTCAAGGGCGAGCCGGCGAAGGCGTAGTAGCTGTTCACCACGATATTGGTGGGAAACACTTTCACCGTCTGCACGAAGCTTTTGTCCGGGTCGGGATGGTAGCCCGCCATGCCGGTCATGAAGCCGGTGACGTCGCTCAGGAAAAACGCGCGCAGGGGGCATAGAAAGCTGAAGGCGTGCGCCTCCATGAACTTTACCTTGTCGGCCTTGTCCACGATTTTATCGGCGGCGGCTTTGTCGTTATCGCTCAATTTCACCGCCGAGATGGGAAAGCTCGCCAGGTAGCCGGGCGCGAACGAGCGCCGCACCGAGGTCGCCTCGGGAGTTTCGCTGCTGGCGCGAAATGCCGCTACCGGCTCCACAAGCAGAATCTGGTCGTTCTGATGCGCCAGACTGAAAACCACGTCGCCCAGCGGGTCGCCGTACAAACCGCCGTTCTGGTCGGCGGTGCCGGTGGCGCGGGTGGCTTCCAGCATGAACAAATCGCCGCCCGCGATTTGCGCGGCGGTAATCTCGATCAGCAGGTCGCTCCGATAGCGGTAGAGGGTAAACACGCCTTCGAGCTTATCGTAATCTTTCACGAGATCGTCGAAGCTCGCGTCGGCCCAGGCGGGATACGGCGCATGACCGATTCCTCCCGGCCCAAGCGGGTGCGTCGCCGGCCCCGGCAACGCCGCTTCAGCGGGGCGCGTCAGCTCGGGTACGGCCACCGCAGCCGCGCCGGCGGCGAGAGCGGCGGCTCGCTTCAGAAATCCGCGACGCGATGACCGCGAACCAGGGCGCGCGGCGCTTTCCTCACTGAAATTGGGGACGGAAGCGTTCTCATTCATCATAATCTCGTTATGCCCGACCTGGCGATTCCGTCCCAGCACTATTTACAGTTGGGCACACCGCTATGCAGAACCGCTGAATCGACGCAAATCGACGTTTTTGCTGAGGGAAAAACCTATTTTATCACGATTTCGATCTCCGCTCCATTATTGAGTTTTGTCCAAGCGCGGGGAAAACGGCGTATTTATTATACGTTTGCAGCCGACCGGGAGGGTTCCCGCGCGGCTTTTTCGCCGCTAACATGCAATAAAACGAATATAAAAGCAAAAATTTAGCGATAGCGAACTTTCGCATTTGGGTATATGCCCAGCGAACATGTCCGCTTGCAGCGGTCGGTGTCCGTCTGGCGGACGATTTTAGCGGGCCCACTCGCATTTGCAGTGAGCTCCGGCGTCAGAAAATTAAAACAACCAAGTAAAGAGCGAGGATTTTGACTCATGGCAGAGAATGCACAAGAACGACTAGTCCGTTATTTGAACGATGCCTACGCGGCTGAAATGGGCGGCTTGAAGGCTCTCCAGGCGCTAGCGGCCGAGGCCAGCAACGCCGACTTGAAGAGCGCGGCGAGCACGCACGCTATCGAGACGCAGAGCCAGGCTGACCGTCTTAAGGCGCGCATCACCGAATTGGGAGGCACCGTCTCCGAGCCTAAAGCCGCTGTCGATTCAATTGTCGCGGCCGGCTCCCATATCCTGAACATCTTCCACGACTCGGAAGACAAAGAGACTCAGGATACGATCAAGGCGCTTTCACTGGAAGCCTTTGAAATTGGCGCATATACGTCGATGTAGGCCTATGCCACCGCAATCGGCGATTCCACCACCGCCAGCATGGCCTCGACCATTATCGGCGAGGAAAAGAGCGCCCACGACAAGCTTTTGGCCGTTATCCCGGAGCTTGCCAAGACGGCGGCGGCGAAAGTCGGCGCGTAAGCGTTCCGGCAACTTAATTAGAAAAGGGCCAAGCGGATTTATTCCGCTTGGCCCTTTGCGTTGCCGGAACCTATTCTGTCGCTTTGCGCCAACTTGCCTGAAGAGCAG
>CAXSEA010000014.1:26680-27891 GCA_964235675.1 uncultured Armatimonadales bacterium | reverse complement strand
GCCGCGCAGGATATCGCCATCGCGCACAAGAACGCCGCCGCCTTTTATAGATGGTGCCCGCCGAACTTCGTCGCCGTCGATGCGCAGGGGCGCGCCACCACGCTCGCGCAAGACAAAGGCAACTTCGCCGTGATCTGCGCCCACACGCAAAGTATCGCCACCAAAGGGGTGGTGCAGAGCGTCGCGCTGATGCCGGACGGCAGCGCAGCGGCGGTGGTGAGAGTGCATATCAAAGCCGTCACGCTCAACCCGCGCGCCGAGCTGGTCACCGACGAGACCGTGCGCGACATCTGGGTCAAAAAGCCCGCCGGATGGCAAAATATCGCCAGCCGCACTTTGGCGACGCGCACCATCGCCAAGCCCGTTCCCATCGACGCTTTCTCGGCGCGGCCCGCCAAGCGATAGTCAACGCAATATCCGGCAGTATACTGGGCGTACTGGCGCGGCCTCCGTTTCGGAGTGCCCGCCCCTACAAATTCAGCCGAAGCGAGGAAGCATAATGCAGCTATCACGATCTTTTTTTGCAGCCGCGATCTGTGCCGGAATAGAACTTGGGGCATCCAGCCTCGGTATGTGCCTTCCCGCATCCGCCGTGCAGCCGAGCGTTTCCGTCAAGCAGACGCTGCAAAAGCTCTACACGGCCGGCGACGCCGCTTCGGAGCGGCGCGATATCGACGGCATGCTCGCCGACTACGCGCCTACCTTCGTCTTTGCCGACAGCCACGGGCGCAAAGCCGACCTTACCGAGTTTAAGGCTAGTCTGGCGCAAGTCATCCAAGCGGCGCAAAGCGTTACGTCCAAATCCGTGGTGCAGACCGCGACAGCGCAAGGTAAAACCGCCGTGGCCGGAGTCATGCAGGATACCAAAATTATTCTTCTCAACCAGCAAACCGGCCAGCCCATCACGTTGGGCGTCCACGCGGTCTCGCAGGACAGTTGGACAAAAACCGCCGCCGGCTGGCGCGAGACCGCCAGCAAGACAATTTCTGAAACCGATACATTGAACGGCAAAGCCGTCGATCTCAGCGCCCCATCCCCGAACCCGCCGATCGTCGCCGCCCCCAGCCCGTCCGCCCCGCCGGCAAACCCAACAGACAGTCCCGCCGCTCCTGCCCCCCCCCCCCCCCCCCCAACCCCCCCCGCGCCCCCCCACCCCCCCCCCCCCCCCCCCATGCCGCCTTAGTGGAAGCGGCCAACCCGCCTCAAATCCA
>CAXSEA010000014.1:0-26670 GCA_964235675.1 uncultured Armatimonadales bacterium | reverse complement strand
ACGCCGGAGACCGGCAACCCTCCCACCACTCCCGCGATGCCGCTTAAGTGAAAGCGTCAAACCGACTTCAATTCAATTTGTAGTGTAATTGATTATAACAACCACTTGACTTTGTATAGTGCTAGTGGCACAATCCCATCCTTGCGCCATGGAATCGAAGCACTCATATTTGACTGAGTGGCTTGGGAAGAACTTTGCCGATAGCTGCCTTTCCCGGCTCCCGTCATATTGAGGGAAGACAGCTATCGGCGTCTTCTTCTGAAATGAGCTTAAAGGCTGCGGAAAACACCGAATGTGGTCTGCTCCGCGAAGCATGCTTTGTCTGAGGCGCATGAACGTCCCCATAAATCGACCTGCGTCAATTAGATAAGGAAGCTAAATTAATGAAACCAACACTGCTGAAACGCACCCTGGCCGCTACTGCCGCGACCGGTGGCTTATGCGCCGCTTTTGCCGCCGTTATGATCTTTAATCCCGGTCCCGCATTCCCCAAACCGCGCCTGTTTATGGCTGCGTCCGCCGCGAGCGCAACGGCGATGCCGGTTGCCGGCAACTACACGATGGACCCCATGCATACCTCCATCGGTTTCGAGATCCAGCACATGGGACTCAGCAAGGTGCAAGGGCGATTTGACGACAAGACCGGCAAAATCGTCGCCGACCCGGACGACTTATCGAAATGCAGCGTTTCCTTCACGGCACAGACGGCGTCGGTCGACACCAATGTCGCTCCCCGCGACGCCGATTTGAAATCGGACAACTTCTTCGACGTCGCCAAATACCCGACTCTCAGCTTTCAAAGCACGGCGATCCGCAAAGTCCGCGACGGCTATGTCGCCGACGGCATGCTGACGATCAAAGACCAGACGCATCCCATTTCCATTCCCTTCCGCTATCTTGGCCCGGTGCAGGATCCGTTCGGCTCGCAGCGCATCGGTATTTTGATGAGCCCGGTGGCTATCAGCCGCAGCGCCTACGGCATCACCTGGGACCACAAAATGCCGGACGGCTCCCCGCAGCTGGCCGACACGGTCACGGTACTGCTGTCAGCCGAAGCGACGAAAGATAAATAAGAAACTGAAAATCTCCTGGTTCGATTTGCTCGAACCAGGAGATTTTTTTCGGCAAGGCTGCGCGGCTACGCCGCCTGCTCCGAATCGCCGGCGAGCATGAGTTTCGGCTGGCTTTCGGTGGGGCGGTCGGCGAGGACGACTTTGTTGCGTCCGGTATTCTTGGCGGCGTATAGCGCCTCGTCGGCGCGGGCGAGCAGCGCGGAGTTGTCGAGAGCGTCGGAGGGGTAAGTGGCGATGCCGATGCTGATGGTTTTTCGGACGATCACCTCGTGCGGCTGGCTCTCCTCGGTGGGCTGCTGCAGGCCGATGGCGGCCTCATAGTTGACGATTACCGGGAAGTTTTCGGCCTCGATGCGCGCCCTGATTCGCTCGGCGGTCACCCATGCGGAATCGCGCCCAGTCTCCGGCATGACCACGACAAACTCCTCGCCGCCGTAGCGACCGGCGATGTCGGTGTTGCGGATGGCCGCCTTGATTAACTCAGAGAGACGCTGCAAAAGAATATCGCCCTGCATGTGGCCGTAGGTGTCGTTGAACTTTTTGAAGCCGTCCAGATCCAGCATCATCACCGACAAGGGCTTGCTATACCGTTTGGCGCGGCTGGTCTCGTCGGCCAAGGTCTTGAGAATCTGGCGCTTGTTGTAGAGTCCGGTGAGGCCGTCGGTAACGGCCTGCTGCATGACGTCGGTATGCTGCCGGATGTTGGCGAGGCTGATCGCCACTAAAATCGCAAGCCCCTGGATGCGCGCGCGCTCGTCATCCACGTAAGGCGACAGTGAGCGGCGCTCGAACTCCACCACGCCCACCAATTCACCCGCCGCGAGCATCGGCAGGAGCATGGCCGACGACGGCCCCAAAATTTGCTTGGCTTCGCCGCTCAGTAAGCGGTCGCGGTGGCGGGGGTGGCACCGCGTGTCGGAAACGAGAATCGGTTTGGGGCGCACCAGCTCGGCCATGCGTCCGACCAGCTCCTCGCCCGACCGGCGCACCGCCGGAGCGAACGTCAGCGGCTTGTTTCGGATGCCGGAGTATTCCACATGCTTTTCCAGCATGATCTCTTCCGTGCTGAGTAGCCAGACGGCGGCGCGGTCGAAGAGAATCAATCGGCTGCACTGCTCCAGGAAATCGGTGAGGATGCGCTCCGGGTTAGGCGACTTGCCGATGGCTGCCTGCTGCGTGATTCCCCTGAGCGCTTCCAGCTGAGTGCCGGCGAGCTTGCCGTCCACCAAGGCCCGCCCCACCAGCGCCAGGACGGCAAATGCCGCGACGACAAAGCCGGTGCTGAGAAAAGGATTAATGCGCGCGTAAAATGCGCTGAGCACGACCACGCATGCGCCGCCCAGCAGGGTGACTGTGGCTTCATTTGTCCAGGCGATGCCGCGCCGGGAAGTTTGGGAGGGGTCGTTCTCAGCAGCGGCATGAAAACCGGCGCCCGCGCCGGAAAAAGCGGAGGCGACCTCCAGCCCGGCGAGCTGCGGCACGGCCGCGAGGCTTTCGCCGTCGGCGCGCTCGGAAATCGCGGCGAAAAAGGAGAAGCCGGAGAGTACCAGCGCGGCCATGAGCGCGGCGGTGGCCGACCCGGCGCGCAGCAGCTCGACCAACTGAGCGGTCGGCAAGTTGGCGGGGCTTTGGAGATAAACCCGGCTCAAGACGAGGCCGGTGACGGTTTGCGCCGCGCCGAGCAGCAGCAGGCGGTCGAGCAGAGCGCTCCGGCGCGCGTGGTCGGTTAGCGCGGCGATCACGCCGATGCCTGCCGCCAGCAGAGGCACGAGCGCGAGTTCCGGCGGCAAAATCAGGAGCGCGAGCAGCGCCGCCGAAAAGGTAAGCGGGATTTTCGCGCCGTACTTCGGGCCGGGCGCGGGGAATACGCAGGCCAGCACGGTCACTATGGTCAGAAGCAGGATGCGCCAGGTACAACCGAGAGGAGCGTATGTCGGCACCAGAGCCAGGGGAATCGCGCGCGCGATGTGCGCGTGATGCGCCTGCCGCGACCAAAAGCCGCCAAGCAGCGCGAGGCCCGCAACGGTAATCACCGCCAGCAATAGTCTCCAGGCGAGCAGACGCCGCGCGCCTGTGAGGTAGGGGCTATTGATCGTCGGCTTAAGTTCCGTCACTTTCGCAAATGGCACTGCGCTGCTGTTGAACCGCTTTCCAGGAAAGCTGCGCCGCCATTCTTATCGCGGAGATGAAAGCGCAATAGCTCCGGCGATGGCGGGAGCCTGAGAAACCGATGAGCGACAAACAAGCGGTGACGCTTGCGTCATCTGTCTTATCCGGTATATACCACAGACGGAATGGCCTTTTGAGGAAGGCAATTTACAGCGTATGACGATTGAAATTCGCGGCAACATTGTTACCCCCGGCGGCATACTTCCGGGCGGCGCTCTGATAATAGAGAATACCGGGTTGATCGAGGAGATCGTTCCAGCCAGGACTCCGCGCCGGAAAGCGCCGAGCGCCGCGCCAATCGATTTCGGCAACAAGTGGGTCGTGCCCGGATTCGTCGATTTACACGTCCACGGCGGCGGCGGCGCGGATTTCATGGACGGCACTCCCGAAGCCGCGCGCCAGGTCGCCCGCACCCACGCCCGACATGGCACGACGACACTTCTCGCCACCACGCTCACGGGATCAAGAGAAACCATTGTCCGCTGCCTTCAGGCCGCCGTCGAGGTGCAAAATACTCCCGGCCCCGACGAAGCCCGCATCGCGGGGGCGCACCTGGAAGGCCCGTATCTCTGCGCGGCACGGCGCGGGGCACAGCCGGAGCAGTACATCCGCCCACCTGATTGGGACGAGATGCAAGCCTGGATGCGAATCGGCGGCGGGAGTTTCGTAAAAAAAATTACCCTCGCCCCCGAAATCGACGGCGCATTGGAGTTTATTGGCAAGGCAGCCGAAGCAGGCGTCGCGTCTTCCCTGGGCCACACCAACGCCACTTATGAGCAGGCAATTGCCGCAACGGACGCGGGCGCGAGCCAGGTGACGCACCTATTCAACGCCATGACTCCCCTCACCCATCGCTCCCCAGGGATGGTCGGCGCGTCGCTGGCCGATTCCCGCCTGCTCCTGGAGCTGATCGCCGACGGCGTCCATGTCCATCCGATCGTGGTCCAGCTAGCTATCCAGTCCGCCGGCGCGGAGCGGATCGCGCTGATTACCGACGCCATGTCGGGCGCGTCCATGCCCGACGGCACCTACCAGCTCGGCGGCAATCCCGTGGTCGTGCGAAACGGCGCCGCCACTTTCGAGGACGGGCTGACTTTGGCGGGCAGCGTGCTCACCATGAACCGCGCGTTTATGAATGTCCAGCGCTACGCGGGAATCACCCCGCAGGTGGCCGCGCGAATGGCCTCCGCCAACGCCGCCCGCGCCCTAGGCATGGACAATGAAACCGGCCGCCTGGAGCCTGGCCTCCGCGCCGATTTGGCTGTCGTAGACCCACAAACGGGAGCGGTAGAGGCTACAATGCGCGACGGCAAATGGATTTGGCGGGCGTAGGGTTTGGCGAACCCATCCGTCGCTTCGCGCCACCTTCCCTGGAGGGAAGGAAAAGTCTACAGCCGGGTACTGATTTGGTTCACGGAAAGCGCCATCTTATGTTTCCTTCCCGGCCGGGAAGGTGACCTGAAAGGCCGGATGGGCTCCGATGACTATTTTGAAAGAAAGTGACACTATGATGACGGAAGCAGTGAACGAGCGCAAAGGCGTGGTGACGTTTAAAGGCAACCCGATGACTCTGGTCGGGCCGGAGTTGAAGGTGGGCGACCACGCGCCCGAGTTCGATCTTCTGACCACCGACGTTCAGCCGTTCAAGCTCAGCGACGCGCTGGCGGGCGGAAGCCGGGCGGCGCTTCTAATTGTGGTGCCGAGCATCGACACCAGTGTTTGCTCGCTGGAGACGGTGAAATTTAACCGGCGGACGGCCGAGATGGCCAGCGAGAAAATAGCCGCGTTCGGCGTCAGCATCGACCTGCCGTTCGCGCAGAAGCGATGGTCCGCGGCGGAGGGCGTGGAAAGCCTGCAAATGCTCTCGGATTACAAGGACCGCGCGTTTGGAACCGCGTACGGCGTGTTCATCAAAGAGATCGCGATGCTCGCTCGCTCGGTGTTTTTGGTGGATAAGGACGGCGTAATACGCTACGTCGAAATCGTACCGGAAGTGGCCCAGGAGCCTGACTACGACAAAGCGCTGGATGCGGCCAGCAAGCTCATCGGCGAGTAGCGAAGCGAGGCTGCCCGGCATTGAATCCGGCAAACGATTTTCGCGTTTTTTCCGAATCTTTTGCTGAATATCGCCTGGTATTCAGGTGTGCTAATAAGAGAACGCATTGTTCTCTAGGAACCACTGAAAACGTTTGGTATAATCCCTGAGTCAGTCCGCTAAAGGGCAGCCTGATCCAGCCGCGCGGGCAAGTCCCATGGCCTGCGACCGGCTCCTCGCTTCGGTTTCCCGCGTGACGCCGCGCACCTCGAGCGGCAAGCGTACTCCGTTAATTTTGAAGTTTTTCCGGGTGAATCACGTCTTGCGGCAATGACCGCAAGGCTACTCTTTTCAGGCGGTAGCGCCGATGATATTAAGCGCAGTTTAACTGATTTTCAGGTTGAACCAGGACGGCAAACAGGCAGTTATTGAGCAGCAACCGCGACCAAATTTCCAACAAGCCGAGCGCTGACGCAGGCCAGCTGCAGTTTGGCGACGACGCATCCAGCGTGGCGCTCCGCACGGCCTGGGAGCGCGTCCTGCGCTCGCTCGCGCCGCGCCTGACGGGGTCGTCGGATTCGTTCTTGAAAGCGCTCGCGCCGCTGTCGCTCGACGGCGACTGCGTGATCGTCTCCGCGCCCAGCCGCTTCGCGCGGGAGTGGGTGGAGAAGCGTCACGGCGAGGCTTTGCGCAGCGGTTTGCAGGGTCAGCTTGGGATGGACTCGCTGGTTTTGCGCTTTGTGCTGGCCACCGCCGCGCCGGAGCGCCAGCCGCTCGCGCCGCTGCTGCCCGCGCCGGACGATCAATCCGTCGCCGACGCGCAAGTCGAGCAGGCGTTGCTGCCGGTGCCCGCCTCCGCGCAAACGCAACTAGCCGCCATAGCCTCCTCGCCGGGCGCGACCCAGGCGCAGGCAAAGCCTGAGCGGCGCGTCAAGCCGCTGCCGCCGGAGCTGAGCATCCCGCTCAGCGCCAAGTACACCTTCGACAATTTCGTCGTCGGCAAGTCCAACCGCCTGGCGCACGCCGGAGCCACCGCCGTCGCCGATTCGCCGGGCAGCGTCTATAACCCACTGTTCTTGTACGGCGCGCCGGGACTCGGCAAGACTCACCTGATGCACGCCATCGGGCACAGCATTATGGAGCGCCGCCCGGAGACGCGTATCGCTTATGTCAGCGGCGAAGCGTTCGCCAACGGCTATATCGCCGCCTTGCGCGAGAAGAAAAGCGACGAGTTCCGTGCTTTGTTCCGAAGCGTGGACGTTTGGCTGGTCGACGATATCCAGACGCTCGCCAGCATGGAGCACACGAAAGAAGAGTTTTTCCACACGTTCAACACGCTGCACCAGACCGGCAAGCAGGTGGTGTTGTCGTCGGACCGCGCCCCGCGCGAATTGCGCCTGATGGACGAGCGTCTGCGCTCCCGCTTTGAAAGCGGCCTGATCGCCGACGTCGCCGCGCCCGATGTGGAAATGCGCATCGCTATTTTGCAGCAGAAAGCCGAGCTGGAGGGCCTGGATATTCCCGCCGACGTGCTCAACTATATGGCGGGACTCGTGCAAAGCAATATCCGCACGCTGGAAGGCGCGCTAATTCGATTGATGGCCTACTCGTCGATGTCCGGCACGGCGGTCACCAAGGAGCTGGCCCGCGACGTGCTCGGCGGCTATTTCGTGGAATCGCGCCCTTTCCGGCGCGGCAAAGCGCTGGACGCAGATGGCTCGGGCGGCGTGGCCGTGGCCGAAACCGATGGCGGCGGCGGTTCAGCCGCGCCCGGCCTGCGAGCCCTGCCCCTACCGAGTACGATCAGCCGCCTGGGAGCGCTGCAATCCTCCGCGCGCGAGCAGTTCCAAGACATTATCGACACGGTGGCCGCCCATTTCACGCTGGATCCCGCTTTTCTCGCCGGCGACGGCAGCGCGTCCACGGCCCGTCGCCGCGAGATCGCCGCCCCCCGGCAAATCGCCATCTACCTCGCCCGCGAGCGCACGCCCATTCCCGTCACCGAGCTTGCCTCCTACTTCGGCGGCGTCAGCCACTCCGCCGTGTCCCACGCCCACAAAAAAATGTCCGCCCTCCTCCCGAACGACCCGGTACTACTCAGCGCAATCCAGGCGATTCAGCGCAAGCTGGAGGAGTAATGGCAGCAAAAGGTAGAATGTATTCATGACCGCGAACTACCTCGACAGAATTACTATTGAGCCTGCTAAACGGCGAGGGCAGCCATGTATTAGAGGATTACGCATAACTGTCTACGATGTGTTGGATTACCTCGGCGCCGGAATGTCGGAAGCTGAAATTTTAGGAGACTTTCCTTATCTTGAGCACGAGGATGTTGTTGCTTGCCTGCAATTTGCCTCACGGCTCCGCAGTTTAGCGGCTCTTAACGTATGAAGTTGCTGTTTGATGAAAACCTTTCACCTAAATTAGTTTCATATTTACAGAAGGAATATCCGAACTCCGCGCACGTCTCGCAATTAGCGTTAGAATCAAGCTCCGACAACGACGTGTGGCGATACGCGGAGGCGAATAATTACACAATCGTGTCTAAAGACATAGACTTCAGGGATCTTGCTCTTGTATACGGCACACCGCCAAAGGTAATTGCGGTTGCGCTGGGAAATTGCGAGACTAAAGACGTAGCAGATCTCCTCCGAGACGAGTTAGCGGAAATCGAAAGCTTTGTATCGGCTGGTACGGACTCGGTTCTCGTGCTAAACAGGATATAGCTAAATCGCCATCCACCTCGCCCTGGAGCGCACGCCCATTCCCGTCACGGAGCTGGCCTCCTACTTCGGCGGCGTCAGCCGCTCCGCCGTGTCCCGCGCCCACAAAAAATGTCCGCCCTCCTCCCGAACGACCCGGCGCTGCTCAACGCGGTGCAGGCGATCCAGCGCAAGCTGGAAGAATAGCCACCAGTCAGCTGTCGCTCATGGGTACGCTGTTCCTAGCAACGCTAACATAGATTCAGTCAAATCCGCATCGAAAAATCCGAAACATTACCATCGTCTTCCAGCGTGCGGACACTAAATAGGAAAACGAACATGACTATCACCTTAGAACTTTCCCCAGAGCAGGAAGCTCGCCTGGCCGCGCAGGCCTAAGCCGCCGGCATGGACAACCCGGCAGACTATATCCTGACGCTCATTGACGCGGGTGCTCCTCCCGTGCCTGCAAATACGCCATTGCCCCTCGAATCACGGCCTGGTTACGTGCCGCGGAGTGGGGCCGAACTGATCGAGTACTGGCGGCAAAACGATTTAACTGGACATTATTTCATGGATGGTCCGGATAGCCCAGAACTAGCCCGTGAGCTTCGACATCAGGCAGAGACCAGAAGCCGGCGTACCGACAACGCCCAACATAACGACGAGTAGAGTTATGCTGGCTGCATTACTACTTGACGCCGATTTTGTCATTGATTTACTACGCGAACACGCCGCCGCTAGTATCTGGCTTAGAACCTTTAGCAGCGACGGCCTGCTCTATGTAAGTGGTATTGCTGCTGGAGAAGTTGTTTACGGTTGCCAGAACAGTCATGAATTGACTTAGAACTCAAAGCTTTTTGGCAACTCTGCCAATTCTCTGGCCGGAGCGGGAAGATGTTCGAGCGGCTGTGGAATCGCTGGCTGTCTACAAGCTTTCGCACGGCCTCGGATTTCTGGATGCCATCACGGCGTCCATAGCCGTCCGCCATGATCTGCCTCTCGCCACTTTCAACACTAGGCACTTCCAGCCCATGCCTAATCTTCGGCTCGCCACGCCTTACGCCCGCTGATTTTTTTAACCGTGGATTTGCCTTGTTGCTGACGAAGCGCCCCATTTCGATTACCGCACCCGTAGCCCGCCCAGCTCCTCATAAATCCGCCCGATTCGCGTCTGGAAAGGCCGTGCAATCCACCCGAATACCAGCCGCTTGCCCATTCCAGGCGTTCGGTTGCGGCGCATCTGATCGTTCCTGGCGTCGGCCAGCGGCACGCCCAGCGCCTCGCTCAACCGGGCGACCAGCGCCGGATTTTCCACCAACTCCTCGTAGCGCACCACCGCGAATGGGCGTCCGGCGGCTTGGTCAAGCTTGATGTTACTCAGGACCTGCTCGTTGTAATGCGTCCAAGCGGCCAAGGCCATGCCGGCGCGCTCCATTTTGCCGCGTGCGCTCTGGCGGGAGTCGAAGTAGTGGCTGATCACTTCCTCGTGGCTGCGGTAAGTGTAGACGCGCGGCCCCTTGGCGAACAGCTCGCACCACATCGGATAGGTGAGAGTCGTCCTGGGGTTCTTGAAGCCCCAGGCGCGGACGCCGACTTCGGGAGCGATGCGGGCGAGAGCGTCGCCGGGCAGCGGGTGGAGCGGGCGGTCGAGCAGAGTGATTGCGTCCTGCCGCTCGGTCAGGCCCAGGATCTCGTTGTCGAGCTGGTAGGTGGTGCGACGCTCGTATCGAATGCCCTTGTCGTAGCTCGGGTCGGCGTTCGCGGTGTCGTCGTACATCGACGTGCCGCCGAGATGCAGCATTTCGGCGACCAGAGTGGTGCCGGAGCGGGCCATGCCCATGACGATGACCGGATTCCGGAGCGCGTCAGGCATCCGAATTCCCTGACGCGCCGCTCGCGGCGGCGTAGTAGGCGGTGAGCGCGTCGATCAAGCCGTCGATGGTGTGCTGCCGCGCGATCAGCTCCGGCTCGCGCCCAAACAGCTCGCGCGCCGTCTGCGCCGTGGACGGTCCTATGCAGGCCAGAGCGACGCCGCTTAGATCGGGAGCGTCGGCGCCGAAGGCGGCCAGAAAGTTTTTCACCGTGGACGATGACGTAAAAGTCACGCAATCCACAGCCCCGTCGGCGAGGCGGTCGCGCAGCTCGTCCACGCCTTCGCGGTCGGGCACGGTTTCGTAGGCGGTGACTATCTCCACGCTTGCTCCGCGTTCGATCAGAATCGCGGGCAGCGCCTCCAAGGCGTCGGCGGCGCGGGGAATAAGGACCGCTACGCCGGCTAGCGATTCGCCGGGAAACGCGCGGGCGATCTCCTCGCCGGTCTGCTGCTCCGGCACGAAATCGGCCCGGATGCCGTGGGCGGCAAGCGCCGTCGCGGTAGCATCTCCGACCGCCGCGACCATCACCGCGCGGAGCGAGCGGGAATCCCGGCTTTGGGCGCTCAACCGCTCGAAAAAGGCTTTGACCGCGCGGGGCGATGTAAACACGATCCAGTGGTACGCGTCGGCGACGCGGCCAATGGCGGCGTCGAGCGCGGCGTAATCGTCGACGGGCGGGCGAGTGCGGATCGTCGGGAATTCGACGGTCTCAGCGCCCAGCTCTTCCAAGCGGTCCACCAGCGCGGACGCTTGCTCGCGGGCGCGGGTGACCACGATGCCGCGGCCCGACAGCGGGCGGTTGTCCCACCAGCGCAAGCGCTCATGCCAGCGGGCCACCTGCCCCACTACGGTCACTGCCGGAGCCTTGAATTTCGCGCGGCGCACTTCGTCGGCGACAGTGGCGAGAGTTGCGGTGAGCGTCTGCTGGCGGCCTGCCCAGGTGCCCCAGCGGATCATCGCGACGGGCGTGCTCTCGGCGTGTCCGTTTTCCATCAGATGGGCGGCGATCTCGCCGATGGACTCCACACCCATCAGGAATATCAGCGTGTCGGCGGCATGGGCGATATAGTCCCAGCGTCGGCGCTGCTCGGCGTCGCCTGGAGCGCGGGTGGCGGACTCGGAGTCGCGCGGATCGCCGATTCCGGCGCGCTCGTGGCCGGTGATGACCGCGAACGACGAGGCGTCGTCGCGGTGCGTGACCGGAATCCCTGCGTAGGCGGGGGCGGCAATCGCGCTGGTGACGCCGGGAATGACCACAAAGCGGACGCCGCGCTCCAGCAGGTATTCGGCCTCCTCGCCGCCGCGCCCGAAGACGAACGGATCGCCGCCTTTGAGGCGCACGACGGTTCGGCCCATCAGCGCCTGCTCGGCCAGGGTGGCATTGATCTGATCTTGAGTCATCGAATGCCGGTCGGCGGTTTTGCCGGCGAAGATCAGCTCGGCATTTTCGGGGGCATGCTTCAGCAGGCGGGGATGCGCCAGCCGGTCGTAAACGACGACATCGGCCCGCTCCAGCGCTTCGCGCCCGCCGACCGTAATCAGCTTCGGGTCGCCCGGCCCCGCGCCGACTAGATACACTGTTCCCACAGTTGCAAAAGGCATTGGGGCATGGTACCACGAGACCGCTCCGCCTTTCGGGCCCTTATCCGTCACGCTCGGAAGCGTGCCGCCTTCCCTGTAGAGGGTTTATAAAAAACTCCTGAATGCAAGATTGGATCTGGTTCCCCTTCTATAATCAGGAGAGGGAGAGACAAAACGGTTTTGAAATGAGTGCTGAATTTCTAGTGAGTCATCATCGTCAGCAATCCGTTGCAGCAGGCAATAGCCGTAGACACCATCATCACTATAATCGCCCGATCAAACCAGCAGTTGAGGCGCCGCGCCTTTTTGTACCGCTCCTGCGCGGCTGCCGCGAGACGCAGGCGGGTGCCGTGCGCCTCGTTAAAGACCGTCAAATCGAGGGCGCTCGCGGTTTTGTCGCAGTTCGCGTCGATCATGGCCTCCGCCTGGGCCATAGTAGTATTAATAACCATATTCGTATTGTTAAACGTCCTCTTCATCTCTTTATCCTTATGCGAACTTAAGCAGTCAGTTAAAAATTAAGCTCTGCCAGCAAGTCATGGCATTCCAGCGAAGCTGCCGCTCAGCTGACTATGCCTTTCGGCGCGCCGCCGATCCCCAGCCGGAGCCTGGTGGAAGCGATGGCGTTAAAACGACGGAAGCGGCTTCAGCTGATCCGCATGGACATTTCGACGTCCGCGCCGAAAGGTACGGACAAGTAGCCGCTTGCGGGCGAACGGACATAACTCAGGTAATCCGGGCTATCGTCGGCGTTGTCGGCGACGATAAACGCGCCCGGTTTGAGGCGAGGCTCAACCAAGGCCAGGATCTCGGGGTAGAGGCCCTTGGCACCGTCAAGCAGAAGCAGGTCGATCTGTTCGGGAAGGTCGACGCTCAGGGTTTGCAGCGCGTCTCCCTCCCGCAGATCCACCAGATCAAGAAGGCCGGCAACGGCGAGGTTCTCCCGCGCCCGTGCTATTTTGGAAGGCTCAAACTCGGTCGTTATCAAGCGGCCGCCGCCAATGTCGCGCAGGGCTGCGGCAAGGTGCAGGGTCGAGATGCCGAACGAGGTGCCGAACTCGACGATTGTCCGCGCGCCGCAGCCGCTCGCCAGCATATAAAGCAGCGCGCCAGTCTCGCGCGAGACGGCGAGCGGGAACTCCTTTAGGCGTTCGTAAAAGTCGAGGTGCCCGGTTCTGCTGCTCCTGATGCTTGTCCATTCCTCGTCGGTGATGCCCCCGATCGCGGCGTCGGTTTCCGGCTCGACGGTATCGGCCTCTTTGAATAAGCGCTCCAGCAGGGAAGCCAGTGGTTCGTTCGTTAGCGTGCTCATTGTGGTTGTGCTCCAGTCGAATGAGATGAGCATGTTTCTTTGCTTCTCACGCTGGTATAATACGATGAATCATTCGCTTTTTACAATTCGCATTCCCGAGAACTTTATGACAACTCGCCAGAGCAGCCAGGTTTCCGCACGAAAACAGCCCAAGCAGGCCCGATCAAACGAGCTCGTCGCCGCGATCTTGGAGGCGGCTGTTCAGGTTTTGGCGAAGGAAGGGGCGCATCGCTTCACCACGGCGCGTGTGGCCGAAAGAGCGGGAGTCAGCGTAGGGTCGCTCTACCAGTACTTCCCGAACAAGGCGGCGATCCTGTTCCGGCTGCAAAGCGACGAGTGGCGACAAACGACCGATCTCTTGCGCAGCATCCTGGAGGAGGCGCAAAAACCGCCGCTGGAGAGGCTGCGCATCCTGGTGCATGCCTTCATCCGCTCGGAGTGCGACGAGGCCGAAATGCGCGTGGCACTCGGCGATGCCGCCCCGCTGTACCGCGACGCAACCGAGGCGCAGGAAGCGTCGTCATGGGGAGACGGCATCGTCCAAGTCTTCATGCGGGAGGCGCTCCCTACTGTTTCGGACTCCAAGCGCGTCCTGGCGGGCAACTTAATCTCGACGACGCTCAGCGCGGCGGGCAAGCAATTTTCGGAAACTCCACACTCGCGCGAAGAGATCGAAGCCCACGCCGATGCCATGGCCGATATGTTTTGCACCTACCTCGCAAGCCTAGAAGCTGTTTCAAAAGCTGCATGAACTCTTTACACGTCTGGAGTACACGGTTGACGAATAAGCGATGGAGCGGACTGCGCCGCATCTGCCACTTTCATAGGTGACGGGCCGTCCCCGCGCCGACAATAGGACGACTTTGAACAGCATTTTGTACATGCTGCGGTCTGGCCCCAGAACGCCACGCCATGCAAGGACTTTGTCTAAGCTCTCTGAAGAAATGGTAACACTTTCGAGCGTGACGAACAGCTGGGTACCATTGCCCCCGTAAGACCACATGTCCGTTTTCGCCGATATCCTTTACGCAGTCCTGCCCCTGTTCCTGCTGATGGCCTGCGGGGTTTTGGTGCGGCGCTCCGGGCTGCTGGAGCGGGAGGCGTCGACGCTGCTCAGCAACTTCGCGCTCGATATCGCCCTGCCCGCGCTCATTCTGGTCACGCTGCTGACTAACAAGCTGTCGGCCAGCTACGCCGCCCTGCCGGTGGGGATGTGGGCGGCGCAGACGGTGGCAATCGGGCTGGTGCTGCTGGGGCTGGGCGTTTTGCGCTTGAAGCGCGGCAGCCGGGGCGCGGCGCTGTTCGGGGTGTTCGGGAACACGTCGTTTATCGGCTACCCGGTGACGACCGCGCTGTTTCCCGCTTTGCTCCCGGCGACGGTGATTATCGACCAGATCGGCATGTGGCTGGTGCTCTACGGCGCGATGCCGACAGTCTCCGGCGTGTACGGCGACTTGACCGAAGAGGAGCGGGCGCGTCGCGCGGGGCAATCGCCGATGCAGCGCGTTTTGGAGCAAGTAACATCGCCGCTGCTGCTGTCGCTGATCGTGGGCCTCGCGCTGCGCGGGCTTCTCGCCCTGACAGGCCGCTCCGATATGCTGCTTCACAGCCGCGCGGCGACGCTGGTTTTAAGCACGCTGCGGCTGCTCGGCGGTTCGGCGATTCCGGTGATTATGATCGCCCTCGGCATGCGTCTCAGCGCGGGGTCGGTGCGCCGGCATTTGCCCGTGGTGGGACTGCTCGGCGTGGTAAAGCTGATTATCATGCCGGTGATCGCGTATTCGGTGTCGCGGTGGATGTTCCACCTGCACGGCGGCCTGCTGTCGGTCTCGACGCTGGAAGCCGCCGTGCCGCCGGCGGCCACCACGGTCGTATTCGCTATCCGCTACCGGCTGGACTCCGATCTCGCCGTGGCTCTCTTTTTCGCGCTCACCGTCGCCAGCGCGGTGACTTTGCCGCTGATGTTGAGCATTCTTCGCTAAACAGTGAAGGAGATTCGCCACGCCGCGTCGAACAATAGCGGCAAGACGCGGAACAATTTTTTCATCTACCCAGGCGTCAAAGGACGACCCAATCAACAATGACTTTGCTTAATACCTCCCTGAACGCAATAGAAATACGCTTCCCGCGCCGCTTGGCGGTCTTAGTGCCTGTAGCGGCGGCTTGCGGTCTGCTCCTGATCGCTCCGCTGGGGCAGTCGCGCGGCGACGCAGCTCAAGCGCCACCAGCACCGCCGCCCGTGCCTATGCCCCCATCTCGGGTTGTTCAAGCTCCGTACGCTCCCGCGCCGTCGCTCCCACCGAGCGCTGTTCCCGGTCAAGGATATCAGACTTATCTCCTGCGCTACAAATACGCTAATGGACTCAACTACAAATATTCGCTCATCATCGATATCGATGGAACTATCGCCGCTGGATCAGCCGTCACGCCGATTCACAGCCATGAAACGGGCATTGTTCAGCTGACCTGCCATGACGTACCGGCCGACGGGAGCCAGGCTACCGTGACGTATCGATATCTCTCCTTGATCGTTACCGTGAACGGCCTGCACCGAGAATTAAGCGATGCCCAATTGCGACAGCTCAGCGAGGCCATGCCGTCGATGCGGACGACGCAGTCCGGAAAGCTGGTCTCCGTTGGAAGCTCCGCGTCTCCCGGCCCAATCAGTGAAATGATGTCGTCGTCGCAGATGCTGCAAGGCGCGCCGCTGCCTGAAGCCGCGACTGCCATCGGCGGCACGTGGCGAGGCGTAGCCAGCGCGCTCGGCGCGAAAACTTATGCCCTCTCCAGCCTGGACAGCGTCGCCACCGACTCCAAAGGCGACCAGATCTTCACAATTAATCAAAAGCTCTCCGAACAGAGCACCCAAAACGAGCCGACTAGTCCGACCACGCCTCATCTTGGCCGATTTTATATCTACGAAACCGGCACCGGCCAGCAAACATTCGACAATACGCTCGGCACATTGCAAGGTCTCACGTTTACGATAGGCGGCAAGGTCACGGCGCAGCGGCCAGGCAGCGCGACGCCGGTGCGCACAACCAGCACGACCACAGTCACCATGCAGCTACTGCCACCCTCCGCGCCGGTGCCATCGACTTAGATCGGGTTTAACCCAAAGTTCCGCAAGCGCAAGCCAGCGCTCTACGCCACCATCTTCAACGCCTTGACGCCTTGGGCTTCGTAGCGGGGATTGTAGGCGGGGCAGTTGTAGGATTTGGAATACTCGCGCGGGTTTTCCGCCTCGCTGACGTAAACCTGGGCGCTGTTGATGGAGCAGCGCTCGAAGGGGCGGTCATAGTTCACGCAGTCGTAGCAGCGGCGCAGGACGCTCCAACAGGTGGAGCAGCGCATCGAGCCGACCAACTCCACGCGTCCGCAGAGCGGGCAGTTGACGTACACTTCCTGAAAGCCCGTTTGCGCCGCTTTGAGCGCGCCGCGCAGGCGCTGATTGAACTCGCCTAGTGTCCGCTCGATTTCGGCGCAGGTGGAGAGCAGTTGGTTCAGTTCCGTCTCGCCTAAATGGCTGGACAAACGGTTGTCGAGCAGATCGCCTAGCTGCGTGGCGACTTTGTCGATAGCCTTTCGGTGCTGCTCCGCTGTCTGCGGCTTGTAAGGCTTGGCGCGTTCGGCGCGGGCACCGAGGGCGCGCAGAATCTGATCGGTGACGACGAGCGGCACGCGCAGGAACGCCTCGCGCTTGTCGGGGTAGCGGACAATCGCCTGCAGGATCTTTTCCGAATCGCTTTGGTTCAAACGCTCCTGCTTGATCTTGTCCACCATCCGCTTCTGCGTGGGCGGGTCGTGGGTGAGGCAGGCGAGCATCCGGGCGTGCCCTTCGGTTAGCAGCGTCTCGCCCGGCTCGGGCGCGCGCAGAGTCAGCTCGTACTGCACGAAAGCGGGCAAGTCCAGCAGTTCCAGCGAGCGGCGCAGAGTGGTCTCGGAGACGCCCAGAGTCTTGGCGACTTTTTCCCACGACATGAACCCGAGCAGCCCTTGAATCGCTTGCGCCTTTTCGATGGCGTTCAGGTCCTCGCGCTGGAAGTTTTCGAGGAGCGCGTCGGCGGCCGCGTCGCCGTCGGACATCTCCCGGACGATGGCGGGGATAGTCGCCAGGCCCGCCAGCCGCGACGCGCGGAAGCGCCGCTCGCCCATGACGATCTCGTAGCGCGCGCCGCCCGCCCCGCCGGATTTCAGGGGCCGGACGACGATCGGCTCCAGCACGCCGCGCTCTTTAATCGAAACGGCGAGCTCTTCCAAGCTGTCCTGGTAAAACGATTTGCGCGGCTGGGCCGCATTCGCGGCGATTTCGGCGAGAGCGATCTGCTGCATGGTCGTGGCGTGCTGCTCCAAACGAGTGACGCGCCGCTCCATGTGACTGGGCAGGCGCTATGGTTGCATGCTTTCCATTTCGGCAGAATGCCGGCACAACTACAGGGAGGTTGGCGAAGCGAGCGAGGCGGGTAACACCAAGGCGAATTAACTTTTTCTGGAATCAGGAGCAGCAATCGAAATGCGAATTACAGACGGCAATCTCGCGCCCTCCACCGACACGCAGGGCGTTATCGGCACTCAAGTCACGGCGAACGGCCCCGTGGACGAGCACGCGGCGAGAGCAGGCGCGGGCGATGAAGCCAGCATCCTCTCCAAGGGCGGCACCAATACGGCGGCGACCGACCCCGGCTCCACCGATTCCGGCATGGTCTCCGGCGGCGGGCGCGCCGTACCGGATGCGGGCTTTTTCGAGAACCAAAACAGCCTCGGCGACACCGGCTCCATGGACGACGCGTCCAGCATGACCGCCGGCGCGGCCACAGGCGGGATCGGCAACAACGACGATTTCGGCTCCGGCGCGCCGGTCGGCGGCGGCCGCGATGCGCTCAGCGCCGCGCCCGAAGTTGGGGTGAACGGCAACGGGGAGGGTTCGTCGGAATCAGGCGGAGTGCCGACCGGCGCGATGACTGCGGGCGGCGTCACCGGCGGAGTGCCCACCGGCAGTCTGTCCGACAGCTACGGCGAAGAAGGGCGGTAAGCCGATTTCCGCTCCGAATAAATATTCCCAGCACCCGGAAGCCTTACGCATACGCCCCAAAACTTGGAGCGGTAAAGCTCTGCCGGTGGATGAGGCTGTCGCTCTGCAAACCGAGTTAAGCAGAGAGATTATTCGTCAGCCGCTCGATGTCGACGCCGTCCAGCTGGTGGCCGGCTCTGATATCTCGTTCGACAAGGAAACCGGCGACGTGGTCTACGCCGGGTTCGTCGTCCTGAGATTGCCCGATTTCGAGGTGGTGGAGCGGGCCGGAGTGGAGACCACGGCGAACTTCCCGTATATTCCCGGCCTGCTCTCGTTCCGGGAGATCCCGCCGCTCCTGCAAGCGTGGGCGCATCTCAAAACCCGCCCCGACGCGCTGATTGTGGACGGTCAGGGCGTCGCGCACCCTCGCCGCTTTGGTATCGCCTGCCATCTCGGGCTGGAGCTCGATCTGCCGACCGTCGGCTGCGCGAAATCGCTGCTGTGCGGGCATTTCGATATGGACACGCTCGGCCCGGAGCGCGGCAGTACCGTCCCGATCGTGCATCGCCGCGAGATTATCGGCATGGCGCTCCGCACCAGAGATAATGTCTCGCCGGTGTTCGTCTCGGAAGGAACGCACTGCGATCTGGCCTCGGCGGTAAAGCTCGTGGAGCGGTGCCTGGGCAAAACCCGCCTGCCGGAGACTAGCCGCCTGGCGCACGGCTTTGTCAATGAGCTGCGGCGCGAGGCGAAAAGCGAGCAGCTGGGGCTGCCGATAAGCTAATGGCGGCTCTTGTCGGGGAAGACGAAAAAGAGGTATAATTTTTCGCGTATATCTGTTCCCGCGAGTTTTAATTTCGAGAAGTTTCAAGTGCCCTGAGACGCCTATGCTGAGTTTAAGCAAACAATCCGACTACGCTCTGCTCGCGCTCACGGCTCTGGCAAGGCGTCAGCGCCAGTCGTCTTCTCTCGCGCTGCCCGCCAAGGAGATCGCCGAGCAATACGGCATTCCGATGGAGTTTCTCGCTAAAGTGATGCAAAAGCTCGCGCGGGGGCATTTTGTCACCTCGACATTCGGCCCGACCGGCGGCTACAAGCTGGCTCGTCCGGCGCGGGAAGTGACTGTGGGCCAGATTATCGCGGTGATCGACGGCGGCGTAGCGCTGACCGCCTGCATGCGCATCGACGAGGAAAGCGGCTCGACGATCAGCGACGGCAGTGACTGCGTTCATACCGGCTCCTGCACAATTCGCGGCCCATTAACCCGAATCAACGACGAGATCGTCCGTGTTTTGAACACGCTAACCCTGGACGAAATTGCCGAGGAGCGTCCGCTAATGCCCGGCGAGCAGCTGGTGCAGATTTCGATGGACGGCGGCCGCCTCCAGCGCGAGCCCAGTATTCGGGCGATGTCGGTTGCTCCCGGCGAGCTGCTGAAACCCGCTCTTCCAGTCGGATAGCGGCAGCATAGCTCGGTTTCGGATTTGGAACGATTTCAGAGCCGCAAGCGTTAGCTTAGCGGCTCTTTTCCCGCTTACCAGGCGCATTCCGGTAAAGCGGCGCATCATAATTTTTGCAGTTTTTGTCGGTTTTAGTTGCGCGCGTCGCGCTTTTTAGTGAAGGATCGTTATGCCCACAGCAAATCAGGAAATTGAAGAACTCGCTTCCAAGGAGTACGCCTACGGGTTTACCTCGGATATCGAATCCGAGTCTATTCCCGCCGGCCTCAGCGAAGAAGTCGTCACCTTTATCTCCAACAAGAAGGGCGAGCCGCAGTGGCTGCTGGATTGGCGCTTGAAGGCGTACCGCCACTGGCTCACGTTGAAAGAGCCGGGCTGGCACAATGTCACCTACGGCGTGCCGAGCTACGACGATATTATTTACTTCTCCGCGCCCAAGCCCAAAAAGGTTCTGAACTCGCTGGACGAGGTCGATCCGGAACTGCTGGCGATCTATGAGAAGCTGGGCATCTCCCTGGGCGAGCAGAAGCGGCTCACCGGCGTGGCCGTGGACGCCGTCTTTGACTCCGTTTCCGTCGCCACGACGTTTAAGGAGAAGCTCGGGGAGCTAGGGATTATCTTTTGCTCATTCTCCGACGCGGTCCGGGAGCATCCCGAACTGGTGCGCGAGTATCTGGGCTCTGTGGTGCCCTACTCGGACAACTTCTACGCCACGCTGAACTCGGCGGTCTTCTCCGACGGCTCGTTCTGCTATATCCCCAAGGGTGTCCGCTGCCCGATGGAATTGTCCACCTATTTCCGCATTAACGCTGCTGGCACGGGGCAGTTCGAGCGGACGCTGATTATCGCCGACGAAGGCTCCTATGTCTCGTATCTGGAGGGCTGCACCGCTCCTCAGCGCGATGAGAACCAGCTCCACGCGGCAGTGGTAGAACTGGTGGCGCACAAGGACGCGACCATCAAGTATTCCACCGTGCAAAACTGGTACCCCGGCGACAAGAACGGCGTCGGAGGCATCTACAACTTCGTCACCAAGCGCGGCAAGTGCCAGGGCGCCAATTCCAAGATTAGCTGGACCCAGGTGGAGACCGGCTCGGCGGTGACGTGGAAGTACCCGTCATGCCTGCTGATCGGCGACAACTCCATCGGCGAGTTTTACTCGGTGGCCCTCACCAACAACAAGCAGCAGGCCGACACCGGCACGAAGATGGTGCATATCGGCAAGAACACCCGCTCCACTATCGTCAGCAAGGGCATCTCGGCGGGTAATGGCCAGAACACCTACCGAGGCCAGGTGCGTGTGAACCCAGGCGCGGAAAACGCCCGCAACTACTCGCAGTGCGACTCGCTCCTACTCGGCGACCGCTGCGGCGCGCACACCTTCCCATATATCGACGTCCACAATCCCACCGCCACTGTAGAGCATGAGGCAAGTACGTCGAAGATCGGCGAGGATCAGATCTTCTACTGCAACCAGCGCGGCATCTCCACCGAGGACGCCGTCAGCATGATCGTCAACGGCTTCTGCAAGGAAGTGTTCCGAGAGCTGCCGATGGAGTTCGCCGTTGAAGCGCAAAAGCTGCTCGGCGTGAGCTTAGAGGGAAGCGTCGGGTAAGCTGGTGTTTATTTGCAATCGCTTAATGCGTTCTCGATTAGCCGTGAGATAACCCTAAGTGTCAATTTCTGACATTTCGATGGATACATTAAGAACAATCATTTCAGACTTTCAGAAGAATGACTGGCAAAAGATTGAGGATTGGTGTGGTGTAGGAGGCTCAGTGGAATACGGTGTGATTAAGCTACAAAAGGGAAATGTTACACTAAAATTCGATTATGACAATTGGACTGAGGGAAACATTCAAGGGCCAGATGCCTTAATACAGCAAATTAAAGCCAGATACTCGCTCTAGTAATTTTAGTAACAACAATTTCGTATGTACAAAGCCGCTTAAGCTTTCGGTAGCGATAATTTGAGCAGAATTAGTTTATCACAGTCACCATTTTCGATTGGAACAGTCATGTCATATCCTGCTCGACAACAAGAAGTAAAATGCCTGATTGAGGATCATCTTAATCAGGTTGATGAGCATCTTCTTCTTGCCGTCTACTATGAGAATAAAGATAAACCGAATGCCGAATGCGTTTTAGAAGTGTTTTTGAATTACGGTTTGAACGAAGTGAGCTGGGATAACGAAATTTTCGATGCCGAGTACAACTCGACGCAAGGCTTTCCGATGCAGCCTGGCGAGAGATTAAGTCTGTTACTGACCAGCCCAACTGAGTTGCGTTATGCCATTCAAAACGAATGGCCTCAGTTGCAGCCTGTGCGAAATGCGATTGCGCAGGGACGATATTCGGTGATATACCGTGACATTCAGAATGAAGATGCCAATCAACTGCTCGCTGCCTTGACAGATTCCTCGCTGGTCACTTTGTGAGAGAGTCGCAAGCATGGCGTGAGCAGTTTAAGTCCGATTTAGCTGCTGCAAATCGTGTGTTGGAGCGCAGTGACACATCAACTTATTGCCATTCAGTTGCAAAGTGTCAGCAGGTTGTCGAAAAATCGATTAAGATGCTAGTCGCGCTCCTAATTGATGAAGGAATCACACCACGCAATAGCCGTCCTACTGATCGGGGCCATTTACTAACAAGACATGTCGCTTTGCTGCGAAATATGCCAAGTGCTGCGGGTCAGGAACTGCCAAGGCATGTAGCAACTCTACTCAACACTTTTCGGATAGGGGAAATCGATGCATTGCTGTATCTTGCTCCATCGTATCCTGAAAACGGATTGCTGTTCAACCGGAATACTGAGTATCCATACAATCTCGACGGCGACCAAAATAAATGGACAGCGCCTTCTAGTTCTAACAGCTACACACTGAATGAAGTAAACCGTTTTCTTTGGCTAGCTCAGGATATTGCCGACAAGGCAGAACGATTTTATCAGGCGGCAAAGCTAAAACCTTAATTGGACTTGCTTTATAAACATGTTACAGGAGCGTGAATAATTTGGCACTGTTAGAAGTAAAAGACCTCTACGCAAGCGTGGACAAGAACGAAATACTGCGGGGCGTGAACCTCACCGTGAATGCGGGCGAGGTGCATGCGATTATGGGGCTGAACGGCTCCGGCAAGAGCACCCTGGCAAATATTATCGCCGGGCGCGACGTCTACGAAGTGACAGACGGCGAGGTGCTTTACGACGGCAACGACCTGCTGGAGCTGGCACCGGAAGAGCGGGCGCGCGAGGGCGTGTTTTTGGCGTTTCAGTATCCCGTGGAGATTCCGGGCGTCAACAACACCTATTTTCTCCGCGCGGCCTACAACGCCGGACGCAAGCATCGCGGCGAGGAAGAATTGGACGCGATGGACTTCCTCAAGCTGATGCGCCAGAAGCTGAAGCTGCTGCACATCGACGAGGAGCTTCTGCGACGCCCGGTCAACGAAGGCTTTTCCGGCGGCGAGAAGAAGCGCAACGAGATTTTCCAGATGGCGATTCTCGACCCCAAGCTCGCCATTCTCGACGAGACCGACTCCGGACTCGATATTGACGCCCTACGCCATGTCGCGGCGGGCGTGAACGCCCTGCGCTCGCCCGAGCGCGCCGTGGTGGTGGTGACCCACTATCAGCGGCTGCTCAACTTTATCGTGCCGGATTTCGTGCATATCATGATCAACGGTCAGATTGTCCGCTCCGGCGGCAAAGAGTTGGCGTTGGAAGTGGAAGAGCGCGGGTACGAGTGGCTGGAGAAGGAAGCGGGGCTGCTAGTGGGGGCGAAGGCGTAAGGAAGCGTGCGTGAAACGCTATGCTACTTCAGCGCGAAGATTTAATTGATCAAATTTGGACGGAATTCGCAGCTGCGAGGCTAGATACGAACAGCATAGTTTCTACTACCTGCGTCTGCGAAGAATGTATTGACGCGGCGGAGTTCTTTGCGAACCACACTCGCGAGCAGTTGTCCTTAAGCCCGAAACTAATACAATCCGCTCAAGGCGCTTGGACATTTATTTCTCCACAAGCGTGGTACTACTTTCTACCTACGTATCTTGTAGCAAGCCTTGCCGAGGATAGCTCCGGCACCCGAACAGAAACAATTGATCAGCTGTCGCCTAGGAGAGATAAACCGGTCGATTTTAGTGTGATTGGTTGGAATCCTACCGCAGCGGAAATCGAGAAATGGCAGTCTGACCTACAGAGTTACTTCAATCAGCGGGTTCAACAACTGACTCGCAGTCAGCGGAATACCGTCGGAAATTGGTTCGACTATCTCGCGAAGCATTTCTCCACACTTCTCGAACACAATCCAACATTTAAGCGCGGCTACAACGCATGGCGATAGCGACCGATGTAGGAATACCTAATCGCGCATCATAAAATTGATAGATTTGCAATTTGATATTATGATAGAAGCTACTTTAACCAATCCTCTTCCGAAAGCATCCATCGCGGGCGCGGGGATCGCGAACTACTCCGATGCCACTGTCGCTCAGAACCCCGAGTGGCTGCAAATTCTCCGCACGTCAGGGCTCACCCGTTTCCAGGCGCTCGGTTTTCCCACCCGCCGCGATGAAGACTGGCGCTATACGCCGGTCGCGCCGATTGTGGAGACGCCGTTCGCGCAGGGTCAGCCGGGGATGCTGCACCCTACCCTTCTCAATGGGCGCGAGGTGGAAGATTCCGTTCAGCTCGTCTTTGTCAACGGCCATTTCGAGCCGGGCGCGTCGCGGATCGAGAACCTGCCCGCAGGCGTGCGCGTCACTAATTTGGCGCAGGCGATTGCGAGCGGCGAGCCGCTGGTGGAGCGGTATCTCGGCAAGTATGTCTCCTATGACAACCACGCTTTTGCCGCGCTGAATACCGCGTCGATTACCGAGGGCGTGTTCATCCATCTGAGCAAGAGCGCCGTGCTGGAGCAGCCGATCCATGTGGTGTACGCGTCGCAGCCGGGTGAGAGCGGCCCGACAGTCAGCCACCCTCGCCTGCTGCTGGTCGCCGACGAGAACAGCCAGTGCACGATTATCGAGCGCTATGTCGGCCGCGACGGCGACGTTTACCTGCTGAACGGCGTCTCGGAGTTTATCGTGGCCGAGAACGCGGTGGTGGACCACTACAAGGTGCAGCAGGAGTCGAAAGCGGCGTTCCATGTGGCGAACCTGCAAGTGGAGATCGCCCATGGCGCGAATTTCTCGTCGCACTCGCTGGGATTCGGCGGCCTGATAGCCCGCAGCGATGCCGGCGCGCGTCTTGGCGAAGGCTGCACGGCGACCTTGAACGGCCTGTTTATGGCCGGTGGCCGTCAGATCATGGACAGCCATACCACGCTCGACCACGCGATGCCGAACTGCCCGTCGCACCAGATCTACAAGCATATCCTGGACGACCACTCGCGCGGCGTTTTCAACGGGCGGATTTTTGTCCAGTTGGACGCGCAAAAAACAGACGCCAAGCAGACCAACCAGACTCTGCTGCTTTCTAAAGACGCCGAGATCAATACCAAGCCGCAGCTGGAAATCTTCGCCGACGATGTCCGCTGCACCCACGGCGCGACGGTCGGCCAGTTGCGCGGCGACCAGCTCTTTTATCTCCGTGCCCGAGGCATCGGCAAGCAGGAAGCGCAGGATCTGCTGATCTACGCGTTCGCCAGCGATATCGTCCAGCGCATCAAGGTGGATTCGCTGCGGGACGAGTTGGACAAGGTGCTTCTCAGCGAGCGTAGGATCGAAAGCATCCGGTAGGCAGATTCGGAGACGCTCGGGCCGCTGGGCCTTTTTTCGCATGGAAGGCACCGCGTTAGCGCGGTGCCTTCCATGTTTTGAGCATTGCTTTAGTTTCTGGTGCCAGCCTGGTTGGCCCAGGCGAGCTCGTCGCCGGAGACGTCGTCGATTTCAGCGATGCATTGCGCGGGGGAGCGGCGTAGGCTTAAGTCGCTGCGGTTTTCCGGCTGCCTGCGCCGCCAGTCCCGGAACGACTCATACCAGGATTCCGCCTGCATTCGCGCGGTTGCCGGAGAGTCCGCCCCGTCCGGCACGATCAAGGTGACATGATTTGGGACTTCCGGCTGATAGCGATAGACCGATACGATATCGGGGTTCGCCTCCATAATCGCCTGGGTCCAACGCACGTAAGCGAGGCTGTAAGGCTCGCGCGCCTGGGGTGCCAGTTGAGCGCAGGCGCTCAACGCCGCTTGAGAGCGGCGCGACGAGTGACTCGCGCTGTAATGCGAAAGCGCCAAGCAATACAAGCAGGCAATCGTAAACGCGCAGGCGGTGAGAATGCGGGCGATTCTGTTGAGCGTGGTCACAATCCTCTCGGCCCTTCCTCTCTACTGAAATGCCGTCGAAGCGGCGCAAACCTGACAATCAAGCGTACTTTATTATAGGTCTTTTGACAGGTTATATTAAGAGAAGATTAAGAGAATTATACCCACGCCCGTGAGACAGCCAGCTCGGCAAGGACGCATTCGCGCTTGATGAGCCAGTTGAGCGATGCCGCGTAGCAGCAAAAAGCGGTATCGGAGTGGAACGAGGAAATACCAATATGACTATCGTGAAGCAAATCTCGCCGATGCTGTGCGTCTCCGATCTAGAGCGCTCCGTCGCGTTTTACCGCGACGTTTTGCTGTTCGACGTGCTCATGGACTCGTCGCGCTACGCTATTGTCGAGCGGGACAGTGCCACGATTCATTTGCATCCGGCGGATGAGGAAGTCTTAAGCCGGTTGCGGGGGCAGATTGAAATTTATATCGAGGTGGACGATCTAGACGCGCTTTGGGAGCACGTGAGTCGATTTCGGGGCGGCGAGTGGCGCATCCGGGGGCCGTTCGCGCAAGCCTACGGCATGCGCGAATTCCATATCGACGACCCCGACGGCTGCACGGTTTTCTTCGGGCAGGTGGCCTGAGAACCCATCCGTCGCTTCGCGCCACCTTCCCTGTAGGGAAGGAAAAGTCTACAGCCGAGTGTTGGCTCGGCTGACACATAGCGCTATCTTATATTTCCTTCCCTACAGGGAAGGTGGCGCGAAGCGACGGATGGGTTCCGGGTGGCACGTCTGGCGGTATAACGGTGTTATCTGTTTAGCATTACGCAACTGTCTAACACTGTAGATTGGGTACCGCACGCATGTCCACGCCTACGCTCAGCCCTGCCTTGGAGCAGGAGCCCGCCTATCTGAATCACGGCTCTGTCGAAGCCACGTTCGCCGAGATCGCCGCCGCGCCGGAGTACGACGTCCAGGCCATTCGCGGCGACTTCCCGCTGCTGGCGCAGGAGGTTTGGGGGCATCCGCTGGTTTATCTCGACAACGCCGCCACGACGCAGAAGCCGCAGGTCGTCCTCGACGCGATCGACCAGTACTACCGCGACGACAACGCTAATATCCATCGCGGGGTGTACCAATTGTCCGTCCGCGCCACCGAGCACTATGAGGCCGCGCGGGTCAAAG
>CAXSEA010000013.1:0-29124 GCA_964235675.1 uncultured Armatimonadales bacterium | reverse complement strand
TCTTATATTTCCTTCCCGACCGGGAAGGTGGCCTGAAAGGCCGGATGGGTTCCGCCGACGGCAAACTAGATCAATAATCACGTGACTTTCTCCGATCCGCTCTATCTGCTGCTTTTAATTCCAGCCCTGGCCTGGACGGTTTGGCTTGCCCGGTCGATGCATGGCATCCCGCGTCCGCGCCGTAGGGTTGCCGTGGTGGTTCGCGCTGTTGTTTTGCTGCTGTTGGTGCTGGCGCTGGCGGGGTTGCAGAGCGTTCGGGTGGACAAGGGGCTGGCGACTATTTTCGTGCTGGACCGGTCGGCCAGCATGCAGGGCGCGCCGCAGGAGGACGCCGAGCGATATATCGGGCAGTCGCTGCAGGCGCTGGGGCCGAGCGATCAATCGGGGCTGGTGGTGTTCGGGAAGAATCCGGTGATCGACACCGAGCCGGGAGCGCTGCACACGCTGGGGCGGGTGTATGCCAGCCCGGACACTTCGTCGACGGATATCGCGTCCGCGATTCGGCTGGCGTCGGCGACCATCCCGGAGGGCTACTCCAAGCGGCTGGTGCTGCTCAGCGACGGCAACGAGACCACCGGCGACGCCGCCGAAGCGGCTCAGGCTGCGGCAGCCAGCGGGATTCAGATAGATGTCGCGCCGATTTTGCAGCGGCGCGCGGCGCGCGGCGAGGCATTGGTGCAGAGCGTGGAAGCGCCCGATACGGTGGCGAACGGGGAGCCGTTCGAGCTACGGGTAATCGCGCAGGCGACTCAGGCCGCCAGCGGCATTCTGCATGTGGACCGCAACGGCTCGCCGGTCGCCAGCATCCCGGTGAATCTGACGCCGGGCACCAACGTGATTGCCGTCAGCCAGACGGCGGGCGCGGCGGGCTTTTACCGCTACCGCGCCACCCTGGACGTGGACAACGACACCGACCCGCGCAACAATGTCGGGATTGGGTTCGTGGGCGTGGCGGGGCGTCCGAAGGTGCTGCTCGCCGTCGGTAATCCGGCCGCGTCGGCGGCGCTCGCCACCGCGCTCAAGCCGCACGATTTCGATATCGCCGTGGTCGGTCCAGGCGGATTGCCCACGCGCGCCGACGAGTTGCAGGGCTACGATTCGATCATCCTGTCCGATTATTCAGCCGACGACATCACCGACCAGCAGATGAGCCTGATGGCCGCCGCCGTGAAGAACACCGGCATCGGTTTCGGCATGATCGGCGGGGAGAACTCGTTCCTGCCGGGCGGCTACTACGACACTCCTATCGCCGACGCTCTGCCGGTCGATCTGAACATCAAGCAACGGCGCAATTTCCCGAGTACCTGCATCGAGATTGTCGTGGACGCGTCGGGCAGCATGTCGATGGATGAGGACGGGGTGGAGAAAATTAAGCTCGCGGGGAGCGCCGCCGCCGCGATGGTGCAGATGATGCCGCCCACGGATATTGTTGGCGTGGCGGGCAGCACCGACGATATCTCGTTTGTGGCCCCGCTCCAGCCGGCCACCAACAAATCCGCTATCGAAGCCGAATGCGGGCGGCTGGATGCGGGCGGCGGTGGAATCTATATCACGCCGTCGCTGCAGTTCGCCCAGAAGACGCTGACGCCGGTGAACGCCAAAGTGCGGCACCTGATTTTAGAGGCCGACGGTGACGACTGCGATACTCAGGAGGGCGCGATTGATCTGGCGCATCAGATGGTCGCGCAGGGCATGACAATCTCCTGCATCGCTATCGGCACCGGCAAGGACGTCAATTTTCTCAAAGCTCTGGCCAATGCCGGCAAAGGCTACTTCTATCTCGCCAACCAGGCGAAAGAGTTGCAGCGGCTGGTGACGCAGGACTCGTCGATCGTGGCGCGCTCGGCGATCGAGGAAGGCGCGTTCCTGCCGAAAGTAGACCCCAGCGACGAAGTTTTGCGCGGCTTGAATCTCAGTTCCATGCCGCCGCTCTACGCGTACGACCTCACCGGCGACCGCCCGCTGGCGCGCACCCCCATGCGCACCGCCAATGACGATCCCCTGCTCGCTTACTGGCAGTACGGCCTCGGTACGAGCATGGCGTTCACGTCGGACGCGCAGCCGAAATGGGCGCGTCCGTGGATGAATTGGGGCGGGTTCAACGCGTTCTGGGCGCAGGCGATCCGGGAGACGCTGCGGCAGTCCGGAGCGAATAGATTGCGGATGAGCGTCGCGCGGGCGGGCGCGCAGGGGCAGCTCACCTTAAACGCGTTCGACGCGCAGGGCAATCCCATCAACGGCCTCGCCGCGACAGTGAGCGCGACTGCTCCCGATGGAACCAACCAGCCGGTAGCGATCCAGCAAATCGGGCCGGGGCGCTACACCGGCAGCTTCAACGCCGACCAAACGGGCGGGTATATCGTCACCGCCGCGCAGCAAGCGCCGGGGGCGTTGAACACCAAGCCATTGATTACGCGCGCGGGCTTTTCGGTGGCGTACCCGCCGGAGTATCAGTCGGTCGGCACGAACGTCGGGCTGCTGGAGCAGATCGCTAAAATTACCGGCGGGCGTATGCTGACCAGTCCCGTGGACGCGTTCCGGCCAGCCCTGCATCCTGGCACGGCGGTGCGCGATCTCTGGCCAATTCTACTGCTCGCCGCCGCGCTGCTGTTCGTGCTGGATATCGCCGTGCGGCGCATCGCCATTCCGTTCGGCGAAATGGCCGACGCCGCGCTGGCGCTTGTTAGGCGGATTATCCCGTTGGCAACAAACCGCCGCGCCTCAGCGCGGGCGGTGCCGGGCGCTCAAGTGGTGAGTCGGTTGAACAACGTTAAGCGGCAATCCAGGGCAAGCGAAGCGCCGCGCCGGGAAGGTAGCCCTACTCTACTGGCCAAGCCGGATAGTTCCGGTACTGTCGAATCTTCCGGAGCCGACGCGCCCATGTCCGAGCCGGTGAAAAAGGAGCGCAAAACTGCGCCGGAGTCAGCCGCCGTTTCCGCCGCTCAACGTCTGCTCGACGCCAAGCGGCGAAAAAGCGGCGGGGGAAATTAATCGAGCGTTATCACTACTTTCCCGGCGTATTTCCGGTCTATCAAATCCTGGGCTGCCTGCAGTAATTCGCTCCAAGGGCGCACCGCGTCGATGAGGGGTTTGAGTTTTCCCGCAGCGATTAAATTCGCCAACCGAGCGAGGCCGGTGCCGGGAGCTTCGCGCTCGACTTCGGTGTAAAGCGATAGGCCGTAGAGGCGTAGGCCGCCGCCGCCAAAGAAGGCGCTGTCGTTAAAGGTGACATCGCTCCCGCCGGAGACGCCGTAGTTTACTGCCGTTCCGTGTTTTTTGAGCAGCTTCATCGCGGCGCCGAGGGTTTCGCCGCCGACTCCATCGACGACTAGGTCGTATGGCCCGAACGCATCCGCGCCAGCCAAATGTTCGCCGATGGCGACATCATGCGCTCCGGCTTCACGGGCAATCTGCTCCTGCTCCGCGCGGCGAACCGATGCCACCACATGAGCACCGGTGAGATTTGCCTGCTGGACGGCGAAATGGCCGACGCCGCCAGTCGCGCCGGTCACCAGCACGCGCTTGCCAAGCAGCAGGCCGCCATGCCAGAGCGAGTGATAAGCGGTGAGCCCCGCCACCGGCAACGTGGCGGCGTCTTCAAAAGAAACGTCGTCCGGCAGCTCGGCGATCTGGTTGGACTCCGCGGCCACAAACTCGGCGAACGATTTCAATGACGATAGTCCAACCACTCGCGCGCCCTGCTTCGGGCCGCTGCCGTCGGCTGCGCTTTGCGCGATTGTGCCGGCGAAGTCCCAGCCGATGGATGCGCCCTCGGGAAGCCTGTCCGGCATGTAAGCGATCTCGCCGCGGTTGAGGGATACGGCAGCCACTTTCACGAGAGCCTGGCTGGGGAGCGGCTTCGGGGCCGGCAGTTCTCCAAACGCCAGTTTGAGCGGCGCGCTTTTGTCGACAATAACAGCTTTCATAGAATTTTTCCTTGAATCAGAGACGTAACACTATAGAGCATTTCCTTGCAAGTTTATCCATGGTTGATAATTCTAAAGCGAATCACGTGAATTCACGTTAGATCAGCTCTGCGGTAACGTCCGTCCAAAGTTTTTGTTGCTTTCGGGAACTAATCCGCGCATATATCGATTACGCGTGTTAGGCAGATATGGCAGCAAAAAAAGTTATCATTATCGGCGCGGGCATCGGCGGCCTGGCGACGGCGATCCGGTTGCGGGCGCTGGGCGGGTATGACGTCACGCTGCTGGAGAAAAATACGCTGGTCGGCGGGCGCGCGTACCGGATGGAAGATTCGGGATTCCAGTTCGATATCGGCCCCTCCCTGCTGCTGATGACCGATGTCTACCGCGAATTGTTCGATGTGGCCGGCGAGAGCTTCGATGACTGGGTGAAGCTGGTCAAGATGGAACCGAACTACCGGGTGCACTTCGGCGACGGCAGCGAGCTGGAGATGTCGAGCGATCTGCCGACGATGATCGTCAATCTCGAAAAGATCGAGCCGGGAGTCGCGCCGCGCTACTACGCGTTCCTGCAGGACGCCTGCCACAAGTACCGCCTGGGCCGCGCCGAGTTCGTCGAAAAGAACTTCATCAAGCCGACCGACTTTTTTACCCTCCGCAATCTTGGCATGCTCAATAAGCTGGGGGCGTTGAGCAGCTTGTACGGGCACGTCTCCAAGTTTTTTAAGGACGACCGTTTGCGCCAGTGCTTCTCGATGCAGACGATGTACCTGGGCATCTCACCTTTTACCGCGCCCGCCGTTTACACACTGCTGCCTTATACCGAACTGGCCGAAGATGGCTTGTACTTCCCAATCGGCGGCATCTACAAGCTGCCGGAAGCGATGGCGGCGGTGGCGCGGAAAATTGGAGTTGAGATCGAGACGGGGATCGAAGTCAAGAGCATTCTGGTGGAGGGCGGCAGAGCGCGTGGAGTGAGCTTGGAAGGCAAGGGGCATCTGCTGGCGGACGTGATTGTCTCCAACGCCGACCTGCCCTACACCTACACCGATCTGCTCGCCGAACGCCCTACCAAGCTGGCTGAGGAGCGTTGGAAGCGCGACAAGTTCACGTGCTCGGCGTTCAATTTGTATCTTGGCACCAGCAAAACCTACACCGACGAGCTGCTGCACCACAACTTCTTTTTGACCAACACCTACAAGCAAAGCTTCGACGATCTATTCGAGCGCAAGCAGATTCCCGACGAGCCCGCCTACTATATCAACGCGCCCACACGCACCGATCCGTCGCTCGCCCCTTCCGGGAAAGACAACCTATTCGTGCTTGTTCCGGTGCCGCATATGACCGAAACGCTTACCTGGGATGACGACCAGACGGCGCGGTTTACGGACAAAATGCTTGGAATTTTGGAGCGACGGGGCCTCACCGGGTTGAAGGATGCGACTGTCGTCCAGCATACTTATACGCCGAGGAAGTGGCGGGACCAGTTCAATTTGAAGTATGGGGCGGCTTTCGGGCTGTCGCATGGGCTGAACCAGGTGGGGTATTTCCGGCCGGCCAATAAAGCGCCGCATATCGACGGCCTGTATTTTGTGGGCGCGAGCACCACGCCGGGAACGGGAGTGCCGCTGGTCTGCCTCGGAGCGCGTCTCACGGCGCAGCGCATCTTGGACGACGAGCCGAGCGGCTCCGCGTCCGGAGTGCGCCGCGTATGAACGACGAGCTCCGCGCCTCCTACGCCGAGTGCCGCCGCTTAACCGCCGCGCATGGCAAGACGTACTATTTCTCCACCGCGTTCTTCCCGGCTAAAGTACGACAGGCGGTTTACGCCTTGTACGGTTTTGTCCGGTACGCCGACGAGATTGTGGACAATCCGCCGGAAGGCTCCAGCCCCGCCGAGCAGCTGGCCGGGTACCGCCAGGCGACGCTCGACTGCTTAAACGGACGTCGTCCCGATCTGCTTGTCTTGAAAGCGTTCGCCGACACCGCCGCGCGCCATAATCTTCCCGCCGAATATCCAATCGCCTTCTTGGACGCGATGGCGATGGACCTGACTGTCGCTCGCTATGAGTCGTTTGAGGAATTGTGCTGCTACACCTACGGTTCGGCCTCGGTGGTCGGCTCGATGATGACCTGCCTCACCGGCGCGAAAATGCCTGATGCGCTTGAACCTGCCGAAAATCTTGGGCTTGCCATGCAGCTCACCAATTTCTGGCGCGACATGGGCGAGGATTATCACCAGCGCGGACGCGTCTACTTGCCGCAAGATGAAATGCGCCGCTTCGGCTACAGCGACGACGATCTCGCCCAGGGGAAAGTAAATGACGCTTTTATCGCCCTGATGCGCTTTCAAATCGACCGTGCCCGCCACTACTATTGCCTTGCCGACGAAGGTATGCACTATATTCCCGCCGCCAACCGCCTGCCGGTTCGCCTGGCCCGGCTCTTGTACTCCCGCATTCTCGACAAAATCGAAGAGATCGACTACGACGTTTTCACCCACCGCGCCGCCACCACTAAGGCCGAGAAGTTCGCCGTCGCCGCGCGGGAAGTAATCGCCGCCGCGCCGCAGTCGCGGCTGGTGCGGCGGGAGCCTGTCGGTTAGCGCCGGAACCCATCCGGCCTTTCAGGCCACCTTCCCGGTCGGGAAGGAAAAGTCTACAGCCATGTCTTTACTCGGCTAATACTTAGCGCTATCTTATATTTCCTTCCCTATAGGGAAGGTGGCCTGAAAGGCCGGATGGGTTCCAGGGGTGCCATAATAGCCACTCCATGCAAGAACTCAGCTCTGTTCCCGGCCAACAGCCTCTCACCAAGACCCCGGATTTTCTTCTCTTTTACGGCTCTAGAGTCTGCTCCGCTATCGCATATCAAATTGCGGGGGTGGCGATCGGGTGGTTCGTTTATGATAAAACCCGCAGCGCGCTTGACCTGGGCTATCTAGGGCTGTGCCAATTTCTGCCGCTGGTCGTCTTAATCTTTGTGGCGGGGCAGGCGGCGGACCGGCTCAACCGACGCATGATCGTGCTGGGCTGCCAGTGGACTGAAGCCGTGATTGCCGCGCTGCTGGCGGCGTCGGCGCTCACCGGGCATCTGCGCGTGCCGATGATTTTCGCCGCCGTGACCGTGTTCGGCTGCGTGCGGGCGTTCGAGGGGCCGACGCTCTCGTCGCTGCTGCCGGCGCTCGTGCCCAGCGCGATTTTAGCGCGGGCGCTGGCGGTGTCGTCGTCGGCGCAGGAGACCGCGACTATTTTGGGTCCGTCGCTGGGCGGTCTGCTTTACGCCGCCGGAGTGAAGGTGCCGCTCGCGCTGGCCGCCGCGCTGTTTTTGACGGCGGGCGGGTGCATCGCCGCGATTAAAGTGCGGCAGCCCGACGCGGGGAAGCGTCCGCCGGTGACGCTGAAATCTGTGTTTTCGGGATTGCACTTTGTCTGGCATCGCTCGATTATTTTGGGTGTGATCTCGCTGGATCTGTTCGCCGTGCTGCTGGGCGGGGTAACCGCGCTGCTGCCGATTTTCGCGCGGGATATCCTGCACGCCGGCCCTTGGGCGCTTGGTTTTCTACGGTCATCGCAGGCGGTGGGCGCGCTGGCGATGTCCATGCTCCTGTCGCATCGCTCTTTGGGCAACCGCATCGGCCTGAAGATGCTGATCGCGGTCGCTATCTTTGGCGTGGCGACGGTTATCTTCTCCCTTTCGAGAAACATCGAGCTTTCGGTGTTCGCGCTGGTTGTCATGGGCTCGTCGGACAATGTCAGCGTGGTAATCCGCAGCTCATTGGTGCAGCTGGCCACGCCCGACGAGATGCGCGGGCGGGTGAACGCGGTGAACTCGCTGTTTATCGGCACGTCGAACCAGCTCGGCGAATTCGAGTCGGGCGTCACCGCGCACTGGATGGGGCCAGTTCTGGCCGGAGTAGTCGGGGGAGTGGGGACAATATTGGTGTCGCTGCTGTGGATGCGATTGTTCCCGAAGCTGGCAGGCGTGCAGACATTGAGCGACGTCCAGTCGTCGGAGCCCGTCGCTCTTTCCTCGGCTCCGACGATCTAGCCCTTGGGAAATTTTTAGAAGTCGCTTCATTCCGTTAAGGCTGCGTTTCAACTTGTCATGCACCTGCTTCCTCCCGCTTAAGTGGAGAAAGGGTGCTTGTTTGAGGCAAAGCGGTGCATTTTGTATCGAGTTACATATGGCTCCGGCTTTGACCGTTCTGCCGATTGCTTTACCGTTCCGAGGTCGGAGCACGCGCGCAAACGCTTCTGCCTGTCCGTTTACTTTTGTCTTGCCCTACTTGAAGAGCATTGACAAGACGGCACTTTTGATGAAGCGTGTCGAGAGCTTAGAAAAGCTATTAGTATGTGCTTTCTGATCGCCCTTTTTATTCTAGGAGCTATTCAAAAGCCGCCGCTCCGGGCTGGAGGGGCGTTCGGCTCCGCTGCGGGGTGAACTCGCTTCGCTCAAACAGGCACTCCTCACTCCGCCGAATGCCCCTCCAGCCTTACGCTCAGGCCGTGGCGGGAACAAATTTGGAGTTTTCTTTAGATATATTGCAAACGAGGTTAAGGGTGGTCCGTGTTAGTACCGCGTTGATATAGGCGGCTCTCCCCCTGCCCCTCCTTGGAAAAGGAGGGGAGAAGACGCGACTTTTTTAGATCTCTGTGAGAGTAAGAAAAGAGCGAAGAGCGGCTGGGACAGCCTAATGTGGTTGAGACGCCGCAATCGCCTTGTCCAGCGCATCGCTGTCGCCCTGATCGCCTACGAACGAGGCGGCGATTTTGCCGTCCGGGTTAATGACGAACTGCGTGGGGATGCCGGTCACCTTGTATTTGGCGCTGGCGACGTCCTGGTTGTTTCTCGCGGGGTCAATGGCGAAGTTAAGGGCATCGTAGCTTGCGTGGTCGGGCAGCCAGGCTTTGAACGCGGCGGGAGTATCCCAAACATTGATCGCCAGGAATACCACGTTTTGATCTTTGTACTTGCGGGCTACGGCATTGGTGTGCGGCAGCGCGTCCTGACAGGGGCCGCACCAGGTAGCCCAAAAGTCGAGGACTACCGTTTTACCTTTGTAATCGGAGAGCCTGATGGGATGTCCGGCTTTGTCTCGGACGGTGAAATCGGGGGCAGTTGCGCCGTCGGCAAGAACTGGCGGCGGAGGCGCGAAAGGATGCACGGTTTTCGGGAGGGTGTAGGCGAAATCGGCGACTTTGATTGGCTGGTTAACGCGAATATTTTTCATCTGGTACTCGCTGCTGACCCAGCCCGTGTTGAACGTCTCCGAGACGCGGTGGATTAAGAGATCGTCGCCGATGTAGAAGGTGTCCGTTTCGATCAGCTTGCCGTTAGGCGCGGCGGCGGCTTCATCCGCGTAGAAAGGGGCATCCGGTACGAATACCACTTCCACCGGTTGGTAGGCGCTGTTGTCCCAGATTTGGGTGCCGAGCAATCGCAGGCTAACGAGATTGCCGGTCTTTTGAATGTTTCGCACAACTGAGGCTTCCGAATACTCAGGATCGAAAAATCCGCTTAACTGTTGATCGTCGACTTGGATGTTCGAGCCGTTTCGCGCGACCTTGGCTTTTTGGTATTCACCTTCGATGATTTTGTAAAATGCCGTGCCATCCGACTGCATGGTGATCGTACTCGCGTTCGGCTGGAATGGCTCGCCCGCGCTTGCTCGCTCCATGATGCCTTCATGAATAATCGCCAGGTTAGGTCGCGCGAGAACGACATTGTTGTAACTTCCAAATAGCCGCGCCTTTTTGCGCTTGGCGTTGGCCGGGTACCAATTCATCCCGATGCAATTCGCGCGAATCGTCTGTACGGAGGCGAGCTTCGCCTGCGACTGATCCAGCAAGGCGAGAGCGGCGGGATCAACATTCGCATTCGCGGCGACAGGTGCGGCGGTTGGCGTGGTCTGGGCGTGCAGCGGCATAGCTAGCGGCAGCGCCGCGATGAGGGCGCAGGCAGGTAGAAACGAGCGGAGTTTCATGGCTTTTGTTTCCATAGGGATAGCCGTCAGGTTTTCTGGGCGTCGAAAATCGCTTTTTTGAGCGTGAAGTCGCCGAGTTGGTAGCCGCCGATAAAAGAAGCGGTGATTCGGCCTTGCGGGTTGATGACGAACTGGGTGGGAATGGCGCTGACTTTGTATTGGGCGGCGGTGTCGCCGCCCTGGGGCGCGGGGTCGATGGCGAAGGTGAGGGCGTTTAGCCCAGCGTGCTTGGGGAGCCAGGCGGCGAAGGCGTCGGGGGTGTCCCAGACGTTGACAGCGAGGAAGACGACGTTTTTGCCGGCGTACTCGCGGGCGAGGGCGTTGGCACCGGGCAGAGCTTCTTGGCAGGGCTCGCACCAGGTGGCCCAGAAGTCGAGAACTACCGTTTTGCCTTGGTAGTCCGACAATCGGATTGGAGCGCCGGTACTGCTCTGCACGGAAAAATCGGGAGCGATTCCGCCGTTCGCCAGGACAGGGGGCATCGCTAGGCGTTGATATACGATGATGCCGCCGCCGACCAGTAAGAGAATTCCTAAGTAGCGAAGAGCGGTGTAGAAGCGTGGCATGGAAACCCATCCGGCCTTTCAGGCCACCTTCCCTGGAGGGAAGGAAATATAAGATGGCGCTAAGTGTAAATCGATTTAGTAACTGGCTGTAGGCTTTTCCTTCCCGACCGGGAAGGTGGCCTGAAAGGCCGGATGGGTTCCCCGCGCCACCTCCCCTAGCCCCTCCTTAGAAAGGAGGGGAAAAGAATCGTATCTAGGAGGTGATCGCCGTTTTGATGGCGGTTTGGAGGGCGGATTCGCTGGTGTCGCTGGGGTCGAAGCCGACGAACGAGGCGACGACTTTGCCGGACGGGCTGATGACGAACTGGGTGGGGATGCCCGTGACGCCGTAATCTTTCGCGCCGACGTCTTGGCCGCCTGGGGCGGGGTCGATGGCGAATTTCAAGTAGCTGTCGGCTTTGTGCTGGGGCAGCCAGGCGTGGAAGGCGCTTTCGGAATCAGAGACGTTGATCGCCAGGAAGACGACGTTTTGCTTCATGTACTTGGCGGCGATAGCGTTGGTGTGCGGCAGCGACATCTGGCAGGGACCGCACCAGGTGGCCCAGAAATCGAGGACGACGGTTTTGCCCTTGTAGTCGGAGAGCTTAACCGGCTTGCCGTTGCGGTCTTGCACGGTGAAGTTGGGAGCGGTCGCGCCGTTGGCGAGAACCTGGCCGGGAGCGGGCGGAGTGGCCGCTGGCTGGTCAGCAGCAGGCGGCACGGGCATGGAAGGCGTGGTCGGCGCTGCCGGAGCGGCGGGGGCCACGGGAGCGGGAGTTGAGACGGGCGGGGCGGCTGAGGTGGTGGGAGCGCCTGAATTGTCGGTGGTGGTTTGGGCGCTGCTCTGCCCGGCAAGAAGAGTTGTCGCCAGTAGTAAAGCGGGGATGGCGGCCAGTGCGCTGCGTCGTATCATCATCAGGAGACTCCTTGAACTGCTGTAAAGCGCGTTATCGAGAGTTTAACGCGAATCGCTTTCGTAATCCGTCAAGATTATCTCACAGTTGCACCGGCTCCACAACACCGGTGGCGATATTGTAAATGCCGGCGACCACGATCAGCGCGCCTTCCTCGATTTTGCGGCTGATGACCGGAGACGTTTCCGCCAGGATTTCGGCTTGGATGCGCGCGTTTTCCGTGACGGTCAATTCCAAATCGTTGTGCATCGCCTTGGCGGCGGGCTTGATGCGGTGGAAGATCGAGCTGATGAGGCCTGGGGCCGCGCCGCCGTTGATGGTGGCCCGCACCGCGCCGCATCCGGTGTGCCCGAGCACGAAAATCACCTGCACGCCCAGCACTTCGGCGGCGAATTCCAGCGAGCCGGCGATCTCGGCGTTGACGACGTTCCCCGCGACGCGGGTGACGAACATGTCGCCGAAGCCCTGGTCGAAGATAATCTCCACCGGCACCCGCGAATCGGCGCACCCCAGGCAGGCGGCGAAGGGCTGCTGGTTGGCGGCAATCGACTTAATATGGTCGAAGTCGCGCCGGGGCGAGAGCGTCCGCCCGGCGGCGAAACGCTCGTTGCCCTGCATCAAGCGCCGCAGCGCTTCCTCGGGAGTGGTGACCGGCTGATGCTCATTCCCGTCTTGCATAGTTAAAAACCAATACCCATGTTCGAGAGGCCGCGGAGCAATCCTTGATTCGCTCGAGACCGACCGCTCACCTGAGTATACATGAGGGAGGCAAGCGCAATGACGCTGTCGAATCGCTGCCGTGCTGATTCCGTTTCGATGGCGGCAGCTCGGCGGTTGACAGCAAACAAATCCTGGTGCTATGATATCTCCGATTCCATAAGTCGTAGATTGAAAGAGTGCCGTGGCGAAGTCGCCCTGTTCGGCTGCTTGCCTGCTCCCATGGCAAATTAGGGCATGCCAGCGCAAAGGATTGCGAAGAGTTGAAGAGATTGCTATTATCCGGATGTTCCATGCAGCGTCGCTGCGCGGGCAGTGCCGCGCTGATGGCCGCGCTGCTCGTGGGGTGCGCCGCGCCTGCGTTGGCGACCCCGCCGCCGGTGTCCGGCAACAACGGTGGAGGAACGTCGACAACCGGCGCCGGGACCGGTGGGGATGTCAGCGATACGAGCGGCCAGGCGACGCCGTCGAATAAGGGCGGATTTTTCTCGGGGCTGGGAAGGCGCAGCAACCTTCTGGGCGATATCGGCGGTTTGCGCAGCAAGCTCAGCAAGTACGGCGTTTCCCTCAGCATTTTGGAAACGAGCGAGCTGCTCGGCAACCTCTCCGGAGGCAAGCGCAAAGGGGCGGATTATGACGGTTTGACGCAAGTCGATTTGCAAATGGACACGCAGCGCGCCTTTAACCACTATGGCGGCACTTTCAACGTCAGCGCTTTGCAGATTCACGGCACCAATTTGAGCGCCGACGATCTGCTGACCCTGCAAACCAGCAGCGGCATCGAGGCCGACCGCGCTACTCGGCTGTGGGAACTTTGGTACGATCAGAAGTTTTTGGACGAGGATAAGCTCGATATCAAAGTGGGCCAGCAGAGCTTGGACCAGGAGTTTATTGTCAGCCAGAACGCGCTGCTGTTCGTGAACACGATGTTCGGCTGGCCGCTGGTGCCGTCGGTGGACCTTCCCGGCGGCGGCCCAGCCTACCCGCTCTCGGAAATCGGCGTCCGCGCCCGCTATGTGGCGAATCCGGCGACCAATCTGCTTTTAGGAGTCTACGGCGGCAGCCCGTCGCCGAACAACTACGACGACCCGCAACGCTCCAACAACAATGGTCTGAAATTTCCGGTTAACAACGGCATTTTGGCCTTTGCCGAAGCGCAGTTTCTTTATCCCGCGTTGGGAAACCTGGTCTATCCGGGGCAAGACGCGCCGCTGCCGCACGTTCTCAAGATCGGCGGATGGTACGACTCCGAGAAGTTCAACGACGAGACGACCGGCACCGACGGGCTTTCGCTGGCGAACCCGAACAGCAACGGTATCCCGCGCCGGCACCGGGGGGATTACAGTGTCTATGCCACTTACGACCAGATGATCGGGCAGTCGCACACCGAGTACGACCGTACCTACAATATTTTCGCACGGGTCATGACCGCGCCGCAGGCCGACCGCAACCTGGCCGATTTCAGCGCCAACTTCGGCTATGTGGAGACCGACCCGTTCCATGGCCGCGACGACGATTCCGCCGGTATTGCGCTTGGCGTGGCTCATATCGGCGAGGGGGCGGCCAATCTCGACAGCGCCGTCGCGCTTTACGGCGGCGGGTATGTCCCTCGCCGCACCACCGAAACGTTTGTCGAGGCGACCTACGAGTACGAGGTGACGCCCTGGTTCCATGTCCAGCCGGACGCGCAATACATTATCAATCCCGGCGGCGGGCTGGCGAACCCGATTCTGCCGAACTCCCGCGTCGGGAACGAACTGGTGGTCGGAACGCGGCTTAATGTCGTCTTTTAAGCGTTCATTATAGGAAAAGCAATGAATCTAGCTGTGCTACAACGAAATTTCAGAAGCGCCAAAGCGGGAGCCGCGGCGGCGTTGCTGATCGCGGCGGCGAGCGGCTTATTCGCCGCGCCGGCGCGGGCCGCCGCGCCGCAGACGCCTTTATTTTTACAGGGCGTGCATCATCAGCATATTTTGACGTCGATGATCTCCGACGACGGCGACTCCAACCCCTACGCGGTGATTGTCGCGCCGGTGACGTCTGGCAAAATTACGGCGGGGGACGTGCTGGTGGACGATTTCAACAACGTCTCCAACTTGCAGGGTACGGGAACGTCGATTCTGGACTACAACCCGGCTACCAAAAGGAGCTTCGTGCTGGCGAAGCTTACGCGCGAGCTTCCTGGCTGTCCCGGCGGGGTGGGATTGACCACGGCCATGGCGATGCTGAAATCCGGCTATCTGATTGTCGGCAGCACGCCGAGCACCGACGGCTCCACGCGCACCCTGGGTCCCGGCGGCCTGATTGTTCTGGATACGAACGGCCAACTGGTGGACGTCTGGTCGGGCAACCAGATCAAAGGGCCTTGGGGCAATATGGCTCTGATCGACAACGGGACAACGGCGACGCTTTTTGTGAGTATGTCCGGCTTCAATATCAGCAGCCCCGGCGTGCTCGACCCCAAAACCGGGTTTCCGGTGACATCCTACAATGCGACCGTGCTCCGGATCGATTTGGCAATCCCGGCGGGCGGCAAGCCGGCTATTACCAGCCAGACAGTGATCGGCAACGGCTTCGGCGAGCGCGCCGACAAGGACGCTTTTCTGGTCGGCCCCACCGGCCTCGCGCTCGCGCCGAACGGCGGATTGTACGTCTCGGACGCGATCGGCAACCGAATCGCATTGATCCCGAATGCCGTTGCCCGTACCGACAGCGCTGGAACAGGGCAAACGCTGACGTCGGACGGCCTGCTTCAGCGCCCGTTGTCGCTGGTGAATTTGCCGAACGGCAACCTGCTGGCGTTGAATGCCCGCAACGGCCAGGTGGTGGAAATCGACCCGGTGGCGGGTAAGCAGCTGGTGGCGGAATGGATCGACACCGACTCGGCCCAGGCTCCACCCGGCAACGGCGATCTGTTCGGCATCGCCTTGACCCCAGACAACAAGGGGTTTTACTTCGTCGAGGACGATGTGAATTTACTGATGGAAGAGAAGGCGTGACCTATCCGGGCTCTCGCCCACCTTCCCTAAAGAAGGTTTAGAAAAAGTCATCTGAACTCCCCTCCTTATCTTAGGAGGGGCTGGAGGAGATCGGGTATAGCGAGGCGGTTCGTGCTTGGCGGACCTCGCCTAGCCCCTCCTAAGATAAGGAGGGGAACAGAATTAGCCTTTATTTCAGGACTTTTTCTAAACCCTCTAAAGGGAAGGAACCTTGCAGTAAGCTTGGTAAACTTACTGCTTGAATGCGTCAGCTATAGATAGTTTAGCTTGATATAAGGTTCCTTCCCTTTAGGGAAGGTGGGCGAGAGCCCGGATAGGTCAGCAATAGACCAATGGCAGAATCAGAAAACGACCCGGAGCGCGTCTCCCGGCGCGGCTTTTTATCGATTGCCGGCAGTATCGGCGTGGGGATCGCCGCGACCAGCCTCGGCGGCTCGGCGCAGGCGGCGAATGCCGTCACGCCGACAGGGCCTTCCGTTCCTCTGGTTTCGGGGCAGATCGAGCCGGAAGCGGCGTCGGTGCCGTTTTGGGGCAAGCATCAGGCGGGAATTGTCACGCCGGCGCAGAAGCATATTTATTTCGCGGTGTTCGATATCGCCGCCGACAAAAAGAGCGACGTCATTCAGATGATGAAAACGCTGACGGCGGCTTCGTCGCGCCTGACTGAGGGGCATCCCGCCGAAGCGCTTTCATCGGATGAGGCGCAGCCCGCACCCGACAGCGGCGAGGCTTACGGCTTGATGCCGGAGCGGCTGACGATTACGTTCGGGTTCGGCCCTGGGTTGTTTGTGGGCGATGGCGGCAAAGACCGGTTCGGGCTTGCCGCGCACCGCCCCGCCGCGCTGGCCGATCTGCCCAAGTTTCGCGGGGAGCAGCTGGCCGACGGCTACACCGGCGGCGATTTCGCGATTCAAGCCTGCGCCGACGACCCGCAGGTGGCGTTCCACGCGGTCCGCCAGTTGGCGCGGCTCGCTTACGGAGCGATGCAGATTCGCTGGAGCCAGGCCGGATTTTTGCCTGGAGCGAAGCCCGGCCAGACGCCGCGCAATCTGATGGGCTTCAAGGACGGCTCCCAGAACGTCTCGCCCAAGGCCGCGCCCGATCTGGACAAATTTGTTTGGGCCGCGCCCGATGAGGCGGCGTGGATGCATGGCGGCAGCTACCTGGTGGCCCGGCGCATCCGGATCGCTTTGGAGCACTGGGACCGTATGTCGCTCGGTTTCCAGGAGCAGACGTTCGGACGGCGGAAATACTCCGGCGCGCCTATCGGCGGTAAATCCGAGATGGACCCGCTGAATCTCGACGCAAACGACAAAGACGGCAATCCGGTGATCGCGCAGAACGCCCATGTCCGCCTCGCCAACGCCAGCACCTCCGGCGGCGCGCAGATTTTGCGCCGCTCCTACTCCTACAACGATGGAGTCAGCCTGGTCGCCGAACGCTGGCCGCCCTGGCACGAGGGAATGGAGTACGACGCCGGCCTTCTGTTTCTGTGCTACCAGCGCGACCCGCGCACCGGCTTCGTGCAGCTCTTCGAATTGATGTCGCAGATCGACGCTTTGAACCAGTTCGCCACCCATATCGGCAGCGGGCTATTCGCCTGCCCAGGCGGCGCGGCGCAAGGCGAGTATATCGGGCAGCGTCTGCTGGAGATAGCGTAGCTTTTCGGAAGCGCTTTAGCGGAATAGTGTTATGAGCGCCGGGTTTATCGAACCCGGCGCTTGTTTAATGGAGGATCAAAACGTCTATACTGATTCGCGGAACAAGCTTGTTTTTGCGCTCGTCTGTTGTTTTCACGCTGTTTTCATGCGTTTGAAGTAACTACGAGCTCGGGCGGAAACCGTCAGCTGGTTCGGGCAAGCAGACTAGCGGCAAATTCGCCTTGAAATTTTGCTCAGCGTGCATTTACTGGCGCAGAGGTATCTCCGCTTTCGAAAGGATATTAGTATGTCGTCGCAAATGAACCGAATGAGTGTCGTATTCCCCCGCCGCAATGGACGCTGGGTGTTTACTCCCCTCGCCTTTGTCAGCGCTTCCGCCTTGACTCTTGCCACCGCCGGCGCGGCGCTCGCTCAAATTCCGCCGCCCGCGCCTGCCGCGCCGCCGTTGAACTACACTCTCGATGTCAGCGCGAGCGGCATCAAGGGGTCGCAAGGCGTTCTGAAAACTGAAATCGATACGGACGGCCCGATGCAGCGCTACGACACTACCGTAAAGCTGGCCAACGGCAACACGTTTCACGTGGTCAATCTCCTGGATTGCACGGCAGGCACGGTTACCACGTTCGATCCCGCGCTGAAAATTTATACCGTCAACCAATCCACGCAAGTGCGTCCGGAGGTTCTCGGTATCGGCACGCTTCTGCCGAGCTACTCGCCCGACGGCAGAGGAATCGTTTTCCCGGTGCCCGACTTGCGCATTGCCGCGCAGACCGGCGCGGTTGGAGTGAGTGTCGGAGTCACCGATAAAGGCATGGCGAGCATTGGGAAGACGAAAAACGCTCATCACTCCACGATCTCTCTGGTGTATAGCACCTCGGGCGGGGCGGCCGTGCCGTATGCGGCGCAGCTTTTCGATATCTGGACCGACGACACGCAAAAACAGTCCACCAACTGCATCGCCGGTCGATTTATCCAGGCCGCCGCCACGGGCAAGGGCGCGGCGGTCGGCGGCGTCACCTACACGTTCACCGGCGATATCGATCCGCTTTTCGCGGCGATGACCAGCGTGCCGGTGCAAATCTCGTACGATTCCGGCGGCGCGGCGGGCACGATCACGTACACTCTCGATAAAGTTTCGACCAAAGCGCTCGACGCCAAGCTGTTCGCCGCGCCGGACAGCAAAATGCGCCAGGTGGCAGCCTCGGATTTCAGCACGGAGGAAAACTCCGCCCTAGCTGCCAGGGCGCACAGCGACAACGGCGGCTATAACGATACGTCTGCTGGAATGCGCACAACCAGCCCGACGACAGACCCGTACAGCCAAGGCACGGGTGTCCCGCCTGGCGGCGTTCTCGGCGGCGGCTAATTGCAGCGGCACACCGAATGCGCAAATAAACGAACAAATAGCCGGAGCCGCGAACAATAATTTTGTCGACCCGGCCTGGCTGTTTGTTTATTTGCGCCGGTGCTTGCTCGGCTGGAAAACCGTTATTGCATGATTACACTTACTGGGCGGGTGACTCGCGGCTTCGGCCACTGGACTCACCGGATCGCCCGCAACCAGCAGGCGTTTGAAAGCGCTGTCGGCGAGACGCTTTACCCCGGCACGCTGAATGTGCAGGTGTCCGTGGCCGTTTTGGTGCGGCCTGAGTTCGTGGTGTACGGCGATGCGATCAGCGAGGGCGAGGACTTTTTGATCGAGCGCGTGCTGGTCGGCGGCCTGGCTTGCTACCGGGTGCGCCCCTACCGCTTGTTCGACGGTATCGGCGGGTGGGGCGATCATACACTGGAAATTTTGAGCGCCTTTCACCTGCGGACGGAGTTGAATCTCGGCGATTACGACAGCGTGGAAGTCGGCCTATTCCGGCGAAACATGTACTTGCCTTAAGAATAGGAGCTTTGGAGCGTCAAAAGTTAGTATAATAAAATCAGCATTCTCGCATTAATCGGCTTGATTATCATACGTTTCAGGAGGATCGTCGTGGGGAGAAAAGAGAACAATCGGTTTGATATAGGCGCGCGCTTGAGCTTGCCTTCATCCGTAGTTGTCGGCGTGGCCACTTTCCTTTTAGCGACTAACGGCGTGCACGCTCAAGTATCGCCGGCTCCATCTCAAGTTCCGCCTCTCGCTTTGACTGTGCCTTTAAGCTATACGTTGACAACGTCGGCGAGCGGTATCACAAGCGGACGCAGTGAGATGAATACCCGCGTCGATATCGACGGCCCTCTGCAGCGCTACGATACTACCGTCAAGCTGGCAAACGGCCTCACCTTCGATATCATCAACCTGCTGGACTGCGGGGCGAAAACGCTGACGACGGTTGATCCCGATCTTGGCGAGTATACAATAAATAACTTCTCGGATGTGCGCCCGCAGCTATTCGGGGTAGCGACTCTCCTGCCAAGCTATACCTACGACGCCAGAAACTTTGTTTTTCCCGTGCCGGACGTCCGCACCAGTTCGCAGAGCGGCACAGTCTACGTAGACACGCATGTAGTCGACAAGGGTGTGGAGACTTTCAGGAAGACGAAAAACGCTCACCATTACACTGTTTACCTTAACTACACTACTACTGGCTCGGTAGAGGTGCCGTATACCTTTGAGAGGATCGACGTCTGGACCGACGATTCCCAGAGGCAGCCTATGAACGGCATCGCGGCCAGCCTCCTGCCTGGTTCGTCTCCCGTACCGGACGTGGCAGGCAGCGGAGTAACTTACAGGCTGACCGGCGATGTCGATCAACTCTCGGCCGTCTTGACCAGCTTGCCGCTTCGCATCACATATCATAGCGGCACGGCGGCGGGAGCGATTACATACTCTCTCAGCGATTTTTCCAGCCAGCCCGTTGGCTCCAAGCTGTTCGCCCCGCCAGGCAGAAAGATGCGACAGCATACCGCTACCGACTTTGAATCCGACGAGCACGACGAGTTCCTAGAGCGTCTGCGGCGCGATTCTTCCCTAGAGGATAACGACGGAGGGGGTATGCGGGTTTCGGGAATCACTACTGCGCACGGTTAACAGCTGGCCTTATTGTTTCACCAGGCAAAAGCGCCTCTCGATCAGGGACTGGTAAGGGTTGCAGGATTTCGCATACCCGGTTAGCGGCCAGGGGTCCGGGGTAAAAAACAAGGTGTGCCGCAATGTCGCGGCGACCTGCTTTTTATTTTAGAACACCCCTTTATGCTGACTTTAGAACGTGTTTCGACTGCTCCGGAAAATCCATTCTCGGATGCGGATAGTCTGGCCAACAGCGCCTATCTCGGGCCCGACGATACCGGCAAGATTGCTCATCTCCTTGATTTAGACAGAAATGTAGCTCCATTGGAAGAGTTCGTCCATGACCAAGTGAAGGCGCTGGTGATGAACTCGCGCTTCAGCTGCGTGGGCGCGAAGGCGGCCTTCAACAAGCTGGAATACCGGATGGGCGTTTATGCCGAAATGGGAACTTCGGGCGTCACGCGGGGTTTGGCTCACGACCTGATCGAGTTCATTCGCGAGCAGGATACGATTCAAGACCACTTCACGACTTTTATCGCTACTTTTAACGGGCCGCAGATGGTCAGCGAGGAGCATTTCGAGCTGATGCTCTGGGACCAGCTGCAAAAGCTGCATGAGATCGACACAGAGCGCGGCCATTGGGACCCGAAAGCCAGCGCCAACCCCGAGGACGGCAACTTCGCCTTTAGCTTTGCCGGACGCGCCTTTTTTATTATCGGCTTGCATCCCGGAGCAAGCCGTTTCGCGCGAAAGTTCGCGTGGCCGACTTTAGTGTTCAACGCGCACCATCAGTTCGAGGCGCTGAAGGAAGACGGCCGATTCGAGCGGATGAAAACGACGATTCGCGGACGCGACCTTACGCTGCAGGGCACGATGAACGCCACGCTTTCCAATTACGGCGAGCAATCCGAGGCGCGCTCCTACAGCGGGCGAACAGTGGAAGAAGATTGGCGCTGCCCATTTCACGCGAGCGTTGCGGCATCAGTCGACGAAGCCGCCGAGGCGGCCGCGCATGTCTGAGCGCGCTCTGATCCGTAAAATTCACCTGGAGCCGCAGACCGGAATCAGCTTTATTTTGGAGCGCGGCCAGAGCTTGCGCGTTATCGACGTGGAGGGCGTGCAGGTATCGGATCTGATCGCCTTTAACGCCGCCGACAAGCGAGAATGGCTTTCGTCGGGGCGCAGCTTGGACTACGCCAACACGATTTATCTCACCACCGGCCACACGCTTTACTCCAACCGCAGCACGCCGATGCTGAAAATCACGGCGGACACTGTCGGGCGGCACGACTTTCTATATACGCCGTGCAGCCCGGAAACATTTAAGATTATCTACAACGATGTAGACGGCGACCAGCACCCCAGCTGCTTTATGAACCTGGTGAACGCACTTCGTGAGCACGGCATCGGCCCCGACGATATTCCCACGACGTTCAACATTTTTATGAACGCTGATATTCTGCCCAGCGGCGAGCTCGATTTGAAGCCGCCGCGCTCCAAGGCAGGGGATTATATTGAGTTTCAGGCGGAGATGGATTTGATCGTCGGCCTCACCGCCTGCTCGGCGGAAATGTCGAACGGCGGCACGTTCAAGCCGATTAATGCTGAGATTTACGCGAGTCTATCCAGCGCGTAGCTCCGGATAGCATCGCCGCTATGTTCGCTTTTCCGCCCCTCAATGTTTGCCTGGTCGGCTACGGCTTTGCCGGGCAAACTTTTCACGCGCCGCTGATCGCCGCCACTCCGGGGCTTCGCCTCAGTTATATCGTCACGGGACAGCCCGCCAAAGCACGGGCCGATCATCCAGGCATAATTATTTTCGGATCGCCGGAGGAGGCGTTCGCGTCGCCCGAGGTTCAGTTGATCGTGATTGCGACGCCGAACGAAACGCATTTCGACCTTGCTCTTCGCTCGCTCAACGCGGGCAAGGCCGTGGTCGTGGATAAGCCGTTTACAGTCACAGTCGCCGAAGCGGAAACGCTGGTCCGGAACGTGAATGACAAGGGGCTGACGCTTTCCGTCTTTCAGAACCGGCGCTGGGATGGAGATTTCCTGACGTTGCGGCAGGTGATTGCAAGCGGCGTCTTGGGTGAAATCCGCTATTATGAATCGCGTTTCGACCGCTTCCGTCCCGAAGTCCGCGACCGCTGGCGCGAGCGGGACGTGCCCGGCGGCGGATTGTGGTACGACCTCGGCCCGCATCTCGTCGATCAAGCGCTTCAGCTTTTCGGTGAGCCCGACAGCGTCGATGCCGACCTCGCTATCCAGCGCGACGGCGGCGTGGCGACGGACTACTTTCACGTCGTCTTGAAGTACGGCGCGCTCCGCGTTGTTCTCCACGCCTCGATGCTCGCCGCCGCCGAGTCGCCGCGCTTTGTCGTGCATGGCACGCGCGGCAGCTTCGTCAAATATGGCCTTGACCCGCAGGAAGAGATGCTGAAGGCGGGCAGTATCGCTCCCGGCGCACCTGGCTGGGGAATCGACACGCGTCCGGCGCACCTGACTACGGAGTCAGGCGGCGCGCTGCGAACAAGCGATATGGAAGTTTTGCCCGGCGATTATCCGGCTTATTACACGGGGGTTCGGGACGCCAGTTTAGGCGTCGGTAAAAATCCGGTGCCTGCGTCGGAGGGTTTGGCGGTGATGCGCATCATCGAAGCGGGCGTCAGGGCCACCTGAGAGGCGATGAGCGCCTCGGCCGCGCTTGTCCGACGCCGCTCGAAAGACGCGTGAAACCGCTGCCGGTGAGTTAACTCGTCAACTTTCCTCCCTTCTCTTAGATAAAGGGAGGGGAGTTGACGAGTTACGCTCGTTAGGAAGGACTTGCCGTAAACTTCGTCACGTAGATTTGGCCCGTGCCTTCGAATACCTCGGTGCCCGCCATCACTCCGAGAAGGTAATCGGTTTTCGGCAGCGATCCTGTCGTGTAGGCAAGATAGTAGATAAACGGCTGCAAATTCATGCTGACGTTCGTCGTCGGCGAGTTCAGCACAAAAGAGGTAATGGGCCAGGAGCCGGTATTTCCTGTCCAAACGGTGACCGTGCCGCTGATTCCTCCAAGCGTTATATTGGACGCGGCAATCGAGCCAGCCGGCTGCGGCGTGACCTTGTCTTTCGTGGTGTTGACCCAAACCATCATCTCATAAGCCGGCGCTCCCGGATCGCTCGACGGGCTAAAGAACAAGTCATAGGAGATGTCCGTGCTCGACGTTCCGCTGGTCGAGTAGCTCCAAGTTGTCGGAACGGAGTAGTTGGACGAGACGAGCACGGGGAACCCGGAGTTCGCGGTATAGGGTCCTGGACTGCTGGCGCTGCTTCCGAAGTTCCAGCCGCGAACGATGCTGGGATACGATTTCACTTCATAGTCGTTGTTGTTGCCTTGATAAGGCCAGCTCCAGTTGGATCCCCAGTTAGCGAGATTGTTCTGATCTTGCCAAATCGCCTGCGTGCCCGACGGCTCCGCGGACAGGTTCCACTCGTCGTTTTGCAGGTAGTAATAGGTTTGCCAGGGGTTGATATCGCCGAATTGGGCGTTGGTCCATTGCCCTGCCGCATGCACGGCGGGTGTGCCTGCGGTAAACCCGATTACCGCCAATGCGGCGGTGACGCCATAGCTGAAAAGCTTGCGGCCCTGAGCACGGCTCAGAGAGCTAAGAAGAGACAACTTCATTGATTTATCCTCCACAGAGAAGACGCTACGATTAAGAACGCCGGTCAAGCTCGCACTCCGGAAGACGAGCCTTTGCCCCAGCGCGGCACGCGTTTTCTTAGTTTAAGTAAACGCGTTTACCAATCATATATTGTTGCAGTAGGCTTGTCAAGGGGGAAGAATGAGGCGATTAGAAGCGTTTTGTACCGGGCAGGCGCTATGCCCCAGGAGCTACACGAGGGACATACTTGGCTGCGAAAAAAGTCATGGTCGGGGCTAAGGGCGGTTGGCCTGCGCGATGCCGATCAATGAGGGTCGATGCGCTTCACGGATTGCCTAATGACGATCTCGTGCGGCAGTGTCTCTTTTATTGCCTTGCGCTTGGGCGGAGGCTGAGAGCCTGGATTCGCGGCTCGCTCATAGAGCTGCTGCTGCAGGATCTGAGCGCCGCGAAATCCAAGATCGAACAAAGGCTGGCGCACTGTGGTGAGAGGAGGGTCGGTCAGGAGCGAGAAGGGAGTATCGTCGAAGCCCGCCAGCGATATCTCGTCGGGCACGCGGATGCCGCGCTCCCGGAGCGCTTTCCAGGCGTTGTAGGCGACTTGATCGTTTCCGCACATTAAAGCCGTCGGGCGATACTCCGGCGGCATCTGCTTCAGGCGGTCGATGAATTGGTGCACCAGTATAAGGCTCTGCGGAATATCGTAGGTGCCAGGCTCGATCAAAAACGCGTTTCTAGCCAGCCCCGCCTCCGATAAAGCTTTCAGATATCCCTGCTTGCGCTTGGAGACGTCTTCCTGATCCTCGTCGCCGGTGAGATACGCGATGCGCCGATGGCCTTGCGATATAAGATGCGCCGTGAGATCATACGCGGCTTTCAGGCTGTCGATTGCGACGCCGCTGACGAAAGGAGCCTGCATCCCGGAGCCGATGACGACGAAAGGATAGTTCCTTTCAATGAGCGCCTGCGGGATCTCGACGGTTTGCGGAGTGGCGATCAGGATAAAACCGTCACACCGGCCGTCGGCGTATAAGCGTACCTGCGCGCGCGCGTCCTTCCAGTTTTGCACGCTGATGAACGTCGTGTTCCAATGGTCGGCGAGCATAACCGTCAGGATGCCGTCTAAAATCGCCAGGGCATAGGGATTCGACGTGAGCGGAGCGGAATAGCCGAGCCAGAGGAAAATCCCGATAGTTCGGGCCACCTGCCCGCTTGCGCCGTTTGGGGCCGCGCCGGGATGGTAGTTCAGCTCGCGTATCGCTTCGAGAACCCGCCGGCGCGTCTCGTCGGAGACTCGGGTCGCGCGATTGTTCAGGACATTGGAAACGGTAGCGGGGGAAACTCCGCTTCGTTGTGCAACGTCGCGCAAGGTGCTCATGTGTTTATTATAATCGACGGCGTATCAGCCGGCGTACGCGAATGCCACTTGAGACGGCTAGAACCGCACTAAAGTCTGCACCGTGAAGATGTGGCGGAGGTGGGTGGAGACGAGGGTGTCGGTGTCGTCGGATACGGTGAGATAGGGAATGTCGCGGTCGGCCTCGTAGAGGAATCGGACGGCGAGATTGTTGCCGTAGGCGACGTCGAGTCCGATGGCGTTATCGGTGCTGGTGGAGCTTTTTTTGCCGTAGTACCAGTAGGTACGAGCGAGCACGGCGGAAAGTCCGGGGGCGAAGCGGTACTCGCCTTCGGTGAAGTAGCCGTTGACGTCGGCGTTGCCGTCGGAGCCGGACATCGCCTCGCCGCGCGCGGTAACGGCGCGGTAGTTCCAGGTGGCGTCGCCGACCAGGCGCGACTTGTTGATATAGCCGTAGGGCGCGGCGATTTTTCCGGAGGGTGGCAAAATCGGCGCGAAGCCGGTGCCGGGGTCGACTTCGGTGACCGGCAGGCGGCCCGACAGCAGCGAAGCCCCGAAATTGACCACGCCGTTGCGGGTGGCGAAGAGCCGCGCGAGACGGAACGAGATCACGCGGTTGGGGTCGCCGTAGATATGGTCCGCGCCGGTGCCGGCGGTGGCGGCGAAGCGGTAGTCGATCACGCCGTTAAAGCGCCCCAGCACTTCCGCGCCCCAGTCTACCCGCTCCCCGATCCCGAGGGGCGCAAGTGTCTGCAGCACTTGCAGGTGCGTGTCGTAGACCGGCAGCAGGCCGACGGGCAGATCGAACTGGCCGATCCGGACATAAGCCGTGGAACCGGTCTGGGTTTGAAACGGCAGCCGGTAGTCGATGTAGGTTTCGCCGAAGGCGAGATCGTTGTAGCGGCCTCTGCCGCCGGAGCGGTCCGGAGTATTCTCGGTAATCAGCTCGGAGTAGAAGTTGCCCTCGTACTGGTTTTTCCAGTAGAGTGCGTGTCCCAAGTCCAGCTCGCCGTCGTTGAGGTAGGTGGAACCGGTGCGTCCGGAGCTGGCGTTGCGGTAGCGGGTGTCGGCGTTGCCGTCGATAAGCCATCCGTGGGCGGGCAGCGGCCGGCGGGACCTGGGCAGCGGAGAATCGCTGGGAGCGAAGATAAAGCGCGGCGCGGGCACGAACAACTGGCTGGACACGTCAGGCGGCGAGTCGAGGGGCGCGGGGGATTGCGCGGGAGTCACGATCGTGCTGTCCAGCGAGGTAGATGATTGCGTCGATCCGGCGGCGGAGACGGACGGCGACTGAACGGGCGAGGCGACGTCGGTACCGACGTTGGTCTGGGCGCTGGTGGCGGCGTCGGTCGTGCTCACCGCGCCGGCTGTCGGCGCTTGCGCGGCGCAGGCGGCTCGTCCCGCGAGGAGTGGCGCGGAGATGAGGCAGGCGATTGCAAGAGGCGCAATGCATTGGCGCGAGCGGCGGCTGCCATGGACGGTGCGGCGAAGTGCGAATTGCATACGGGTGAAAGCGCCTGCGACGGCCAGCATCAAGAGCGTAGCTCGCCAAAAAAGCTTTAGAGCTTCAAGTGAGAAACAGCGCGGAATGCCAAGAATAGCTCGTTTCTTGACAGCTATTTAGAACTATGGCAAAATACTAAAATCAGGTGCCTGAATTACTGGACGTTTTCCCAGTAATTAGCGGCTACAACAAAGCCGGCTTGCAGCCTGCACCGCTACTTAGCAACAACTTAATCACCTTCTCAACGAATTTCAGGCGATGGAAGATCAGCCACATTCTTCAGACAATCCCGCCGACCCCTTTGTTGCAGCGAATCTGCCCGCTCGCGGCGAGACTGCAATCGACGGCCACGCGTCGCCCGCCGCGCCTCGCCAGCTTGCCGACGATCAGTTGATCGTACTGCATGAAGTCGCCAAGTATCTGGCGCAGAACCGCAGCCTGCCGGAAATCCTGTCGCTGATCGCGGAAAAGGCCTGTTTCCTGACGTCCAGCGCGTCGTCGGCGGTTTGCCTGCTCGACGAGGCGCGCGAGACCTTGGAGTTCGCCGCGGTCGCCGGGCGCGGCGCGGGAGAAATGGCGGGGCAAAAAGTCCGCGTGGCCGATGCTTTGCCTGGGCAAACCGCGTTGACCGGCGAGCCGTTACTCGCGTACAACCCGGAGCAGGCGCGTCGCGCGTCGGCTCGGGGCAAAACGTCCTCCCGGCACGGCGAGTCTGAGGCGGAATACGGGTTCGCCGACAGTTTCGACGAGCAGGTGGTCCGGAGCGGCGGGGTGCGCTCGGCGGCGGTCGTGCCGATCGTGGTCGGCCCCGCGTCGATGGGCTCGCTCGCCGCGATCAACCGGCTGGACGGGCAGTCGTTTACCGGCAGCGATCTGCTCGTGCTCCAGATTCTCGCCGCGTCGGCGTCCACCGCGATCCAGAAGGATTTTCTCGGGCGGCAGTCCAACCAGCGGGAGCGCGAGCGCAATATTTTGTTCCGAGTGGCGCAGAACACCGGCGCATCGCTCGACGTGCAGCGCATTCTCGACGGCACCATGGAGAGCCTGTGCTACAGCGTCGATGCCCGCGCGGTAATTATTTTCCTGCAAAACGATGACCGCACCCACCTTTATATCGCCGCGCAAAGCGGGCTGACGAACGAGCAGCAGGAGATCCAGCTGCTCAGCGACGGCAAGCTCGCCCGCTCGGCGCTGTCAGGCACCGGCAAAGCGCTGATCGTGGACGAGCCGGAGCGCGACGAGACCTACGAGGAGCTGCTGCCGCTGGGCGGCGCGCCGGTGCAGTCGATGATCGTCGTCCCGATGAACGCCCGCGAAAGCGCGGTGGGGCTGATTGTCGCCGTATCGCGCCAAAAGGGCGCCTACTCGGACGAGGACAAGGCGCTGCTCGCCGCGATCGGGGCGCAGACGGCGCTCGCGCTGGAGAACGCCACGCTGTACGAGGACGCCACCCGCCGCGCCGGGGAAGCGACGACCATTTACGAGCTGTCGCAGACGGTCAACTCCGACTTTAATTTGGCCCGCGTACTTTCCTATGTCGCCGACAGCATTTTGGCGCTGCTCCAAGTGGACAAGTTCGCGCTGTTTTTGTACAACCCCGAGCGTCGCTGCCTGGAAATCAAGGTCTCGCGCAATTTGAGCCGGGAAACGGCGCGGACGATGTGCCCGTCGCCGGAGCGTCGGGGAATCGCGTGGTGGGTGTACGAGTACGAGACTCCAACCGCCGTGCAGGATGTCGCCGCCGATTTCCGCAACCGCAGCTGGCCGCTGGAAGGCGACGGCGTAGCGTCGCTGGTGAGCGTCCCGCTGCAGGCAGGAGATTCGGTGATCGGCGTGATCCATGCGATGAGCAGCCGCCGCCGCGCGTTTACCGTGGCCGAGATGGAGCTGCTTTATACCATCGCCAACCAAATCGGCATCGCCGTGTTTAATATCCAGGTGCTGGCGCAGACCCGGCGCGATTCCGCCGAACTGCGGCGGGCGTTCCGGCGCGTGGTGCGCGCTTTGGGCGCGTCCACCCACTCCAGCGACGCGAGCGCGCAGACCATTGTCGATCTCGCGGCGGAGATGATGCGCGCCGAGCGGGCCGCGTTGCTGCTGACTACTCCGGAAAACGGAGGGGCGGACGCTTCTCAGCTTTTGACTCATTTATCGCTGCGCGCGGTGAGCGGTATGCGACTGCCGCAGGAAGCGTTTGGGCCGGTCGAGCCGCAAGGCGGAGAAACGGGCGCGATCAGCAGTCTGTCGGCCAGCTGGGTGGTGCGTCGCGGCAGGCCGCTGGGCATTTCGCAGCCGGGCCAGGACAGCCGCTTCGCTCCTGCCCCGGCGCTGGCCGCGCAAGTATCGCGCTCGGGCTTTTATCTCGGGGTTCCGCTGAAGATAGGGCGGCAGGTGATCGGCGTTTTGGAGATTTACGGGCGCGACGCGCGCGCGGTGCCGCCCGCCGACGAAATGCGCCGCTACCTGACGTTCGCGTCGCAAGCGGCTGTGGCGCTGCAGAACTCGCTTTTAATGGAAGAAGCCGCGCGGAGCCGCGAGCGCGCCGAGCAGCTCCAGGCAGCGGAAAACAGCTGAGATTCGCCGCGATGTTTCCCAAAATTCAAATGCGGGGTATGTAATATTTATCTTAGGCATTCATAATCGGCGCTTCTGCCTCCATTTGAAGGTCGGAAGCGCCGATTATTTGTTTGTTAAGCGCTAGTCCAGCTGCGGCTGTCAGTGCTTAGCCGAATAGGACTACAGTAAAGTGACTCTATATACACCTCAAGTAGCTTATAAAGCGAACGGCTCCGGAAGCTCGGTCGGCAAGTCTCCTGTGCCCGTGTCTTTGGCAAAAACGGCGGTGCCGTCCAAAGGCTCGTCCGACG
>CAXSEA010000012.1:21373-29264 GCA_964235675.1 uncultured Armatimonadales bacterium | reverse complement strand
CTCATGGTGTACCACTAGACTAAGACCGCTCCGGGGATGCGTCCCTTGCGCGGGGCGTAGTCTTTACCGTAAGGCGAAGAGCTTTCGCCGATCCATTCGTCCCAGTCGCGGACATCCAGCTTGACCGTATCGGGATCGTCCAAGGAGGCGAGCATTTCCGAGGTAGTCAGCAGTAGGGAGGGATCGGGACTGAGCGGGAATGTCTTGGATTCCGGCGCGGGCAGTTCGGCGGTCACCGGCATTCCGGCGTCGGTCCAGGCTTTGAGTCCGCCGTGCAGGATGGAAACTTTCGGATATCCAAGATATTTGAGCAAAAAGTAGCCACGGCAGGATTGCCCGTAGCCGTTGTTCATCGCGTCCTCGTAGATGACGGCGGTTTCCGCGCCGGAGAGACCGGCTTCGCCGAGCTTTTCGGCGAACATCTTCTGCATGGAGGCAATGCCTTCCGGGGTGGACTCGGAGAGGTAGCTGAAAATCTCGCGGATATTCACCGCGCCGGGGATATGTCCGGCGGCGTAGTCTTCCGGGGCGCGGGTGTCGATGACGACAACCGGGTCGGATTTCATCATGCCATCAAGCTGCTTCGGGTCGATGAGGGTCATTTCCATGGCAAAACTCCTTACGAATAAGAGGAATCGTGAAAGAAACGGTCGACATCGACCCGCTTGCTGCCTTAGCGAAGCGCCGGCTATTTGTTTGTCAAACGCGCATTGGCGACGAGAACTACTCAGCCAGCTCGGCTGTCACCTCGACGTTGTTGCGGAGAGTCGCGGCGACAGGCGACCATTTGTTGGCGTTCTGGATAATCTCGTTCATCACTTCCTTGGACGCGTCGCCTTCGAGGTGGGCTTTCACGCGCACGGCGGTAAATCCGGCGACTTTCTCGTCGGGCACGTCGCCGAGGCCCCAGACCGCCGAGACGTCGATGTCGCCTTCCATATCAATCTTGATATTGGTCAGGTTAACGCCTCGGTGGCTGGCGTTTGCCATGTAGCCGACGGCCAAGCAGGCTCCAAGCGCGGCGAGAACCGCCTCAGACGGGTTCGGCGCGGTGTTTTGGCCGAGAAGATGCGGAGGCTCGTCGATGACGGTCGGCTCCAGATCGCGGATATACGTCAGGTTGCGGAACTGGCCCTCGGTGACTGTAGTCGCCTTGAGGGTGATCTTGCCGCCCGCCGGATTGGCTTTATTCTTGTCGGCGAGCTTGGTCAATCCCATGCAGTCGATCGGGCGCAGGGTGGCAGCGGCACTCGAAACGGGCGATTCGGCTTCGGTAGCGGTGGGCATAGCGTGAAAGTCCTTATATAAACAGCAAGGTAGCGGTGGCGGCAGGAACCGCAGCGTTAGAAAGGTCGTGAGGCGGGCAGGATGTTTGTCCTACGGCACACTCGAAAATCGACGATCTCACCGCTGCATTGCGAGGAGCGATCCCGAACAAGCAGTGTTACCGGGAACAACGCAATCATAGCCGAAGCGAAAACGCTTTGTCAACCTACTAGTAGATAGATTTTTTTGTAGACAGGCAAATCGGGGTATACTCAAAGCATTAATTTGGATTAACTCTCAAAATGTCGACTCGATCCAGCGAAAATCAGATATTAGACGCGGCGCTCTTGCTCGTGCAGACGCGCGGCTATCAGGGCTTTAGCTACGCTGATATTGCTGAAAGCGTCGAAATCCGCAAGGCGAGCATCCACTACTATTTTCCGGGCAAGTCCGATTTGGGAATTCGCCTGGTGCGGGACTACCGCGCGTCGATGCGCGCTCATCGCGAGCGAATAGACGCCGTCTCGCCGGGAACCGAGGACAAGCTGCGGGCCTTCGCGCAGCTTTTTCGGGCGATGCTGCGCGACCCGCAGGCCGAAGGCGGGAGAATCTGCCTGTGCACCGCGCTATCAGCCGAGCTTTTCGGCTTGCCGATCGCGGTTCGCCGGGAAGTGGCCGCTTACTTCGAGGAAACAGAAACCTGGCTCAGCATTGTCCTCGGAAATGGCAGAGAGCTTGGCGAAGCGCGTTTTCCCGGCCCCGCGCGCGTGCAGGCGAGCGGATTGATTTCGGCTTTCACCGGTGCGATGCTACTCGCGCGCGCTCAAAGCGACCCGGCATCTTACTGCTCGGTCGCCCACCTGATGCTCGCGCATTTAGGGTTGAACGTCTCGGAGCAGGAGATTGCCGATCCGGACGCCGCTTTATCCCTTCGATTTGAGCCGCAGAGCCAACTTGCGTCAATCGGAGGTTGATTTGCCTGTATCGATTTGTTAGGCTTTAGAAAATGCCTTAGATGTAGGGCGATTTGCTCCCTCTCCTTTTTGGGGCTCTAGGAATGGAAGCTCAGACGATTTTCCAGAACCCTCCGTAGGCGTGTCGGAGCGTGGCTTGTCATTGAAAACAATAAAACACCCGCAACTCACATAAAAGGGAGTGCGGGTGTTTCGGCTTCGCGCTTACTGGCTGGTCTTGGGATGCCAGCCCTGCACCGTGCCGGTGTAGGTTGCGGTCGCGTGGGCGGGGACAATGTAGGTGCGGTTGGCGACGTCTTGGCCGGACGCGGTGGTTTCCACGCTGGTCCATGCGCCTTGCGTGAACTTGAACTGCAGGTGAGTGCCTTCGGGCACTTTGAGGACTGCGGTGCGGTCGGTGCCGGTACCGGTGAGCGTCACTTTGTCGGCGGCCCAGGGGCCGAGCGCGGGGACGTTGCCGCTGAGATAAACAGTTCCAGTGGAAGCGGGAACGTGGACATGGAAGGTCACGGCGCACTGAGGCGCGGTGGCGGCAACGGCGGTGGTGGTGAGAGTCGCGCCGAGGGCTAAAAGCGAAAGGCCGAGCTGAGGGGTAAGAGTGCGGATCATATTTTCTCTTTCTGCCGACGATAACGGCAATCGCGGGCAGCCACGTGGTCTTGCCGGCTGCCATTGGAAATGGCGGTTGTACCGCTTCAAATAAACGCGTCGCAAAATTGACGCGCCAACGGGTTGGGATTTTACCCAATCGGTTGGGTAGACAAATTATACGGTTTTGCCGCTGTTCTGTCAATGAGCATAGGCTGAACGAGCCGCATGGATGTCCAGCGCAGCGAGCGGATAGGCTGACTCGCCGGGCGAAGTGACTGCCCGCTTGGGACGCTTTGAGCACCAGATTTAACTGAGCGTTAACCGATTTCCGCGCTTCATTCAGCCAGAATAAGTTATGCCGATTTCACGACGAGATTTTCTGCGCGCCGCCGGAGGCGTGACGTTTTTGGCGCTGACACCTGTCGGAGCGGGCTTATTCGCCACTCCGGGGCCGACGGGCACCGCCGCGCTGCCGTCGCCTTTGTTTACGGTAGTGCCGTATATCCAGCCGGGTCCGGCGAGCGCGCTGGCGGAGAATCAGGATACGCTGGTGGTGGCCTGGCAGACCGAAGACGCCCTGGGGGATTTCGCGGTGGATTTCGGCTTGACCAAAAGCTATGGACGCATCACCGAGGTTGTGCGGGGCGGACGCGTGATCGGAGCGAGCGAACCCGCGCCTACGACTCCCGAAGAAGCGCAAATCGACGACGATCAGGCTGTTGTCGATCGGCGGTTAAACTACCATGCCGTCCTGACCGGCCTGCCGCTGGCGAGCGTGATTCGCTACCGGGTCCGCTGCAACGGCCAAACGATTGCCGAAGGCTACGCTTCCACGCGCAAGCGGCGCGGCAGCGGCATTCGGTTCGCCGCGTTCGGGGACAACTCGTTCGGAGATATCAGCGACCGGGCTATCGCTTATCTGGCCTACCAGGCGCATCCTGATTTTGTCATGAACACCGGTGACAACGTGTATGAGAGAGGCCTGGACAACGAGTACGCGCGATATTTCTTCACCGCGTACAACGCCGATATCGCCGCATCGCACGACGGCGCGCCGCTGCTGCGCTCGGTGCCGTTCTATACGGTCATAGCCAACCACGACGTATCAAACAAAATGCCCGACGGCCGCCCGGGCGCAAATTTCGACGACAACAACGACGCTCTCGCCTATTATACGGCCATGCACCTGCCGCTGAACGGCCCCGATACGCCGCCCGATTCGACTCCAATCATCTGCACGGACACCGCCGTCCTGCGGCAATTCCGCCAATGCGCCGGCGAGCGGTTTCCGCGCATGGCGAATTACTCCCACGACCATGGCGACGCGCACTTCCTCTGCCTGGACTCCAACGATTATATCGATCCCACCAATGCCGAGCTGCAGCGCTGGATCGAGGCCGACCTCAGCGGCACCGACGCGTTGTGGAAATTCGTCGTCTACCACCATCCGGCCTTTAACGTCGGCGAGGAGCACTACCGCGAGCAGCACATGCGCGTGCTGTCGCCGCTGTTCGAGCGGCATGGCGTGGATATTGTCTTCAACGGCCACGAGCACACCTACCAGCGCACCAGGCCGCTGCGCTTCCAGCCGGGCGATACTTCCAAAGCCGCCGACGTGACCGGCAAAGACCGCCGGGTCCCCGGCGTGTTTACCGTGGACGAGGCATTTGACGGCATTCACGCCACTTGCCCAAACGGCATCATTCATATCACCACGGGAGCGGGCGGCATGTCGCTTTACGAGCCGGACTTCACCGACAACCCCCAGCGCTGGCTGCATCCCGACGACAACAACGTCGCTTATGTCGCCCGCTTCTACTCGCGCCACCACTCGCTGACTCTGGTGGATATCGAAGGACGGTCGCTGCGCCTCCGGCAAATCAACGAGTTCGGCGACGAGATCGACGCGATCCATGTGACAAAAGCCTCGATTTAATTGCGTCGGGAAGAGGATTGAGAAAAGGTGGCCTGAGCTTTCCGCCTAAATAGGATAGCCTAAGTTCGCTTTTGGCTCAGGCTAAGAAGGGCGTCGAGGTTGGCGTTGGGCTGGATTTCACCCCTGCCTCTAATCAAGCGCGTCGCGGCACCCTATAATTCCAGCATCGTGGGCCATTCCGCGCCGCGGGCAAACCGGCTTGTTGTGGCGGCTACGGTATCTTGAATTAATGAGAGGGCCCGGCGCTCGAAGCGGGAACACTTGCTGCATAACCGCGTGGTAATCTGTCAAAATTACCAGCAAAAGCGAAACCATGCTCCAAACGCCTCTCGCCTCCCCTATCAACATGACCAACCTCGATTCACGACGCGAGCGCGTCTCCCACTTTCTCGCGACCGCGCTTCGTATTTGGTCCAGTGCCGGCTATGACGCGGCCCAGGGCACTTTTTTAGAAGCGCTGGACTTCGACGGCAATCCGCTGCTTCAGCTCAATCGACGCGGGCGGGTGCAGACGCGCCAGATTTATGTTTACGCGCTGGCGCATGTCGATGGCTACGACGACGAAAGCGGGAGCTATCTTCAGCTCGCGCAATCGTCGATGCCTCGGGCGGAGGCGATTTACGGATGCGGCGGGTGGTACTTCAAAGCCGATCCCGAAGGCAACGTGATCGACGAGAATCAGCTCACGTACGATCAGGCCTTCTTGATTCTCAGCTTGGCGGGCTTGTACGCCGCGACTCAAGAGCAGGATTATGTCGAAAAGGCCGAGGCGGCCTACCGGTGGCTCGATACGGTCCGGCATCCGGAGCAGGCCGGCTTTCATCTGGGAGTACCCCACGACCCGCTCAAGCCGCGCGAGCAGAATCCGCACATGCACCTCTTCGAGGCTTGCATCGAAGCAGGCTTGATTGGAGAGCAGTGGCGCGCGCGCGCCGACGAGGTCTACAACCTGGCCGCCGAGCATTTCGTCTTGCCGAACGGCGCTTTAATCGAGTTCTTTACTCAAGATTGGCAACTCGATCCCAAAACCGGCTCCAATATCCAGCCTGGCCACAATTTTGAGTGGGTTTGGCTGCTCAGGCAGTACAAATCGCGCTTCGGCGGCGATCACCGCACCCTGGAGCTGATCGAGCGGGTTTACGGCGCGGGAATGGAATGGGGGTTGGACGCGAACGGGCTCGGATTCGATGAGATTCGCCCCGGCGGCGAGGTTCTGCGCGGCACCAAGCGCTTGTGGGTGGAATGCGAAGTTTTGAAAGGCCATCTTGGGCTTTGGCATTTGACACAAGACGCCAAATATATGAAGCGCGCTGAAAACGTCGTCGATCAAATCTTCGCGCAGTTCCTGATCGAAGAAAAGGGCGTCTGGTACGACCAGCTTGACGAGCGCGGCTCCAACGTCTCCCAAAACGCTCCCGCCAGCACTTTTTACCACGTCTATGTCGCCTTGCGGGAGTTCCTGTCGGCGACCGCGCCATAGCGATGTCGCGACGATTTCGCTGCCTTTGCAACCCAGGTCTGCCGTCGCTTGCGGTACGGATGCAGCTTGCAGGATATAAGCCGATGCTTACTCAGCGGCACATACTGGGCGATTTGGAGAAGTGCTTTTGGAATGCCGCCGCGAAATGCGCGGCGTTTTGGTAGCCGCATGCAAAGGCGATCTCCGCCACAGGCAAATCCGTATTGGCGAGCATGGAGGCGGATGCTTCCATTCTGATTCGCACCAGATGGCGGTGCGGAGTCACGCCGCAGCTCTCCTTGAAGACGCGCACGAAGTGGAACGGACTAATTTTAGCTTGGTCGGCCAACTGCGTTAAAGATAGCGGCTCGCCGAAGTGGGCGTTCATGTACTCAAGGACATGCGCCAAGCGGCGGTCTTCCAGTGTTCCAGGCCGTCTCAGGTCCTGCGTGGGATCTGTCCAGCCGCTCTGCAGCGAGACGAGATAGGCCGCCAAAAATGTTGCTGCAGACTCCGCGTACAAGTCGGGCGCTCCTGTAGTCGCCGCGCCCTTGAGCGACAAGGCAATGCGTGAAACAACTGGATCGACGAATGCAAGCGCGTTCAGGGATTGTTTTCTATACACCGAGCCGGCGCGGCGATACTCATCCCGCGCGCCGGAGAAAAACCGCGTGGGAATGTGAATTTGCAGCATTTGCTGTACCTGCGGCCCATTTGGGCGCACGCGCAGCATGTTTGTCTGGCCGCTCGGCGTCATGCCCATGGTGCCAGGTTGGTAGGGCGCGTTGCGCCAGTGTCCGCTTGAGAAGCACTCCACATCTCCTTTGCCTCTCGTGGTGACGACAAGTAGTTGATCGAAGCACTGTTGCGTTTCGAACGGCTCCACCTTGCCTTGGCACTCGAATTCATTCATTCTCAATGAAGTCCACCCGGCATCAAGGCTGCATGCCAACTTGCGGGCGGATCGAATGTCTCCAAATGTGCCGATTGCCGATGCGCTGTGCTCAGACAATGCTTCTTTTTCGTGTTGAACCGACAATGGCAACCTCACTTCTTACGGAACAAGAATACTGCTAATTCTAGCCATATGGCAACTTATTGCAATTATTAGCAATATTTGCACATTACTGCCCACATGAAATTACCCACAATTAAATCATTGAAATCGAGGGCGTTGTAGCTGAGCCTTTCGGCAGCAGGAGTTGTGCCGACCAGTTAAATATTAAGCGTCACGAGCAGGAGGAAGTTATGGCAGCGGCAATTGTGACCGGGGCATCAGGCGGGATTGGCAAGGGCGTCGCGGAGCGGCTTGCGGCGGACGGTTTTTCGATCGTGGCGCACTATGCGGGCAGCGCGGCCAAGGCCGACGAGTGCGTCCAGGATATTCAAAAGGCCGGCGGGCAAGCCTTGGCCATCCCCGCCGACGTCTCCAAGCCGGAGGAAGTTAAGCAGCTTTTCGAGAAGGCGAAAGAACAGTTTGGAGAGATCGCCGTGGTTGTGCACTGCGCCGGTATCATGCCGCTCGCGCCCATCGCTAAAGGCGATGTCGAGATGTTCGACAAGGTGATCGCCACCAACCTGCGCGGCACTTACTTGATTATGAGCGAGGCCGCGAACCATCTGCCGGGCGGCGGCCGAATTATCGTCTTTTCCAGCAGCGTAGTG
>CAXSEA010000012.1:0-21363 GCA_964235675.1 uncultured Armatimonadales bacterium | reverse complement strand
CTTCCCCGCCTACGGCGCTTATATCGCGTCCAAGGCGGGCGTGGAAGGCCTCACCCACGTGCTCGCCAACGAGCTTGGCGCACGCAAAATCACCGTGAATGCAATTGCGCCCGGTCCTGTCGCCACCCCGCTGTTCCTGAACGGCAAAAGCAAGGAAGAGATCGATCAGATGGGCAAGATGGTCCCACTCGGGCGTATTGGAGAGGTGAGCGACATTGTCGGAGTTGTCTCGTTTCTCGCCGGCCCGGACGCCGCTTGGATCAACGGCCAGGTGATTCGAGTGAACGGCGGCTTCGTTTAGAAGCGGCGGAGCTGATGCATCCGACGGCTTCTCATGCCGAAGGGGCATTAGGCTGAACTTAGACACTTAATTTGAAAGTCGAGGTGACTTTCAAAGGAGATTTTAGAATATGCAGCAAGTTATTTTGATTACGGGAGCGTCCAGCGGGTTTGGCGAGCTGGCGGCCAAGGCGCTGGCGAAAGAAGGCCATGTCGTCTACGCCAGCATGCGTGGCATTACAGGTAAAGACGCAAACAAAGTTAAGGATTATCATGCGTTCTCAACCGATAACGCAGTCAAACTGATCCCTATTGAGCTGGACGTGACCTCGCAGGATTCTGCCGACGCCGCAATCAGCACGATCGTGAAAGATCAGGGACGGCTCGATGTCGTGATCCACAATGCGGGCCACATGGTCTTCGGACCGATAGAGGCGTTTACGCCGGAGCAGGTGGCGGAGATGTACGATATCAACGTGGTGAGCACCCAGCGGGTGAACCGCGCCGCCCTGCCGGTCATGCGCAAGCAGCGGGAAGGTTTGCTGATCTGGAACTCCAGCAGCAGCGCCGCGGGAGGAACGCCGCCTTATCTTGGCCCGTACTTCGCCGCGAAAGCGGGTATGGACGCTCTAGCGGTCGCTTATTCGCGCGAGCTGACCTTGTGGGGCATCGAAACCAGCATCGTCGTGCCGGGCGCGTTCACCAAGGGCACCAACCACTTCGCCAACGCCGGCAAACCGGACGACAAGGAGCGCGAGGCCGAGTATGAGAACGGCCCGTACAAGGATTTCAAGAACAAAGTGACGACTGCTTTCGCCGGCATCGTTTCCGAGGATGCCGACGTTTCCGCAGTCGCCCAAGCGATGGTCGATATCGTGGCGGCCCCGCGCGGCAAACGGCCGTACCGCGTCGGCATCGACTTCACCGACGACGGCTCCATGGTGGCAAACCCAGTGCTCGACCGCATCAAAGTTGAGATGCTGCACCGCACCGGCTTTTCAGACCTGCTGACTGTCAAGCAATAAAATAGCGCATAGAAAAACCGTGAGGCTCAAAGTCGCGGCGGAATTGATTGCTCTTCTCAGCTCCGCTGAGAAGAGCGCGATTCGGAAACTCAGCGGCGCATTTTCCAGTAAAAACCGGACTGGCCGGACGTGGCTCTCGATCCCGGCCGGATGGACATTCCGCTCGCGCCGGGACAGGGCACCGGACCCGACAGCCTGAAGCCTATCGTGCAGATGTTCGTCGCCGCCATGCCCGACATCCAGATCACCGTGCACGAGATCATCGGCACAGCCGGCCGCGCGGGGGCGCGCTGCGAGATCACGGGCACGCACCTGGGCGAAATCCAGGGCATTCCTCCGAGCGGGAAGCGCGTGTCGATTCTGCTGCACGAGTTCCATCATCTCACGGATGGAAAGATCACGCAAACTTATCACCTAGAGGACTGGTTCGGCATGATGAACCAGGTGGGCGCGTGGCCTTGCAGCGGCTCTCCTCAAGGTGCCGACGCCAAGTAGTACAGTTTTTCCGCAGATACCGTTAGATCAATAACAGAAGGAACAGATTATGCCATTCGCTAATTACAAGTTTCCGCAGGGCACGCTCAACGCGGCGCAGAAGGAAGAAATTATCCACAAGACGACGGATATCTTCGCCGAGTATTTCGGCGAGGGGGTTCGTCCCTACACCATGGTGCTCGTGGACGAGGTCGTCGATGGCGGCTGGGGCCGCGCTGACGAGACCCTCACTCTCGCTAAAATGCAGGAGGCAAAAAAATAAGAGGGTCGCTATAAGAATATCATCAATGATTGATGGATTTACGTAGCGCAGACCTCCCCCACCCCTTCCATGGAAATGGAGGGGGTGGGCTTTCGCGTTTGTTTATGATGCGTCCAGGAACTCGTGTAATGCCTTAAGAAGGCCGGCGGGGTCTTCTTCCGGGATCAAGTGGCCGCAGGGGAGCGAGTGGCCGCTGACATTCTCCGCTTCCTCCCGCCACATCGCCAGCACGTCGAACAGCTCTCCGACCGTGCCTTTCGCGCCCCATATCGCCTGCAGCGGCTGAGTGACTTTGCGGCCCTGGGAGCGGTCGTCTTCCGTGTGTTGCCGGTCGATGGTGACGGAGGCGCGGTAGTCCTCGCAGACCGCATGGACACAGGCCGGATCGTTGTAGCAGCGCAGGTACTCGTCGAACGCCTCCGGCGAGACCGCGCCCGGCGTCTTGCTCTGCTCGCCCAAATGGCTACGCAGGTACAGCTCCGTGTTCGAGTCGATCATCCGCTCCGGCAGCGGCTGGCGCTGAATATGGAAGAACCACCAGAAATATTTGGTCGCGAAGGTCTCGTCGGTGGCGGCGTAGGTAAGGTCGGTCGGGGCGATGTCGAGCACCGCGCCGCGCGTGACCGCCTCCGGAGAATCGAGCATCATGCGGTGCAGGACGCGTCCTCCCCGGTCATGCCCGACCGCCTGGAACTTGTCATGACCGAGCGAGCGCATAACTTCGACCTGGTCCTGCCCCATCGCCCGCTTGGAATAATTGACATGGTCGGCACCGCCATCGGGCTTGCTGGAGTCGCCGTAGCCGCGCATATCAGTCAGCACGACCGTGAACTTTTCCGCCAGTTGGGAGGCGATTTTCCACCAAGCGACATGCGTCTCTGGGTGGCCGTGCAGCAGCAGCAACGGCGGGCCGCTGCCGGCGGTCAGCGTGTTGATCTCCGCTCCCGTAGTGTGGATCATCTTTTGCTGGAAACCAGGAAACAGCGCCAGCGCGGGCAGCGATTCTTTCGGAAGGTCGTTGCTCATATCATCCTTCTTTCTTATATCGTTCAACTGGAGAAACGCATAATCGATCGATGCGCTTATACTGGGGAAATGTTTTTCTTACCCTCATTTCTGGTCCAGAAATACCTATAGATTCGCATCGGCAGCAGCAAACCAAGCGTCATGGCGATCAGAGTTTCGACCGCCGTCGTTCCGTCGGATAAGATGCCGTTGATGAGGGAAACGGGAGTCGCTCCATGCCCTTGCTGAAGCTGCGCCAAGCCGCCGGCCATGCGGATTAGAATCGAGCCGGGAACCATCGACACGACAGACGCGAACCCGGCGGCGGCAAACGGCAGATGGAGACGCCGGACGATGGGGACCATCACCGCGCCGACAACAAGGCAGGCGACTCCCGTGGCTGCCGCGCCACTCATTCCCAGCGCGGACATCTCCCAATGCGCGGCGTGCGCGAGCATTCCCATCAGCAAGGGATAGATAATCATTCGCGGCGGCATCGAGAAGAAAAACCCGTATGAGGCGGCGGCAGTCCCGGCGCAGCAGACATCCAGCCAGAGTGGAAGCGCGCGTGCCGGCAAAGTGGTCGGCAGCGTCGCTCCTTCCAAAGTCAGCCCGATCAGCACCCCGGCGCTGAGAGTCAAAACCGTCAGTAGGCCGTACCCCAGCCGCGCGCCGCCGAGAGGCAGCCGGTACGCGGCGAGATCGAAGATGCCGCTGAGTAGCGCAGGCCCCGGAACGAGGACCAGCAAAGGCCCCAGCGCCACAATCCGCAGCGGCGAACTGAGATGTAAGCGCAGTGCGACCGCTCCGACAGCCCCCGCCACCAAGGTAGCGGCGAACAATTGCAAAAATGGACCGGCGGACAGTTTCGCCAAACCCCGGCGCAACAGCGCTCCCAGCCCAGCGCTGAACATGATGATGCCGATTACCCGGAGATGATAAGCGCCGTTGATCATCGCCAGCGCGCCGGCACCGGCAATGCAGGCGAAGACAAAGGCGAGCAGACTTGTGCCAGGCGCGCGCCCGGCTTCCGCGAGCGCTTTTTTTACACCGTCGCCGTTTAATTGGCCCGCGCAAATTGCGTCCACGGCTTTGAGAGTGGACACGACTCGGTTCATGTTAGTATTAACCGGAACGGCGGCAGTAGAGGCGCGCACCCGGTCGCCATCGATCTGCAGGAACAGCTCTCCCCATGTCGGAATCAGCGACGCTGAAATGTTCAGGTAGTCGCAAAGCCGTTTAGCAGCTGACAGGGTGCCGCTGGTTTCCTCGCCGTTCTCGTGAAGTACGCTTGCCGCCGCCAGAACGATGTCGATGCGCTCTTCCTCGGACAGCTCGGCAATCGGTTTATGCGAAGAGGCTGCTTGAACGCGCGGCTGTATTGCAGGAGGCATCGTGTTCCCGTTCCCATCTTGATATGGCCCTACGAGCGCTTACTGATCCAGCAAGGCGCCGCCGGGACTTTCTCCATATTAGTGCAATAAAATCCAACTACTTGGGCATGCTGGAATCATGCCCGCCGTTCTACAGTTCGCGACGAGCGGCGGACGCTCCACCAATAAGGCAAAGGCAGAAGCGGCCAGGGCGAACGGCGCGTGGGGTGGGCGGCCACGAAGGAGGTCGCTGTTCCCCTTAGTGTCTAGGCTTGATAGCGCGGAGTGCGCTATTGCCAATGCGGACTTCTGCCTTTCGGCGAAAATTACCCTCGGACGCAGAATATTTAATGCTTCAAGCGGCGAGATCTCAGGATTATTTATTCTTGCCGCAAATCCAGCTACCGCGACGCTTGGATTGCGTAGATGAAATCACCTCACTGGCCTATCCGTCACGATAGTGACGGATAGGCCAATGAGGTGATAAGCCAAATTTTTTCTGCAACCTGTCAGAGCTTGGCGAAGTTGGGGCGGCGGCTTGCCGGATTCGACGCCTCGGGCTATTTGGCCGCCGCGCTGGCTAGAGACAGCGGGTAGCGGAGATCCTGCTCCGGGATATACTCGCGGGGCTGGCTCGGGCTTTCCCAGTAAAGCTGGATTACCTCGCCGGATTCGCCGTTCTTCTCGAAGTATTCCACTTTCAAGTTGTAGCGCTGGCCTGCGTTGAGCGTGACCGTGGCCGTGTCTTCCCGCGCGGCGTGGATATTCCAGTCGGAGATAACCAGGTGGCCGTCGAGGTAGACGCGGACGCCGTCGTCGGAGTCGGCCATGAGGGTGTAGGTGTCGGAGGTCGGCGCGATCAGTTGGCCGAGCCATCGGACGGTGAACGCCTGCGGCGGCATGCGTGGGTCCGGGCCGGTGCCGGTCCAGTCGTAGTCGATGTTGCGGTCGGGGCGGGTAAACATCAGCCGGTCGAAATTGTTGCCGAGATAATATTCGCCGAGAAGACCGGTGCCGTCGCCGCCGGCGGGCGCTTTTTTGCGCTTAACCGGCTGTGGCCGGCCCCAGTCGATTGTGCCGTTCGGATCCAGCGAGCCGACGCTGCGCGGCGCGAGCGTGAAGCGCGCGGTGGACGCCGAGCGCGCGCCGATGGGCGCGTCGTCGATGTGCGCGAGCGGGTTGCTCACCCAGCGCCGGTCTTCTTTGGGCACGGCCGCGCCGGGGATAAGTCCGTGGAAATCGGCATGCGCTCCCGGCAGATGCACCGCATTGGTCGAACCGGTTTGGCCGGAGCCAGGGTTGTTTTGGCGCTTTTCCAGATAGACGGTGCCGGGATCACTGCCTCTGTACGCCTGGCTGATGATCTGCCCGTGGCCGGTGACCGGGTATTTGTCCAGCTGGCTTTTGGAGCGAATGGGGTTGCCCGTGGTCGGGCTGGGAATGCCTCCGGAGCCGGGGACGCAGTATTTTTCGCCGGTGATATTGTCGTGGCCGTGCAGCGAGTAGCCACCCAAGATCGTGTTCCCGCCGGTCGCCAGGCTTTTCGAGTGATCGCCGGGATCGGGCGAACCCTTGACGGTCGGCATCAAATGCAGGATGCGGTCGGGCGCGAGCTGCTTCGGCACGTTGCCGGGATCATCGATGACGTAATGCGCGGTGATGTTGACGTTGCGCATGTCGCTCATGCCGCCGCCGGTGACGCCGTGGGTGGGGCGAGTTTCATGGATCGTGCCGATGTTGATGTTCGCCGCCGTGAACTTCTGCAAGCGCCAGGAGACGGAGCTGTGGTATTGACCCATTTTGAAGCCGGAGCGCGACTTCGCTCCCACTGCGCCGCCTGCCTGCTCCAGCGCCGACGAGGCGGCGCGAGCGATCGCTTCCGATTGCTTTTTGCCGGCGAGCGGCGACAGAGCTTGACGCGCCTCATCGGGATTTTGCGGCGCGCTTGCCGGCTGCGGGCGCGGGGCATCCTGGTGCTTGCCGGGCGACGGCCCATTGGGTTGATACTCCTGAGAGAACGGCAATTCCGGCGCGTTCAACGACGCTTCCTGCACGCTGTTTACAGTAATGGAGTGGGAGCTTGCCTGCGAGGCGCTCGACTCGCCGGCGGATTGCGGCTGGAACGAGAGAGAATCGCCCGGAGCTGCGCCGGAGCCGTCTGCCGCGAGGCGGCTGCTGGCCTTGGACGGCTCTCGCCCGCTTTCTCCCGAGCCGCCGCCTTTTTGCTCGTTCGAGCCGTCGGCCGGGCGCGCTTGCCGGAAGTGAACCGCGACCGGGTGCAAGCGCTCCGTTTTGTCCAGTGGCGGCTTCTGCGCCGGTACCGCGCGGGGGTGCACCAAGGCGCTGCCGCCTAAAGCGATAACGCAAGCGGCGTTGACGATTACGGAAAGCGCGAATGCGCTGGATGTCGGCTTGGTTGGCAACATGAGTTATTCTCCGCGCGTTTCTATGAATGCGCGTCCGGCGTTGGGACGCGCTCGGTGGCGATCAGAACTTGGGCGTGGGTTCCGCTTCCGGCGGCGGCGATCACGCGGTTGACCTGGTCGATGGTGGAGACCATCGTTTGAGTTTTAAGCGTGGGGGCGACGTTGATGACAACCACTTGGGCCTGCGACGCGCTCCCCTCGCCCGCCGGGCGGCGCTGCAGCAGCCCCCGCAGATCGGCTTGCCAGGTGTCCGACGCCGTGCGATGCTTGTCGAGATAACACTGGCCCGACGGCGACACCGAAAGAGTAATCGCCGGGGGCGGCTTGGACGAGCTTTGGTTGTGGCGCGGCAGGAGAAGATTCAGGCCGTTCATCTTCACGAGCGACAGCCAGGTCACCATGAAGAAGACGAGCAGAAAGAAGATCGTGTCGATCATCGGGATGATCTCGATTCGCGCCCGGCGAAGCTGCGGCTGCTGCATGCGCATGGCTAGTGCACCGCCCACTGGTCGCTCGGGGTAGTCGCCACCATCACGGATTTCGGGTTCGCCTGCTTTACCAGGTCGAACACCGAGGCGAACACCGCCACCGGCTGGCTCCGGTCGCAGTTAATCACCACCGTAATATCGGGAGTCGCGGCGATCCGCGCCCGCAGCGCCGCGGCGATTTGCAGCATTGCCACTGAATCGCGGTCGAGAAAGCATCGCCCGTTGGCGTCCACGGTCACTACGACGGTCTGCATGACGTGGGCGCTGGCGGTGCGGCTTACCGGCATGGCGACCTTCTCGGCGTTCAAAGGCGTCATGGTGAGCGAAGCGATCATGAAGTAGACGAGCAGAAAGAAGATCGTGTCGATCATCGGCACGATTTCCACACGGGCGCGCTTGTGATTAATGGGCGACAGTCGCATAGAGGGGCTGCTCCTGCGCGCCGGTCGTGTCGGCGCCGTTTCGCGGGGCGCGATTGCCCACCGACGAATTGATGACTTTAGTCGCGGCCACTTCCATCTGGGCGACGATCGCCTTCACTTGATCGGACAAGAAGTTGTAGCCGACCAGGGTGACGATGGCGATGGCGAGACCGGTCGCGGTGGCGATCAGGGCTTCGGCGACGCCGCCGGTAATCGCGGCGGGCGCGGTGCGTCCCGACGACATCCCGACCACTTGGAACGCCCGGATCATGCCGGTCACGGTTCCCAGCAGGCCGAGCAGCGGGGAAATCGTGATGATGGTGTCCAGCGCGCCCAGGCCGCGCGTGATGGCCGGGGTCTCTTCCATGGCGACTTCGGCGATCATCGATTCTAGTTCCGCGCGCTCCAGGCCGATGTTGTCGATGGCGGTCGCCATGACATGCGCGATAGGGCCGCCGCGCGTTTGCAGCGCCTGAAAAGCAGGCCGCGCCCGCCCGCCGCGCAGTGCCGCCTGCACCTCGCGCGTCATTTCGCGGCTGCCGCGCAGCACTTTTCGCAGCGCGAAATACCGCTCGATAATAATCGTGAGAGATATCAGGGCGCACGCGAACAGCGGCCACATGACGGGGCCGCCTTTAAGCAAAAATGTGAATCCGTCCGTAAACATGCTTGGCTATCTTTCTTTATGGTGCCGATGCATTTGACCCGGCTGCAGGCAACCTACGCTTGAATTAAATTTCGACAGAGCTGAGTCCGTATCCTTTAAGAGGGTTGAGAAAATTCATCTGAACGCCCATCCATTTCTATGGAGAGGAACCAGAACCACTCTGAAAAGAAATTTATTGAATGCATCGAGTTCTTACGCCTTGATCGCATCCAGCCGCACGCCGGATAAACCGCCGGGGCTCACTTGAATATTTTTTCCGCGCTGAATATCCTGCATTCGCATGACATAAATGCGCTGCCGTCCGGGTGGCACGCGCAGCGAGAACCGGCCTTTTGCGTCCGTAGTCACGGCTTCCACCCAGGGGCTGGTTTGCGGATGCGCGGGGCCGTAGATGCCGACCTGCACGCCTGACGCCGGAGTGTCGGTGCCGAGCCACGTGACGGAGCCGGTGACCATCGCTCCGGCGACAAGCGTGAAGTTTTGGCCAGTCAGGGACGTTCGCGGTCCGAACGCGATGTTTGGGAGAGCCGTAGTCGTCCATTGATCGCTGATGGGCGGCTGCGTCTCGTCGACGGCGACGTTGTAGCGGTTGGGCGCGAGCCCGGTGATGGCGTAATGCCCTTGCGCGTCGGTGACAGTCCTGCCGTAGGCGACTCCGCCGAAGGACTGCGCTTCCACGGACACGCCCGCCGCCGGAGCGCCGTCGCTGTAGGCGACGACGCCGCTGACCGCGCCACCGGGAGCAGAGGGCAGCGCGCGGGAGCGATTGGGCGCGGCCGCTCTGGAGGCGGCGTCGGTGTGCGCCGCAATCCCGAGATAAGCCCCGCCCGCCAGCATCGCGCAGCAGGCCACTGTGACGGACGCCGCTTTTAGCTTTATCAACTTCATGCCGCGAACGAGTTCCTGGTATTGGACGTGAACTCCCACGCCGCCGACCGCTCCGAGAGGCTCGACGGATGCAAAAGCCAAAAGCGTTTTCGATACGACGCCGGGCGGCGCGGGCTGGATCATGTGTTGCCCCAAATAGCCGGACAGCGTCGCCACCGACAAAGCCGCGCTGCCGAAGCCAAGGTTTCGTTTCAGTTTTTGTAGCGCTCTGAGCGCCCGCTTTTGAGCGGCGGCGGAGGTGATTCCCAGCGCGGCGGCCATTTCCCCTTGGTTGAGGCCGTCTACATAGCGCAGGAGTATCGCCTCGCGGTCCGGCGGCGACAACCGCGCCAGAGCGTCGTCGAGGCGCGGCTCGACGGAGTCCCAGAGCGTCTCGGAGGGCGCGCTCGGCGGCTGGGGCGAGCGCGTCTTCTCCATTTCGCCGGCTGCCTTATGCTCGTACACGGTGCGTCTCGCTTCGGCGCGGCGCGCGTTGCGGCAGGCCAGGTGGGCTACCTTGAAGAGCCACCCGCTGATGACGGTTCCCGGCGCGAGGCGCTTCGCCTTGGTTGAGAGCAGCAGAAACACCGTTTGGGTGACATCCTCCGCCAGCTGCGCGTCGCCGAGCATGCGCCGGCATACCGAAAAAACGAAATCGTAGTACCGCTCCATCAGCTGCGCGAACGCAGGCTCCGAGCCGAACTCCGCGTATCTCCGCAGAAGCGCGTCATCTTCGGTTGTGCCGCTCCGCGCGGCGGATCGATCGACCATGTTTAACTCTATATGTCCGCTCAATCGCGGACGCGGACATAAACATTAAAACAGCCGCGAATAAATGAGTCTCTCGGCTTTGATACCGTCCGTGGCGACTCCCCCGGCACGATTCGCTCCCGGCGCATTGCATTCCGGGATGAGTGCCACCTTGTTGACCCAGCCGACTCTAACTTTTATAATGACTTGGAATTCGTCCTTTTTCGCCGGCAAGAGCAGGTTATTGATGAAATCAAAATTACACGCGGCATTGCTCTCGACATTCATCGCGCTCGGCGCGGCGGCGACCGCCGACGTCTGCTTGGCCGCGCCTGCCGTCGTGGCTCCAGCGCGGCGGCAGCAAGCGGTGGTGACTGGCAAAGTGGTCATGCCGGACGGGCAGCCGGCGGCGGAGGCGAGAGTAGTTGTCACTCGGTACGATCCCGACGATCACGCGCTTGTGTCCACGGCTACGGGGCAGGTGGGTCGCGGCGGCGCGGGCAGGTTCCGCATTTCCGAGGATCTGCGCCCGCTGAACGCGGCTGTGGCGCGGGGCGAAGCGGTGACCGGAACGCTCGTCGCCTACGCGCCGGGGCTAATCGGCTTCGGCTTTCCGGGACAAGCGACGGCGGTTAAGCTGATTCCCACGACTACAGTGCGCGTGCGGGTGGTCGATTCCGGGGGCAAGCCGCTGGCGGGGGTGGTTCTAGCGCCCTGGTACGCCTACTATCAGGACGCCAACGCCAGCGATTATAATTTCGTCTTTTTGCCGCCGGACCTGACCGCGCGGATGCGGCGGCGAACGGACGCGGGTGGATGGGCCACGTTTACGGGACTGCCGCAACATTATGAGGCGCGGCTGTATGTGGCCGATTTGCGCTTCGCGCAGCTTGGCAATCCCAGCGATTTTCCGCTCGCCGGTGCATCCCGCACGCCGGACGCCACCGTGACTCTCAAGCCCGCCGGAGTCATTAACGGTCAGGCGGTGTTCGCGGGAGCGGCGCATCGCCCGGCGGCGAACGTGCCGATTCTGGTTTCGATGCAGGGCGGCGACAACCACCAAGCCGTCACCGATTCCCAGGGCCGCTTCCATGTGGGGCAACTGGCGCAGGGATCGTACGACGTCGTCGCCAACTTGGGATTCACCAAGCTCGCCGACGACTGGACAGCGCCGGCGCTGACAGGCCGCTATGTGCAGCCGGGACATCCGACGAACGTCGGGACGATGCGGCTGGAGCACGGCGGCTTATTGACTGTACGCGTCACCGATATCGCCACCGGCGCGCCGCTTTCCGGAATTCCCATCGCCGTCGCCGGCCCTTCCAATGCCGATGGAGCCGGTAATTTCCAGAGCTATTCGACCAACAGCATCGGGGTTTACCGCGTGCATGTGCCCGCCGGATCGCAGCGCGTCTACACCGCCGTGTCCGGCGCGCAGGACTCGGAGACGGTCGTTATCGCCGACGGCGAGTCGAAGTTCATTAACTTCAAGCTGGTGAGTCAGAATTCCGCGCTGCTGACCGGCACGGTGGTGAATTTCGCCGGGAAACCTGTCACGGGCGCGACCGTGACCGTGTTCCAAGACTTCGGCGACGACGCTGTCACCAGCGGCGCGGACGGCAAGTTCAGCTTCGCCCAGCCGATGTCTGACGTCAACCTGGCCGCGCAAAAGGGCACCGCCGCCACTCACGGGCTACAGCTGGTGCATGTCACGGCCAAACCGATCATGGTTCAGCTCGCCCCGTCGGCGGCCAGCGGAGCGATCAGCGGGACGGTGGTCAATACAGCCGGGGCCGCGATGCCGCGCGCGGGCGTGACGCTGATTCTCTGGGCGGGCTCATCAGGCGCTAATTTCATAAAGGCCCAAACCGACGATGCCGGCAGGTACCGCTTCAATGACTGCTTCAGCAGCGTAAGGTACAGCGTCATGGCCGAGAATCCCGGCTACACCTACGCTTACTCGGACGACGCGACCCTCAAGCCTACCGAGGCGAGAATTTTTCCGCCGATCAAGCTTGTGAGGGCCGACAGCTTTGTCGCGGGGCACGTGCTCGACCCCGGCGGCAAGCCCTACCCAGGCGCGACGATCACCTATGATTTTGTCACCGGCGCAACCACGCAGACGGACGCGCGAGGGTATTTCCGCCTCAACGGCGTGCCTGGCGGCAAGCTGCGCTTGATGGTGGATGTCGCGCGAAGCGGAATTCTCAATACTGGCTATGACGCGCTGGCGGGCCACGGCGACAATGTCATTTACCTGGAGAGCGAGCCCCGGCGGGAGCAGCAGGGCGGCTACTACGACGCCCGGCTGATACCGGGCGCGAAGCCGTTCCCGTTCCATGCGACCGATTTGAGCGGCGACTCGATTAGCTTGAACAACTATAAGGGCAAAGTGCTCGTCCTCGATTTTTGGGCTACCTGGTGCGGGCCGTGCGTCGGCGAGATGCCGAACGTGATCGCCACCTACAACGCTCTCCATAAAAATGGCTTGGAGGTAGTGGGCGTCTCGCTCGACACGGACAAAGCGAGGCTGCTGAACTATATCAAAGCCAATGACGTGCCGTATCCGCAGATCTATGACGGCAAGCAGTTCGGCGAATCGGTCGCCAAAGCGTACGGCGTGCAGGCCATCCCGTTCTGCCTGGTGATCGGCAGGAACGGCAGGATCGTGGCGGCAAACGTGCGCGGCCTGGCTCTGGAATCCGCCGTGAGCGCGGCGCTGGCGGCTCGGTAGGCTTGCTTCGGGTGGAAACTTAGTCCGGCTATTCAAACCACCTTCTCTGTAGAGGGTTTAGATGAAGTCATCTGAACTCCCCTCCATTTCTATGGAGGGGCTGGGGGAGGTCTGAAACTCTTGGTTGATAAGCTCAGTGAAGCTGCCGTGAAGCGCTCCCGACCTCCCCTAGCCCCTCCATAGAAATGGAGGGGAACCGGAACCACCCTATCATCAGGACTTTTTCTAAACCCTCTGAAGGGAAGGACTTAAGATCAGCGTTCTGTGTACGGCTAGTGCGGCCCTTCAGAAGCTTTAGAAACAGGCGTTTGAACTCCCCTCCTTTTCCAAGGAGGGGAGTTCAAACGCCCGTGCTTTGAGAGTTTTTCTTATATTGTCTTAGAAAGCAATTTTTGGCCTGGCAAACCGAAGAAGTATTTTACAAAGCTCACTTATGGTATATTGACTACTACTGTAGTTTTGTTTTGGGCTGCCGCCCACACTTGAAGGAATGAAGCTTGGCTGAATAGCGCGGCTTCTCAGGGAAACTTTAGCATGCTGGGAATTTCGACTCGGCTTACCGTTCCACGGGGGCGGCGGGGAAGCGTTAGGTGGGCAGCCTGCGTGCTGCTCGTCGGCGCGGCGTTTTCGGTGAGCGTGAGCGCCGCTGGGGGCGCGGCGATTCGGCGCGGCGGGAGCGCGGGGCCGCGTCACGTGTCCATGTCCAGGTTTGCCAATGTGGTCGGCGTCTCGGACTCGCGGATGGTGGGCGACGCGCCGATGGCGGACGCTTTCAGCGATCCCAAATTGCAGCGCGTCATGCTGGCGCTGGCCCGGAAAGCGTTCGATCAGTACGCGCGGAACCGAACCGTGATCGATGCGCCCGCCGGGCTGCCGTTCCTCCTGACGCGGGCGCGCTGCGGGGTGTTCGTCAGCACGATGCGCTACGGCGCGCCGCGCACTTGCATGGGCACGCTGTATCCGGCGCAGGCGGACCTCGCGGATGAAATCATCGAGAACGCCGTGGCTTCGGCGGGGCGCGACCTCCGGTTCAAGCCGGTTCAGCCCGGCGAGCTTTCGCAGCTCGATTTGATTGTCAGCGTTATCACCGAAGCGCCGCGCCCGATTTCCGCCGAAGCGGCAGCCAGGCTCGACCCGGCGCGGGAGGGCTTGGCCGTGCAGCGCGGCGATAGGTTCGGAGTGGTTTTGTCGGGCGAGACTCCCCACCCCGCCGACATGCTCGCCTGGGGCAAAATTCGCGCGGGAATCAAGCCCGGCCAAGATCAACCGGCGCAATACTACGCCGTGGACGACGTCCGCTTCATGGAGAGCCAATTCAAGCCGTGACTACAAACATGACGCATCGCTCGTATTTTCTCGTCCAGCTTGGCATCGCCGCGTTGCTGGTCGCCGCGCTGTGCCCCATCGCCGTGTGCCGCGGCGCGCGCCTTCTTGTCAATCGCGAGCAGCATGTCCAAGTGACCGGCGCGGCGAATCCTAACAAAATTAAGGCGCTGAAGCCGAACCTGGATTTATATGTCTACCGCCGCTGCTTTTCGCCGGGCGAGGCGGTGCAGGTAAATTTATCCACGTTCAATGCGCCCGTAGTCCAGTTCGCCGCGTATCCGCTCGACCTGGGCGCGGCGGTGACCAGCAGCACGGCGATGAAAGATTTCGGCAAGACGCTCAAAATCCTGCCGCTCGGACGGCGCGCGACCGCGTCGTGGCGGGTTGCGGTGAAATCGTTTCCGGACCAGTGGGCGAGCGCGTCGGTGAAAGCCCCGAAGCTGATGCCGGGCGCGTATATTCTGGTGGCGACGGCAAGCTCGCACGGCGCGACGGTACAAAAGCGTACCTGGATCGCCATCACGCAGGTCGCTCTGCTGGCGAAGCGCTCGCCGGAAGAGATGCTCGTGTACGCCTGCGACGTAAACTCGGGGCGTCCCATGCCGAACGTTTCGCTGCGATTGGCCGACGAGAACGGGCGGCTCGGGCAGGCGCTCGTCACCGGCGCGGACGGCACTGCGCGAAGCAGCGCCGCTCGGGGCGCGTCCGGCTCGGTATGGATCTTCGGCTCGACCAAACTGGGCCCGGCCTTCGCCATCGCCGCCGCTCCCGACGTGCCGGAGCCCTACGCCGTCTACACGGTCACGGACCGGCCGATTTATCGTCCGGGAAATCTGGTGCAGTACAAGGCTACGATCCGCAAGAGAATCGACGACACCGCCGCGCCGGGCGGGTTCCGCTGGCAATCGTACGCGGCGCAGCCGGCCACTATCGAGCTTCGCGACGCCACCGACGCCCTGGTGGAGCAAAAGACGCTGACCGCGGATGCGAACGGTACGATCAGCAGCACCCTCCAGCTCGCGCCGGAGCCGACGCTCGGCGAGTGGCACTTGATTGTCGTTCTGAACAAAACGCACCGGGTGTACAGCCAGTTCGCGGTGCAGGCGTACCGCAAGCCGGAGATGACGGTCTCGGTGACGTTCGATCAGGCGCATTATCTCGGAGGCGCGACGGTTCCGGCGACCATCAATGCGCAATATATCTTCGGGCGTCCTGTCGTGGGCGCGCGGGTCCGCTATACCGTCGCCTTCGACGGCGCTTACGCGAGCGCGGCGCAGCGCGGCGGCGCCACCTATGATGCGGTGGGAATCACCGACGCGCGAGGGCAGTTGCATCTCGATATTCCCACTTACCGGACGACCGACGGCGGCAATTTGTTTGTGCAGGCCACGGTCACCGATCTTAGCCGCCGCAGCGCTCAGGCGCGGGGCGACACGCTTCTGACGCCGGGCTTGTTCGGCCTGGCGCTTCACACCGATAAGCCGGTTTACCGCACGGGCGAGCGCATTGTCCTGTCGGCTCAGGCCATGGATTACGACGAGAAGCCGGTGCCCGGCGTCAAAGTCGCGCTGCAGATGGTCGAGACCAAGGAGGACGATCAGCACCGCGCCTATGACGAGACGACCACCCGCAGCGTGGTGACGGACAAGAACGGCAACGCTTCGGCGTACTTCAGCACGCCGCGCGAGGCCGAGGTGGAATTCCACGCGGAGGCTTTCGATGCTCAGTCCGATAAAATCACCGCCGATTCCGGCGCGCAGGTCACGGCCGACAAAAGCGAGCTAGCCGCTTCGCAGCCTGAGCCGACGCTCGATCTTCACGCCGACAAGCAGCAGTACAAGCCGGGCGGTCTGGCGATTGTGACCATCGACAGCCTGCTTGCGCATCGACCGGCTCAGGCGGCGCAGCCCGGTTTGCCGGCGCGGCCCGCGCGGAAGGAAGCATGGGCGCTGGTGACTCTGGAAGGCGAGCGCCTCGGGATAGCCCGCGTGATTCATCTCAGCGGCGCGAGCACGCGCATCGCCATTCCGCTCGGCATAGGCGATTTTCCGTCGATCACGCTGAACGTCAGCGTGATTGAAGACCGCCAGCTTTACGAGCAGCAGATTACGCTGCCGGTCACGGTGCCCGGCAAATCGGTGACGGTCTCATTGTCGCCCGACAAGGCGAAATACCAGCCGGGCGACACCGCCGTCTACACGATCAGCACGCGCAACGGCGCGGGCGCGGGCATGCCGGCGGACGTCTCCCTGGGAGTGGTCGATTCCAGCATCTATCAGCTCGCCCCCGATAATGCCGAGGATATGGCCTCGGTGTTCTACGCCGGCCAGTCGGTGCGGGTAACGTCCAGCTACTCGTTCGCCGCGCAATACAGCGGCGGCGGGTACCAGGTGATCGCGGAAAAGGCGGAGTCTCCGACCACCGCTCCGGACGGTATCCGCGTGCGGAGCCAGTTCGCGGACACGGCGTATTGGAATCCGAACGTCGAGACCGGCGCGGATGGCATGGCGCAGGTGCGGTTCACGGTACCGGACAATCTCACCACATGGCGCGCCACGGCCCGCGCAATTACCGCGGACACGGCGACCGGCAGCGGCACCAGCGACGTGGTCAGCGCGATGCCGCTTCTGGTCCGGATGGAGCTGCCGCGCTTTGCCGTGGCGGGCGACCATCTGACGGTGAGCGCCATTGTCCAGAACGGGACGCCCGTGGCGCGCTCGGTGCATGTGACGCTGCAAGCGCGGGGCGCATCGCCCGACGCGGCGGATGCAATCGATCAGATAGTCGCGATGCCGCCCGATGGCCAGCAGCGGTTCGACTGGCCCGTGACTATCCTGAGCCAGGACGGAAGCGCGCGGCCGTCGCCGGCGCGGTTCACGGTTGTGGCCGACGGGGGAGGAGGCGGACGAGACGCCGCCGAAGGCGCTCTGCCGGTAATGCCGGATGGCGTGCAGAGTGTCAGCGCCGTCGCAACCACCCTGAGCGGGGCGGAAGCAAGCCGGACAATCGATTTAACGCAATTGCCGCCCGGCGCGAGCGTACAGCTGACGCTCTCGTCGTCGCTGGCGTCGGGCGTGGCGGCGGCGGCCAACGATCTCGCCGCTCGTCCCGATGCGGGCGCGGACGCGGAGGAGACGGCGGACACGCTTCTGGCCGATATGGCGGCGGCCCGCGTGCTGCGCGACTCGGGGAGCGGCGCGGCGGTTGCGTCCGGCGGGGACGTCAATAGTTTTGTCAGTGTCGCGCTGCAGAAGCTGTACCGCTACCAGCATCCCGACGGCGGGTGGAACTGGTGGGAGTTCGACCAGACCGACGGCGATATGACGGCCACGATCTTGAGCGCTCTCGCACAGACCCGCGCGTCCGGGTTCGCCGTGGACGAAGCGCGCCTGGGCCGGGGAGCGGACGCGCTGGACATGCTGCTGCAGCGCGATCAAGACCTCGACAGCCGCGCCGACTGGCTGCTCGCGCTCTCGTCGGTACAGCCAAACACCGCGCGCGCTCCGCTGCTCGCGCTTACCGCTCAACGCGACAAGCTAACTACGTACAGCCGTGCCTCGCTCGCGCTTGGGTTGGCGCAGGTTGCGGGAAGCGACGCGAATTCGAAGGCGGGACAGGCGGCGCTTGCCGTCGCCCAACAGCTAGCGTCCTCGGCGACTGTGGAGGGCCGTACCGCTTTCTGGCCGCTGCAGCCAGGCGACGCGGGCAGCTTGTGGTCGGGCGACGATGTCACGCTGACGGCTCACGTGCTGCGGGCGCTGCTGACGGCTGATCCTGGAGACGAGCGTATCGAAGGCGCAGCGCGCTGGCTGATGGCGAACCGCGACGGCGCGTCGTGGGATTCCACCCGCGCCACGGCGGAAGCGGTGCTCGCGCTGGCGCAATATACGGAGCAGACGCATGAGCTGTCCGCCAACTACACGGCGCGGGTGCTGCTGGACGGCCAGAGCGTCGGCGCGTTGAACGCGGTAAACCAGCCAGCTGGCTCTTCGCTCGTCGTGAGCTTGACGCCGGAGCAAATGCAGGGGCGCAAATCGGTCGTGATTGAGAAGCTGGGTGGGCCAGGCCAGCTCTATATCTCGCAGGTGACGACATCGCTGGTTCCGGCGCATCTGGCCGTGCCGCAGATGCACGGCATTACCGTAAAGCGGTATTTCCGGTTCGACATCCACGATCCGTCGCATGCCTCATCGGTGGCTTCGGGCACCGATATCGACGTCGTTCTAGAGATCAGCGCGGACAACGACTACCGCTACGTGAAAGTGGAAGACCGCCTGCCGGCCGGGTGCGAGGTGGTGAGCGACGCGGATAACGGCGAGGGCGGCGGAAGCGGGGGTTACCCGATTGACTCGTCGGACGGCGATGTCGGCTACACGCGCCAGGAGACGCGCGACGACCGGGTGGAGTTCACCTTCGACAGTTTGCCCAAAGGAACGACCCGGCTTATCTATCATCTCAGCGCCGAGACGCCTGGAACGTACCGCATCCTCGCCGCCGCCGCCGCGCTGACTTACCAGCCGGAAGTGCGCGGCAGCACCGATCTGGCACAAATCACGATAGGAGATTAGGCATGCGTCCCCGCTACTTCGCCATGCGCCGCGTGAAGCTCGCCCAGTTGCTACCATTATTGCTGCTGCTTGCGCCAGGTGTGGAGAGGCATAGAGCCAGCGCGCAGAGCCGGACGATTCCGGGGACGGTGACCACGACAGCCTCAGCCTCAGCCTCAGCCTCGGGTTCCGGAAAAACGGCTGAGGGCCCGGTAATTGGATGTGTGGCCGAGGAGTTCGCTCTGCCCGACATTCACGGCCATCTGGTGCGACTCAGCGATTTGCGGAGCGGGCAAAATGACGATCAGGCGCAGGCAGCGGAACCGAAGACGCCGGGACAGGATGCACCGGCGGTGGTCATGCTCAACTTCTGGGCGTTCTGGTGCGATACCTGGAGCGCGGAGATGCCGTCGCTGCGGGAATTAAGCGAGCGCCGGAGCGATCTGAATTTCCGCATGGCGGCAATCAGTGTGGATGGCGCGCGCCTACCTGAGTTCCTGCGCGGCACGAAGGATGCCCCGCCGCTGTTTCCCGTCCTGCTGGACACCGGCGGCCGCGTGTCGTCGCGCTACCGCATTCGGCATGTGCCGACGGTCATTTTGCTCGACCGGCAAGGCCGCGTCCGCTACTGCGCCTACGGCTACCCCGGCAACGAAGTGATACTCAACCAAATCCGCAAAATCATCAACGGCTCCCTCCGCCATGAATGACGTCCGCGTTCATAAGAAGCATCAAAATCGAAGCCGCCAACCGGGAGGAGACGCTCTCTGCACGCTGCTTCAGCAAGCGCCGGCGGGCTTGCCTTCCTGAGAATCCTGCGATGAACTTGCACGTCCGTTTCGGGCGTGCCTTCGCGTGGCAGGATAGCTCTTGGAAGGTTTAGGGAAGTTCCTAAAACCAGGACGTATTCTGGTTGTTCTCCTTTTCTAAGGAAGGGAGGTCAGACGAATTTATAAGTCCTGTCACGGGGACGGGGCGCGGCGAACACCGGTTAGCCATATCGACGGGGTAAGTGTCAGCCAGAAGGATGGAGCATTCGTTTAGTTCCGGTCTGGCCGACGCAGCCTTTCGGAACGAAAGAGCTTGATTTCAGTTATTTTCATTACTTCATTTCCAGGATAATGTCGCCGCGGAAGTCCTGCACGACGTTATATGTTTTGATCGCGCAGTGCCCGTCCAGAGAGGTTCCCGTAGCCATGTCGAATTTCCAGGCGTGCAGGGGGCACATCAGGGTGTGGCCGCCGATGAGGCCGTCGAACAGGGAGCCGGCCAGGTGCGGGCAGAATGCCTGCGTCGCGTAGAGATCACCGCTCCGCAGGTGGAACACGGCGATGTCGTGACCGGCGACCGTGAACTGCCGCCCCTCCCCGACCGGAATTTGGTCGATGGAGCCGAGGTGGTATGTGCCCACTTCGGCTTGGGTGACGGAACTTTCCACGTCGGGCGTGGCGCAGTAGTCGATTTCGGCGGAGGCGTCACGAAGCTTTTCCGGCTCATGGACCGTATCGGTGAGTTCTGTTGGCGTGCTCATGCGTTTACCACCGCCAGGTTAGAGACGAACTGGTTGGGAGTCGCGTTCTCGTAGGCTTCCTTCCAGGGATCGACATAAGCGTCGATAGAGACTTGCAGTTCGGCGTCGAGGCGCTCGCCGATACCTTCGCTGTCGTCCACGACGATGCTGCGAACCTTTTCCAGGCCCATGCGCTCCATGAACGTATGGGTGCGCTCCAGGTATTTGCCGTTCTCGCGGTACCACTGGATAAAGCGGCCCGTTATCTTGATGACCGCGTCATGCGAGTCGACGGTGCAAAGCAGGTCGCCTTTGCGGATGGTCGAGCCCGCCGCGCCGCCGACGTAGATTTCCCAGCGCCCGCCTTCGATCGCCACCGCACCGATGTCTTTCACGTAAGCTTCGGAGCAGTTGCGCGGGCAGCCCGCCGTGGCGAGCTTGAGCTTGCCGGGCGACTCGATCCCCTGGAACCGTTTTTCTATCTTGATGCCGAGGGCGGTGGAGTCGCCGAGGCCGAAGCGGCAGAAATCGGTGCCGACGCAGGTTTTGACCGTGCGGAACGTCTTGCCGTAGGCGTAGCCGGACGGCATGTCCAAATCTTTCCAGACGTTCGGCAGATCCTCTTTTTTGATGCCGAGCAGGTCGATGCGCTGGCCGCCGGTGATTTTGACCATCGGCACGCTGTACTTGTCGGCGACATCGGCGATGCGCCGGAGCTGGTGGGCGTTGGTGACGCCGCCATAGACGCGCGGCACGACGCTGAAGGTGCGGTCTTTCTGGATGTTGGCGTGGACGCGGTCGTTGATGAAGCGCGCGTCGCGCTCATCCTCGTATTCCTTGCCCCAAACCATGTTGAGCAGCGACGATAAGCCCATTTTGCTCCCGACGTCTTCCACGCCGCCCGCGAGCGCCTCGAACACGGCGGACACCGAGCGCAGGCCCCGCTCCTTGATCGCGACGATCAGCTCCGGCTTGGTCAAGGGGATGCTGGGGACATAATAGTGAATGGACGGGTCTTCCTCCATCTCGCCTTCGGCGGCCCATTCCACCACTTCCTGCACCAGCTTTTTGCACGAGCCGCAGCCCATCCCGGCGCGGGTGGCGTCCATGACGGATTTCAAAGTCCGCTTGCCGCTGCCGACGCACTTCACCAGCATCTCTTTGGAGACGCCGTTGCAGTTGCAGAT
>CAXSEA010000011.1:18647-29301 GCA_964235675.1 uncultured Armatimonadales bacterium | reverse complement strand
CTTGCACGTCTTCCACCGACCGCACCAGCTTGCCCGATTTCGCCAGCCGCACCAAGCTGTAGCCGCGTCGCAAAATATTCACTGGGTCAAGCAGCGCCACTTTATCGCCGGCCCGCTCGATCAGCCCGCGCTCCCGCTCGATTTGCAGCAGCGCTCCCGTCCGCACCCGCTCCGATGCCGTTTGCAGCGACTGGCTCTCGCACCGGACCGCTTGGATCACCCCCGCTTGCAAGCGATGAGCCGCCGTATCCAGCGTGTGCCGGTCGATTTCCAGCCGCGCCGATGCCGCCCGCGCCACCCGCATCTGCAGCTCGATCAACTGCGACTCGAACTCCATCGCGCCGCGCAGCAAAAACTCGGCCACGGCGGTCGGCGTTTTGCAGCGCGTGTGCGCCACCAGGTCGGCGACGGAATCATCGCGCTCGTGCCCGATTCCGGTAATCACCGGCAACGGAAACGTCGCCATCTCCCGCGCCAAGGCGTAGCTGTCGAAGCAGTGCAGATCGGTCTTCGACCCTCCGCCGCGAATAATCACCACCACGTCGAAATACTGCGCCAGCGCCCGCGCCTGATGCAGCGCCGCGATCAAGCTCCGCTCGGCGTCGTCGCCCTGCACCGACGCCTCGAACAGCATGTGCCGGAACCGGTACCCGCCGGGGTTTGCCGCCAGCTGATGCGCGAAATCCTCGTACCCCGCCGCCGTGCTCGATGAAATCACCGCAATCCGCTGCGCCACCATCGGCAAAGCCAAATCCTTGTTCAGCTCGGTCAGCCCCTCGCGCTCCAGCCGCTCGATCGTCTCCCGCTTGCGACGCGCCATCTCCCCCAGCGAAAAGTCGCAGTCGATCGCGTGAATCTGAAATCCCAGCCCGTACACCGCGTGCAGACTCGCCGTGACACACATCAGCGCGTTCATGCCCGCCTCCAGCGTCATGCCCGTTCCCGACGCGAACCCGCCCAGCACCGTCTTTACGCTGTACTGCCAAACCATCGCCTTGGTCTTGGCGAGCACGCTTCCCGACCCGGCATCCTTCTGCACCAGATCGATATAAACATGCCCCCGGCTCGAATTGATGCTGGCAATCTCCGCCACGATCCAAAACCGGTCGGGAAAAGCCTGCCGCACCGCGTCGGTAGCCGTATCGACCGCTTCTTTCAGCGAGTAGATGTTTTCACTCTCGAAAAACTGCATGAAGGTGGTACGAACTAAGAAGGGCGCGAATTTCGTGGCACTCGAATATAAGTGCCTTATAATAGGTTAACTCAGGATTTCGGAATCGCTCTTTGGCCGCTGGGCCATTTTTCACATTGCACTGCCGCTGGCGCGTCAGGGCAATGAGAAAAATAAAAAGTTTAGTAAAGCGAACACAACGCCGTGCTGTCAACTCCGCCAAGCTGCCTCAGCTTGGCGGCAAAAGGCCAGGCCGAGCCTGGCCGCCGGAGGCATCCGGACTCTTGCCATGCCGACACTTCAACCCACAACAAATGCCGAGAGCGACCCGTCGGTTCCCGTCCGGCTGCTGACCCGGCGTCGGATCATGCTGGTAGCCGACGAGCCGATGAGCCGGGTGCTAATGGAAGCGATTTTGCGCGGCGAGCCGGATTTCGAGATGCTGTTGTCGGACAATCCCTGGGAGATGGCCCGCGCGATGAACGGCAGCGGGGTCGATCTCATCGCGCTGGACCTCGCGATGCCCGCCGCTGATCTTCTGTCGGTGTGCGGCGGCATCAAATCGCATGCCCGCGCCGCGCATGTTCCGCTGCTGCTGCTCACCCCGCACGCTGGCAACTGCGCCGTGGATCGCACCCGCGCGATGGAAGCCGGTGCCGACGACGTCCTCGCCAAGCCGTTTCATCGCAGTGAATTGGTGCTGCGCATCCGCGCTCTGCTGCGGATCAAGGCACTCCGCGACGAAGTTGATGAAGCCGAGCAGATACTTCTAGCCTTGGCCCGCTTGATCGAGTCGAAAGTCGGCTACGCGCAGGCGCACAGCGAGCGTGTCGCGGTCTACGCCGAGATGCTCGGGCGCGAGGCCGGTCTCGGGCGCGACGATCTGCGCATACTCCGGCGCGCGGCGCTGCTGCACGACGTGGGCAAAGTCACGATCCCTGACCTAATTCTGAATAAGCCAGGCACCTTAACCAGCGAGGAAACCACCGTTCTCCGGCAACAATTATTGTTGCCGACCCATCTATCGTCCGCCTTAGCCAACTCTACTCCGCAGGTGCTACCCATTCTGCGCCATTTGCACGAGCATGTCGACGGCAGCGGGTACCCCGATCATCTGGTCGGGCGCGAGATACCGTTCGGCGCGCGCCTGCTGGCTATCGCCGACGCATTCGACTCGATGACTTCTCAGCGCGCCTACCGCTCGGCCTACTCCCACGAGAAAGCCGCCCAGCAGCTCCACTCCGGCGCGGGATCGCAGTGGGACGGTAGCCTCGTCAAAATATTTTTGCAAGCGTTGAGCCTTCAGCAGGATTAGCCGAAATAGACGTCGAACAACGCTCATGAGGCGATTAGCTATCGCCGCCTGAAACCTTTACGGTGTCGGCGGACCTCACCATGGGTATACAAACAAAAAATTTTATATAAACGTTGGCTGGGTTACCGACGCGGCGAGTGAGTTGCTGTACACTATAGGAGTACAGCGCTTATGCCAAGCCGTGACAATGGTGTGTGAACGGCAGTTCTCGACCCTTCCGGGCGAGAAAAGAGAGGGAACTTTGCCCCTCGATTTTCCTGTTTATATAAAGGAATTAATGGATAAGTTGTTGAATTACTGCGTTGGCGCACTTATTAATTTTTGTTCGTTGACGATCAAGGGGATGAACAATGGGGAGCATGTTGGTTAAAGAACGCGGACTAGGCGATGGCGACGACTTCCTCAACGACGCTGCTGCGGGTATCAATTATGACCCGGAGGAGCAGCGCATCACTGCGCTGACCTCCCGTGACGACAGTATGGACGACTCGAAGGAGATGGATTCTCCTTTGGGCGAGCAGGCGATCGGTTTAGTCGATCTCGATGCGGCGGAGGACGAGGAAAGCTCAAACGGCGACGAGGAAGGCGAGGGCAACTCTGAAGAGAGCGGCACCACCATCCCCGGCATGGCGACGACCAAGGCTGAAGCCCGCGAGGCGGATCAGCCGAAAGACGAAACTCTGCAGATGTGGATGCGCAAAACGCGCAGCACGCGTCTGCTCACGGCAAACGAGGAAATCGAGCTGGCGAAGCGAGTCGCGCGCGGCGACCAAAAGGCGAAGGATGTGCTCACGGAAGCCAACCTGCGTCTCGTGGTCTCCATCGCGCGCCGCTACAGCGTGCCCGGTATCTCACTGGCCGACTTAATTCAGGAAGGCAACATCGGCCTTATTCGCGCAGTTGAGAAGTTCGACTACACGAAAGGCTACCGGTTTAGTACCTACGCTACCTGGTGGATTAGGCGTGCCATCGCGCGCGCCGTCATCAACCAAGGACGAACGATTCGTATCCCGGTCTATGTGGCCGAGACGATTCACAAGCTGGTTCGTACTTCCGGCATGCTGCGGCAGCAGCTCAGCCGCGAGCCGACCCAGGAAGAATTGGCCGAGGAGATGGGCGTTGGGGTGGAGCGCGTGAACGAGATCATGCGCATCGCCTCCGAGCCTTTGTCCTTGGAGACGCCGGTGGGTGAAAAGGATTCGGCGCAACTCGCCGACTTCATTCAAGCGGCGAATACGTCGTCCTCGCCCGGGGATGCGGCGGTGAACTTGATTCGCCGCGAGCAGTTAGATCAGGTACTCGAAAAATTGACCCAGCGCGAGCGCGATGTCGTCCGTCTGCGCTTCGGCCTTGAAGACGGATATGCACATACCTTGGAAGAGGTCGGCCAGCGCTTCCAGGTGACCCGCGAACGGGTTAGGCAGATTGAGTTGCGTGCCCTAAAAAAATTAAGGCGGATGGGCCCGGTGGACATCCGCAACTAGACGCGTAACTTTACGCGAGAACATCGCCTTCCAAGACACTCGTATTTTGGGGGGCGATTTTTTGCGTCATTCCGACAACGACGCCGCCCACTCCGCGATTTTTCGCGCGATCAATTCCGGATGAGTCATCGTAATCAGATGCCCGCCCTCGGGAATTACCATCCGCTCCGGACGGCGGGGCAAACGCTCCGCAACCTCGTGCTCATAAACTTCTTGCGGTATCACCGGGTCTTTCCCACCGGTAATGAGCAGAGTCGGCAGCTGAATCCTTGCCGTAACCTCGCTGATATCCTCCCGCGTTCCATTTTCCATCCACGCTATCCACGCGCCTTTGTTCGTGCGCAGATTATCCTCGACAAAGACAGTCAGCGCTGCCTCGGGCAACGGCACAACCGCAATTTGAATCGCCGACTTCTCCGACGCCGCCGCGTCCCCGTAGCTGTCGATTTCCTGCCGGCGCTCTGCATCGCTCACCGGCTGCGGTGTGGGCGGGGAGGGGGCTATTAAGATTAGTCCCCGCAGCCCTGGGGGGGCGGATGCGGCGAGATCGAGCGCCGTTTTGCCGCCCATGGAATGGCCGACGAGTATCCATCCGTTCGGGTGGGAATGAAAGCGGCTTTCATCAGCCGCCGCCAAAGAATCCTTTGCCATGTCGCCGACCGTATAGCGTTCAGCCGCGTCGCTGTCGCCGTGGCCCCGCGCGTCGAGCGCCGCGCAGAAGTGGCCGCGCTCGGCCAGAAGCGGCGCGATAATATCCCACTCGCGTGATGAGCCGCCGAAATAATGCAGCAGCAGAATTGCGGGCGCGTCGCTTTTCGCACCCCAGCGGTGCAAGGCGAACGTAAGATTCGACGACTGGAATTTCGCGGCGGCTAAGGAAGTATTGGGCATGGCATGATCTTGCCCAAAACGGAAGATTCAAAACAAAACGAGTCCGGACGCGCTCTCGCATCCGGACTCGTAAAACAAGCTGCTATTCGGTCGGCAAGCCCCCGAGACGCGCCCGGACAATAGTAAAATACTCGCCGTCGGGCAAATTCTCGGCCATCCCGAACGTGCGCTGCAACTCCAACAGCGACGGCTCCGCGCCCTGCTCGATATTCCCGGCGGCGCTGATATATTGCCCCTCAAACTCCAGCCCTGAATTCACAGCCGCGGTCGCCTCGCCGACACTGGCCGGGTCGGTGCAGGCGGCGAGATAGTGCTGCGCGAAGTTCATGCCGACGCCCTGATCGGTCACGTTCAATGCGCCGTTCTCCGGCTCTTCGCCCGACGGCATCTGGAACGCCATCGCCCGCGCGGCGAACTGGCGCGATTCCGCTTGCATCGCCGGGACCGAAGCATTGCGGCCCGTTTCCGCCAGCGCCGCCGCGACAGTCCATAAGCCGCTCGGCGAATCGGCAATTCCAGACTGCGCCGCGATCCCGCTGCCGCGCGTCGTGAGCCAGTTCAAGCACTGCGCGCATTTCGGCAGCGTCGCCTCGGCCCAAGCGACGTAGTTTGTCGCGGGCGTGTAGGTCTTCGGCGCGTAGGCTTTCAATTCGCTTGCCGCGCGCGCGGCGGCTTCGATAAACGCCGCCGCGCCCGCGCAAGGCGCCTCCGTGGTGCCGAAAGAGCCGTCGCTCTTCTGATGCACGAAGCCCCAGTGGAAAATCAGCAATCCCTGCTGAATCAGCGCGTCGTTCTCCTGCGCTATTCCCTCTTCCACATAATCCGCCGCGATCTGCTGGCCGCCGATCGACCACGGCAGCGTCTTATTATGCTCCCAGGCCTCGTTACCGTCCACCGCTCCATAGGGAGAAATGGCATTGCTGTCAATGGGCATCCCTTGATCGTAAATCCGCGTGGCGTAGGTATTGTCGATCTCGTCGCCGGTATGCACGTAGCCTTGATTAAACGCGCCCCGCGTCACTCCCTTGGTCGGCTCTTTGATGTTGCCCGTCCGGTTTGTCTCGATCCCAATCCGGCTGTCGCCGATAGTGCTGACAGTGCCGTCCGGCCCGACCTCGCCCAATTCCCAGGCAAGCCCGGCGCGTGTCATCGCGATCAGCTCCTGCTTGATCGTGGAATCGGTGCAGTAGTCATAGTAGACGTTCGCGAGATACATCCCCGTGCACTGGTACTCGGTGTCATAGCCGCTCTTCTCCGGATTCACGCCGACGGCGGAAATAATCTTCACCGTGTTCGCTGGAGCCGCCGCCCCCGGCGCGAGCAAAGTCGCCGCCGGGTACGTGCCGTCACTGTTTTCGGTGATCGCCGCTCTCCATCCCGCGCCCAGCTGCCGCGACAAGCCGTCTTTGACGTAGGTCAGCGAATCGGCCTTTAGAGCGGCGTCGCCGGTCAGCGCGGCGGTTTCGGCAAGCGCCGAGGCCAACAGATAGCGACGATGAGCGCAGTCGGAATCGAACGCCCACCCTTCCGGCTGAATTTTAGGCGACATCAGCCATTCGCACCCGGAATGCGCACTTGCCGTCAGCCGCGCGATTTGAGAATTGTAGTACGCCGCGTCAGGCGTGTACGTGGTCGGCGCGTATAATTTCAGCAGCAAAGCCGCGTGCGCCGCCGCCTCCACAAACCAGGAGTTGCAGTGAAACTGCTCGCCGATTCCCGCGCCCGCGCTTTCCGGAAACGAGCCGTCGGCGGCTTGATGATCCATGCCCCAGTCCAGCTCCAGCAATCCTTTGCGGATTTCGGAGTCATGCTCCGATGCCATGCCGCCGACGATGCTGAACAATCCCTGCCGCTGGATTTCGGAATACCAGTAAGGAGCGGTCCCGTTCTCCCAGGCGATATTCGCGCCCACCGCCCCGTCCGCCGCCACCGTATCCGCTTTCGCGGGAACGCCTGGCAGCGCCGGCCCGGCGACAGCCGCGAGCAGAGCGGCAAAAGCCGAAATCGACCGGAATATCGAAGCCGGCTTCTTCAAATCAACAGCCATATCAATCCTCCTAATTGAGATATGGTATCTGCCAGTCAAAGCAATGACTCGCTCATTGACCGACAGAGAGGAGACCGTCAAAACATACCAGGCAAGCGGCCGCGCGTTATGGATGCGGAGCCGCACCGCATTAGCACCCCTGAAGTGCAAAGGGCGGGACAGGTCGTTACAACAAAAGTAAGTTAATCGATACGATTTCGCGCAATCCTTAGCTTCTCGCAAACCGACGATCATAGTGACACGCTTGTTGAAACATGCCAGTATTAGTATAATACAATTTATATTGTGAGGCAACAGTAGCAATAAAACGCGTTGCCGGTAGAAAACAGCCGCATTCACCGGCGTCGCTTGGCCCGAATCATCGCCTGACAAAAATATCCCCAGGCGACGCAATAAACGTTGCCTGGGGATATTTCAGACCTGCGGTTCACATGCCGCCGGAACTCGCTTAGTGAGCGGTGTGCGCTTTGATCTCGTGGTGGGTGACGCCGCCGACGGCCATGGCGCTCATGGTAGGATGGCGCTCGGCGAAGCTCAGGTGACGACCCATCATCTTGTCGTGCATCGCCTTGACTTTCAGCATATGGTGAGTCGCGGCTGCGGCGGCCAATGCAGTCATGGTGGGGTGGCGCTGAATCATGTTCATGTGAGGGGCGGGGGCGGTCTGGGCGCTCGCGGTCTGAGCGGCCAAGCCGATGCCGGTAAAGGCGAATGCGCACGCGGCAAGCGCGGCGACTTTGCGGGTAACTGTTGATGTCTTCATAATCTGATTTGCTCCTGGTGTACGGGTGCTTATGGAATAACTAGAGTATGCGCATACGCTGTGCGGCAGCTGAAAAAGTTCTTTCTTCAGCAACTGAAACAGCAATCGTCCGGCAAACTCGTTGTTACGGGAACTATCGGTGCATTGAACCGTATCTATCACTGTTCATGCTCATTGATAGACTGCTCCCCCAGATGGTTTGTTCCATTCGGGATCAAGCCTGACCATTATACAACCTCGCGCATGCCCGCGTAAGTGAAGGTAAGTAAATTCAGTTATGCCTGCAAAGCAAATGAGCCGCATCCTCCCGACGCGCCGCGATTTCGCGTTTCCCGAGCAGACCGCCCAGCCCAACCAAGCAGTAATCGTGCCCAGTATCAAAGATAGCCATCTCTTCCTCTCTGCGTCCGGTCCAACAGCGTCGCAGCCGTTGACCGCCGCCGAGGCGGAGCAGCAATATCTCGGGCTCGATCTGCAAGACCCCGCTGAAACCGAGCCGCACATTGGACTGAAACTCAGCATCTGCCTGCTGCTCACGGCGGCATTCCTGGTAGACATTCGCTATGCGCAGCACATCAACATCACGCCGGTCTATGTGATCGTCATCTTCTTGACTCTCACCACGCGCCAGGTTCGGTGGGTTCTCGGAGTGACTGCCGTATCCTTGCTGCTGAATTTGATCGCCACGCGCTGGCACACCGTCACGCTCACCCATCACTGGCAGTACGACGCCGTTATCAACCACCTGCTTGTCGCGGCGGGCGCTCAGATTCCAGCGGGAATTCTCTGCTACCGCTCCTTGATCGGCCAGCGCAAAGCCGAGCAGAACCGTGCGGATACGTCGAAGCGTCAAAAAGCCGCTTATGAGCGCGAGCGCGCCGCCCGCGAGGCTGAAGCCAGCGCTCGTCACCGGGAAACACTGGTCGCCCAGCAGGAGCGCGTCCGCGCCGACGAGCTGGCACGCATCATCGACTCCGAGCGCGAGGCGCGCCGCCGCGAGCAGGAGGCCCAGCGGCGCGAGCAGGAAGTGCGCGGCGAGCACGCCCACCTGCGCCAGCTCACCGAAAATTTTCAGCGCGCCCTTCTGCCCGAGGTGCCCACCGAAATCGGCGGCCGGAGCCTCGCCATCGGCTCCCTGTACCAGCCCGCCATCCAGGAGATGCACATGGGCGGCGACTTCTACGACGCCATCCCGCTCCCAGGCGGCTCCGTCGGCCTTCTCATCGGCGACGTCGCCGGCCACGGAGTGGAAGCCGCCGCCCAGACCGCGCTCGTCACCACCCTGCTGCGCGCCTTCGCCCCCGAAACTCCGCAGGAGCCGGCCACGGTGATGCAGCGCGTGAACCAAGCCGTCACTTTGGACCGGCAGTTCCGCTCGTTCGTCACGATGTTCTATGGAGTCTACTCGCCCGAAACCGGAGAATTGCGCTACTGCAACGCTGGCCACGAGCCGCCGCTGCTGCTCAAGCAATCCGGCGAAATCGAGGCCATGGCCTCCACCGGCCTGGTCGTCGGCGTGGACAAAAATGCCGAGCAGACCGAGAAAACCACCCGGCTTTGCGCCGGTGACTGCCTGATTCTCTTCACCGACGGCATCACCGAGGCACGCCACCCCAACGGCAAAGACATGCTCGGCTCCGAAGGCGTCGCGGAAATCGCCCAACGCTACTACGCCCGCGCCACTGGTCGCCCCGGCCCCTGGGTCAGCCCCCACGCCGCCGCCGACCTCGCCGATTATATCTACCACGCCGCCGTCAGCTACGCCGGAGGCGACGCCGACGGCAACCAGGGCCTCTCCGACGACGTCGCCCTGCTCACCGTCACGGTGCTGAACGAGTGCTGAATTTTGCCGCCGGCAGCAGGTCGCTTTGCGTGTCTGGATAATTCTGGTACTTCAGCAAGCTTTCAGGAGCCAGCTTGCCGCTCAGTATCTTGCACTTGTAAGAACCTGTATATCCAACGTCCTCCTGTACCGTTTGAAACTGAGGGAACCAATCTTCCGTAGAACTCACAATGGTGCGGACGATTCTGTACCCACCCGCAATGTGGGTGACTGCAATAGGATTGACTTTGCTGCGCGTAAAGACGGCATCCGGCAAAACAAACAAAGATGCGGAATCGGAGTCCACGCCTAACGGCTGTACTCGCTGCCATTGTAAAGGAAGCTTGCGATAGCTTGACAAACTCACTATTTCCCGTTGAGCCTCTTTTGGCCTCCCGATGCACCCGTTAAGTTCCGGCGTGGCTGGCAGTCGCACAAAAGTAACTGCATCTTCAGGCGAAGCAATGTGCACGTGCCCTTTCAATTGCGCGACGTCCGTCAAAGCGAAATGCGTCGTTGTGTGCAAAGTCCCAAATGTTGTGGGCACAAACATGTATGAAGCCGGGTAGCTGAGTCTTATCAGTTGAAAAGGCGACAGTTTTGAGAGCGAAGGCGTTGTCCATTCGACAAACTTGAAAGGGACGGCTAATAGGCCGATTCGAGTGCCATTATCCAGAATCGGAAGCCGGACGTAATGCGTCACACGCTTCTCGAACGTGAAGAAATCAAACGCTACAAAGCCGATCGCCACGCAAACAATTCCCACAACTCCGGCTAACACTTTACTGACGGTTGACTTGAACAGCAAGCGCATTGTCGTTCTACCTTTGCTTTTTCGGCTATGCTCTAATCTTCATCGAGTGCTAAAAGTCGCGGCAAACTGATCGTTTTGCGATCCCGCTGCCCAGGGGTATCCCATGCCGCTGATGTTTGGCTTACTCGTTGAAGTCTCCGCATTGCTACCGGCTGAGACGCGCCGCGGCGACAGCCATTTTGTGTGCCTGTCGCAGAATACTTAATTGGAATCATTCTCGTGTCGGCCATCTCCCTCGCAAAATCGCTTGCGGATTAGCAAGCATTGGGCCTGTCGCGTAGCGCACGTTTTTGTCGAGGGCACCACACGAAAACCGCATCGCGAGTTCGGAGACACTATTCCCAAAC
>CAXSEA010000011.1:0-18637 GCA_964235675.1 uncultured Armatimonadales bacterium | reverse complement strand
CGGTCGAAACAGCGAGCGGATTTCCTCGGCCAGAAGCATGCCCTCGCTGGGCAGAGTAATTTCTGCCGTCGAATGAACGATCTCGCAAAATAAAACCGTACTCGCGGGTAGGCTGCCGAAGACGATTCCAGTTGTTTTTGCACCTCTGTTCGAAACTACTACCGTTTTTGCCACATTGCTGTTGATTCCATAGGAAACAGGATAATAGGGAGGCAAAGCGGTGGTTACATTAGACGGACAGTGAAAGATATCGGTATATTTGGCGTATGGATAAATTTTCCCTACTCATCCCCACGTGGAGGCTACCGTAAGATCATCGTTGTCGCGCGTGTAAAGCAGGAGCGCTTCGCCAAGTCGACGCTCATTACTGAGGCACTACGTCAACCGCCCCTGTCACGCATGCGGCTCAGACAGGGAACGCGATAGCTACCAGTAAGCCAATGACAGCTATTACACCAAAGGCTCGATCAAAGTTACGCCGGCACGCCTCATGACCAGCCTCCAGTTTTCCAACGCCGCCAGAGTATTAATTCTCCTAAAGAGTCAACTAACGCGGCACTTCCAGGCCGTCCAGAATATCGTCGATCACCTGATCCGCCGATACTCCCTCAATCTCCGCATCAGGCCGTAAAATCAACCGATGGCGCAGCACGGCAGGCGCGATGGATTTGATATCGTCGGGAATCAGAAAATCGCGGCCGCGCATCGCCGCCAGCGCCTTGCTCACTTGTAGTAGCGCGATTGAGGCGCGTGGGCTGGCCCCCAGCACGATCTGACGGTGAGCGCGAGTAGCGGCGGTGAGGCCGGAGATGTAGCGGAACAGCGCGTCCTCCACCCGCACCTGCTGGGCGATAGCGCGGATACGCAGGACTGTCTCGGCGTCCACGGCGGGCTGGATGGCTGCTGTAGCGAGCGCGGCGGCGTCAAACCCGTGGTGGTAGCGGCGCAGGACTTCCTCTTCCTCGGACTGCCCCGGATACCCGACCCGGATCTTCAGCAGAAACCGGTCAAGCTGCGCTTCCGGCAGCGTGTAGGTGCCCTCGAACTCCACCGGGTTCTGCGTGGCGAACACCATAAAAATTGGCGGCAGCGCGAACGGCTCTCCGTCGATTGTCACCTGACGCTCCTGCATGGCCTCCAACAAAGCCGCTTGCGTCTTCGGCGGCGTCCGGTTGATCTCGTCGGCCAGCAGCAGGTTGGTAAAAATCGGCCCCTTGCGGAACGAGAACTCGCCCCGCTGCATGTCGTAGACACGCGTACCCGTTATATCCGACGGCATCAAGTCCGGCGTGAACTGCACCCGCCCGAAATCCACGGCAAGCGCCAGCCCCAATGAGCGCACCAGCAGCGTCTTGGCCGTGCCGGGAACGCCCTCCAGCAGGACATGGCCGCCCGCGATCAATCCGGCCAGTGCGAACTCCAGCGTCTCGTCCTGCCCGACCAGCGCCTTGTGCACCTCGGCGACAATCCGCTGCGCCGCCGCCGCCACCTCAGCCACTCCGCTGCCGGAAGGCGGAATCACTCGCCCCGGCACGTCGGCGGCGTCAGCGGCGCCGTCCGCAAACGGATTCGCGTCGGCATAGCCCAGCGGCACTTCCGTTCCCGCCGAAGCGCCGTCGCTTGGCACAGCATCAGTGGCGTCGACTCCAAATATCGGTTCTTGTACTTCGTCAGCCAATCCCTAGCTCCTTCCGAAAGCGCTCGATGGCGCGCACCAGCGTAATAAGTTCTTGATCGGACACCGCCCGGTTCCTGCCGCTGCTGTCGGTGTCCAAAGCCTGCTCGCACGCGATCAGAAGCCGCCGCAGATCGTCGCCGTTCACCCCGCCCCGACGCGCCGCTGTTTCGGCCATGCGCTCCAGCGTGGTGTCGGTCGGCAAAGCGTAGCACGCGCAAATTTCCCGCAAAAACTGGCGGTAGATCGTCTCCAAAGCCGTACTGGTCGCGTGGGCGCTCTGGTAAAGCCCCGCCAGCGACGCCACATACTCCGCCGTGGAATGCCCCGTCGAGCGGTTCAGCGGCTCCGGTCGCCCCAGCCTCGGCGCGAGCACTAGAAGCGCCACCAGCGCCGCCAGCCCAAGCTGCATGATGCCATATTGCACTGGCGAGCCCAGCGCCGACCAGATGCTCGGCGACGGTGCGCCGCCCGAATTGCGGTGGTACTCGTCAAACAGCACCCGATCGCCGCGCCGCGCCGTATTTTGCAAAATGTTCGCGATAAACTGCGCGTTGCCGTCCCGCGTCAAGTTGGCGTTGCAGCCGAACTCGTCATCGCTTACCGCCACCACATGCCCCTTGCCAATCGTGGTCACCAGCGCCACCGCTTCCGGCAGATACGTCGCCGACGCCGGATGCTTGTGATGGTTCTGCACGACCACGGTATCGCCAAACAGTACCTCGGACCGGGTGCCCGTCAAAAACACGAACCGGGACGCGGGCGAATCGCCGCGAGCGTGAATCGTGATATTGTTGACACCTTGCGTCCAGTAGGACGGCTGCATCGGCGCGAAATACCTCCGCCCGCCGCCGTTCCCGAGAGCGCTTTGCGACTGCAAATTCATCTCGGCCCCGAAACTGGCGTTATGGTCGTAGCTGCCGTCGTCGTTTTTGCTGTTGGTCGGCACCGGCGGCAGCCCCGACGCGAACAAAATTAACGTTCGGCCGCCGGCTACCCAGCGGCGCACAGCCGCGCCTTCCGCGCTGGTCAATCGGTTAGGCGCGTCGCTGTCGTCGTCGCCGCTATCGTCATCGCCGCCTCCGCCACCGCTTTGTCCCAGAAACGTTTGCTGGTTCGCCGGAAGGTCGGGAGCGATGCAAAACACCACTTTGGCATCGCTCGGCAGCGACAAAAAGTCGCGTCGCCAAATTTGATTCCGGTAGCCAAGCTGCCCCACCCAGGTATATAGCCCATGCGACCCGCTGCCGCGCGTATTGTCCACGCTCGGGTCCTGGCGCTCTTCCACGGACACTGTCTGCGGCCCGCTTTCATCCGAATGAAAGATCACCAAGCCCGCCATGACGAACAGCGCCAAGATCACCAGAAGCCCGGTCAAATCGCGCCGCCCGCCCGCTCGATTGCTTCCCAGTGCCATCAGCGTGGCCTCGCTGCCGCGCCGGATGCGGACGCCGCCAGTTTGCTCGTATCAACGCTTCCCCGCTCACTCTCCAGCGTTGATTGCGCCGACGCGTAAGCTCCGGCGGCGAGATCGAACTCGCGTTGCAGCGCCGGATGCTCGCCGTACCAAATCCTGTCGAATTCCCGCACCACCGGACGCAAAATCTCCCGCATCCCTCCGCTCCCGGACGGGAGCGACCGCAAATATTCCCAGTTGGTCTTTGCCCGGTCCAGCCGAATCGCCCCCTCGGCGTCCAGATACACTAAAATCGCCAGGAACATTAATCGGTACCCGGAACGGTAATCGCCGCCCTGCGCCGCTTCCTCGGCCAGCGCCCGCAGCCTGTCGAAATTATGAGTGGCGACTAACTCTTTTTCCTCGGCGGTAAACGCCAGATCAAGCTGGCTGGCCCGAGTCTGACGCTGGGTGCGGGCTTGCCGCTCGCGCAGCCAGACCACCGAAAAATAGACGATCAGCCCAATCGCCGTCGCGCCGATAATCATCAGGATAATTTCCGGCACGATAGGCGAAAGCTGGGTAGTCGGCGCGGAAACCGGTTTGACATGCGGAAAATGCAGCCTGTTCAGCCAGCGCGTCATCGCGTCGCCCATCCGATCCCAAACTGATTTCGGCGGCAGCGGCTCCGACGCGAAATCCGAACCCGCCAGCACCCGGTCCGCCAGCGCCCGCGCATCGCCGCTGGATACCGCGCCCTGCGCTCCCGGCAAGCTGCCGCGCACCTGCCCGATATCTTCGGCAATCGACGACCAGCGGTCGCTCCTCGCCTCGGCGGCGGATTCATCCCTGGTCGCTTGCGCCAACCCCGCCGCCTGCATCAGTCCGGCCAGCGACCGATTGTCGGCGAACACCAGCTCCCCGCGCCCGCTTCCTGCTGAACTTTCCAGAACGGCCACACGCAGCAATGGAGCGAGATCGGACATCGCCCGGCCGGCTGACAAGGCATCGCCCTGCGCCGCTTCCGCCGCCACGCAGTCGGCCTGCACCCGTGCCAAAGCGTCCGTGTACTGGGTAGGCGTCATCGGCGCGGCCCGGAAGTCCGCTTGCGCCTGGGCGTAGCCCCGGCAGGGCGACACTATAATCGCGCAAAGCGCCGCCGCGACCGAGCACACCGCCAAGTATCTCTTCGCCGGAATGCCGAACAAGTTTCTCACTGGCCCGCTCCCGGTTTTCGTCCCCAAAATCGCTTGCTCACCGGCTTCACCCCCGGCGACCGCACACTCGCCGCGAGCGCGCGCGCCGGCGCGGCGGCGGGCGGCAGCGCTCCCGCCATCCAGCGCTTCAGATCGCCGAAGCCAAGCTGGCCCGACAAAACCGCCATGTCGTACCCCTCGTCCCGGATGCGCAAATCGTAATACAACGCGGTCAGTGTGACAAACGTAAACGGGGTCGTCAGCAGGTGAGCGGTGACGCCGGCGATATCGAGCGAGATATCCCGGTGCCGCGCGATATCGCTCAGAAACGGCAGCGAATCCAGCGGCAGAAGGCTCAAAGCCAGTTGAATCGGAGCCTGCAGCGATACCGTAATCACTCCGGAAATCACCCCGAGTAAAATCATGATCCCAATAGTGCGCCAGACATGCGCTCCGCTCATCCGCCACGCGCGTTTCACCGCCGCCAGCGGGTTCAGCGCAGGCTCCAGCAGCACCACTTGAGGCAGTAGCGCGAACCGGAAAAACACGTAAATTCCTGGAATGATGCAAAACAACGAAGCCACCGCCGTAGCGATAAAAGCCAAAATCACGCTCAGCAGCAAAGGCAGCGTGCGCTTCAGCGCTGTTTTGTACGCTCCGATCATTTCCGCCGGGCGGCCTAGATAGCGGTTCGATGCAATCGCGATCGACGCGCCACTCAGCACGACGAAAAACAGGGCATAGACAACAAGTACAGTCAGCGTCGTGCTGGTCGCCTCGCCCAAAAAGTCGAACACCTGCGACATATCGAACTGGCTCTGCGCGATATGCTGCGTGGCCGTCCGCAGGTTGGGCATGACGAACTCGTAGATCACCACGTTCAGAGGCACCAGGATCAATGCCGCCGTCGCCAGGAACAGCATGAAATTGCTGCGGTACAGCTCGAACGCCTCGTCGAACAGATCCGACACGCCCATCGGACGATAACGCCGTTGGTTGAACTGCGCCGCGAGATCGTCCATTCCGCCGGACACGGCGGCAAGCTGGGACATGCCCGCTCCCGGCTCCCGCGCTCCGACGTCCACATTAGTCAGGGTTGCCATAGCTGTCTGTTGGAACTATCCGGCGAAAAGTCACAAAACCTTCGAGATGAACGGCCTGCCGATTCAAATAGTGCTCTCAAAGCAATGCTATACGTCAGCGCCGGGCTCGACCGTCTCATCGAGCTCCGTATCCGTGTCTTCGCTCAATTCCGCATCCACGCTCGATGATGGTGCATCCGCGCTAGCCGGTCGGCGGGCGACCCGCACCATCGCCGCGCGCAGCAGGCGGTCTCCCAGAGTGTAGCCCTTGCGCAACTCTTCCATCACCGTTTCTTCCGGCTCTTCCGTGGTTTCCACCACCCCGATCGCTTCATGCAGCGTGGGATCGAACATCTTGCCGAGTGACTCCGTCGGCTGCACCCCGTACCGCGCCAGCAAAGCGTCGGCGTTGCGGAGAATCCCTTCCACCCCGCTAGCCAGCTGATCATAGTTGCGCGACTCGCGTGTGGTAATCAGCCCGCGCTCGAAATCGTCGAACAGCGGGAAAAACTGCCGGATCACGCGCTCGGTCGCGTCCTGCACCGCTCGCGCGCGCTCCTGCTCGGCCTTGCGCCGCGCATTCACCAGGTCGGCTTGAGCCCGGCGCAGATTGCCGCGCTCGACATCCAGCTCGCCGCGCAGGCGCGCCGCTTCAGCGCCGTCCGCAATGCTCGCCGCTCCAGCGCCGCTGCCTGTTTCGCTCGCGCTGCTCGCCGCCGCCTGAGATGGTCGGCTTGGCGGGGCAGGGGGCGCGGTTCCGCGCCGCGCGCGCTCCTGCTCGGCCTCGAACTCGCCGATCAGCGACGATAAATCCCGCGGAGCGCTCGCCGCGCGTCCTCGCCGCCCGCCGCGCGCGGGAGCGTCAAAATCCAGCGCCGCCCGTCCGCCCAGTTCGTCGTCGTAATTCTCGGCGTCGTCATCGTCATAATCGTCAAGAACGACCGGGGTCGCGGACACCGATGCGGCATTGCTCGGAGCGGTATTGTTCCGCGCCGGTTGAGCGTCTGTATTGCCGCCGCTCGTTTCATCGTCGCTTGGTTCAGGTCTGGTGCCGGGAGAAGAGGGTGTGGTCATGTCGATAATCAGCGGAACCGCGACGTAAGGAGCGTCTTACAACTCGCTCAAAGAGCGTAGGCAAGCGGCGCGAGTCTGAGCTGCCGCGCCAAGCAAGATCATTTCGTATTTTTCAGACATATTGTACCTGCGCCTGACAATCAGCGATTCTGGCGAATACCCGCGACTCAGCGCGACGCCTTCAGGTATAATCGTTGCCGCATAGGCGACTGATCCCGGCGACGCAGCCCCTGGCTGCAAGCCACGGATAATGCGCAATCGCAGTTGGGCGAGTGGCGGAACGGCAGACGCGCTGGTCTTAGGAACCAGTTCCTTCGGGAGTGGGGGTTCAAATCCCCCCTCGCCCACCAACTTTTTTGCTCTGCCGCCTTGACAATCCAAAACGTCATTGGCTATAATTTGAACCGTTCTCCGGCCAAGGCACTGTCGCTTGGTTCGGTAGAACACGCAGCCGAAAACCTGCGGGAATAGCTCAGTGGTAGAGCACCTCGTTGCCAACGAGGTGGTCGCGAGTTCGAATCTCGTTTCCCGCTCCAAAATATCAACCCCTTCAACGAACATTGAAGGGGTTTTTTTACATGCCATGTTTGTGGCGCTCCAGAAGCACCAAACCTTCTACAGCCGCAGCGCGCATAAAATAAGAAATAAAAGTAACCCAGTAGACTGGTCAGCTAACGCTCTTTAATGTCCGAAACCTGCAAATTTTAAAGTTCAGGTCAACATCGGCGAAAAGCAAGTAACCCTATCTCAATCACCACTCAGCAACTTATCTGGAAAACATCGGTCGCTAAAGACGAAAGCGACAATCCACGCTAGTAGGCTTTGACCGAGCCGTACCGTCTGTAAGCGTCTCGAATAACGCACTCCTGGTTCAGATGCGCAGCGCTAAAGTAATCCCAGCTTGATATAAAGTTTCTTCCCTTTCAGGGAAGGTGGCCGTGAGGCCGGATAGGGCACGCGCAACCGTCTGACAGAGTACAACTAACCTAACACACCCCGCAAAAAGCCCTGTGGAAGCTCTTCCACCATGTAATGCGCGGTTGCTCGCGCTTCGGCATCGCCGCCCAGCCACAAAGCGACTTTCTCAGCAGCCAGACGCATATCACCTGGAGTTCGCTCGTGCCGCTCATGCGCGTCTGAGGCGATCACGATCTTCCAGCCCTGACGCGATGCAATGCGTTTGGCCGCGGCTTCGGCGCGCGGCCCGAATTTACCGAGAATCGATCCTGCGGTGAGTTGAATCGCCATCCCGAGGCCCGCGCAGGTTTCCAAGAACGCGAGGTCGCTTTGCAACTCGCTGTTGCGCTCGGGATGCGCGATCAGCGGGGTCAGGCCGTCATCTTGCAGCGATTTAAGCAGCGGCAGCGCGTACGCTGGAACACGGTCGAACGGCGGCTCGATCAGGACCACCTTGCCGTCTCTGCCGCCCAGAGGAATCAACTCGCCGTTTCGCAGCAACTCGCGCGTGTCGGGACGCATCGGCAGCTCGATGCCGGGCACCAGGCGAAGCGCAATCCCGCGCTTGTTCAATTCCATTTGCAGACCCGCGACCGCCTCCTCGACAAACCGGCCGTTATGCTCTTTGCCGCGCGAGAAGCGATGCGGCGTCGCGGCCATCACCGTCGTGCCTTGCGCGACAGCCATTTCACCCATCTCCAGCGCCTCAGCGAGATCACGCGCGCCGTCGTCCACTCCAGGCAGTATATGGTTGTGCAGATCGATCATGTCTTACCGGCCAGGCGCATCCGCGCCGAGGCATTGCGAAACAGTTTACCAGACCAGGAGCGGGACCGTGGCTACGCTTCCGACGCATACAGAATTTGGCTGAGCGCCAGCAGCGCCGCCGTCTCAGTGCGCAGTATCCGCTTGCCCAGGCTGATCGGGACGACCCCGGCGGCGATACACTCTGCCCGCTCCTCGTCAGCCCATCCGCCTTCCGGCCCAACGATAATCAGCGCGGTTTTCAACTCGGGCCGCGCCTCAAGAGCGCAGCGAAGGCTGTGCGCGCTTTCAGCCTCGTCGCAAAGCAGGCGCAGCTCATAACGCTCCACTTCGCTCAACAACTCGCCGAGACCGCCGCGGGCACGGACAACCGGGAGCTTGGCGCGTCCCGACTGCTCCGCCGCCGTCTTGACAATTTTAGCCCACCGCTCCGGCTTCTCCGCCAGCTTCCCCGCTTCGCTGCGGCGCGCCCGGAACACGATAAAGCCCGCCGCGCCGATCTCCACGCCGTGCTGCAAAACCCACTCCAGCTTCTCCGCCGTCTTCGGCAGCGCCTGCGCGATCGTCACGGCGACATTTGGCTCAGTCTCCGGCTTTTCCACCCCGACGATCTCCGCCACCACGCGCGATTTCGACAAGCTGGTCAGTGTGGCCTGGTAAAGGTTGCCCAGACCGTCCAGCGCCGCGATCTCGTCGCCCGGCCGCGCTCGCAGGACTCGGTCGAGATGCAGCGAGTCCTCGCCGTCCAGGGTCACGATGCCGGCACCGCTATCGATCTGCTCGGGCGAGACAAAAAAGCGCGTAACGCGAGACTGCTGCTGAGGATGCTCGGGCATATAAAGCCTACGCCTCGGCCCGCCGGAAAATCAGCGCGACCCAGTCACCCATCCGGCGCGTCTCCAGCGGCAAAAATCCCTCGCCCTCGGCAAAGAACCGCACGTCCGACTCCCGCTCGTCGATAATGCCCGACGCGATATACAACCCGCCCGGACGCACCACCGAGGCGAACGTCTCGCCCAATCCGATCAGCACGTCCGCCAAAATGTTCGCGACCAGCAAATCGAACGGCTCGTCCGTGCCGGCCCAGTCCCAGCTGGAATCCGTAGCCCGCGCATCCACGCTCACATTATTGACTCGCGCATTTTCGGCCGCAATCCGCACGGCCAGCGGGTCGGTATCGGTGGCGAGCACATAAGGCGCGCCAAGCTTTTTAGCGGCAATCGCCAGGATTCCGGAGCCGGTGCCGATATCGGCCACCCGCCGGATATTCTCCTGCGGCTTCAAATAATCTTCCAGCGCAGCCAGGCAAAGCTGAGTCGTGGGATGGGTGCCCGTTCCAAAAGCCATGCCGGGATCGATCACCAGAGTCTTGTCGCCCGCCTGCAGCTCAGGCGTCTCCCATGGCGGGGTCACGACGATGTGCCGCCCGATCCGAAGCGGCTTGAAATACTGCTTCCAAGCGCTCGCCCAGTCCTCTTCCTCGATCATGGTCACGACCGCTTCCGACGCGACCCCGTCAATCCCAATCGCCGGCAGCAGTCCAAGCGCCGCTTCGATCTGGCGCAGACGCGGCGCAAGACGCTCGTCCTCGGGCAAGTAGCCAATCACGGCGGTCACCTCGTCCAGCGCGCCGACATCATTGGCGACTCCGGCGCTGCCCGCCTCGATCAGCAGATCCCCCGCCGCCCGCGCCGCCGGACCGCCGACGGGATTATTCAATCCCGCCTCGCCGTCATCCACCGCAATCCGTATCGCTGCCCAACGCATAGCAAATCCCTCTAGTGGTGGAACAACCGCACGCCGCAAAAAGCCATCGCCATCCCGTACTCGTCGCACGCCGCGATCACGCCGTCGTCGCGCAGGGAGCCACCCGGCTGGACCACAAACGTAACCCCGCTCGCGGCGGCGCGGTCGATATTGTCCCGGAACGGAATAAAAGCGTCCGAGCCAAGACTGACACCGGTCATGCCGCCGATCCAGTCCCGCTTCTCGTCGTGCGTCAGGCGCATCGGAGGCGTGGAGAAGTTCTGCAGCCACGCTGTTTGCTCCGGCCCGGTCAAATCGTCGCGTAAAAAGCCGTCGATAGCGTTGTCCCGTTCGGTGCGCCCCAGCCCTTCCTTGAACGGCAACTCCAGCGCCGCCGGATGCTGCCGCAACCGCCACAAGTCCGCCTTCGACGACGCTAGCCGTGTGCATAAAATCCGCGACTGCTGCCCCGCGCCCACTCCGATAGCTTGGCCGTCCAGCGCGAGGCAGATCGAATTCGACTGCGTGTACTTCAACGTCACCAGCGCCACCAGCAAATCCCTGAGCGCGTCCTCCGGAATGTCTTTGTTCGCGGTCGGACGATTTTGCAGCAAATCTAGAGTGAGATTGGAGTCGTTGCGCCTCTGCTCGAACGTCACGCCGTACACTTCCCGCGTTTCGCTTTCCGGCGGCTCATAGCCACTATCCATCTGAATCAGCAGATACTTACCACCCTGCTTTTTGCGCAAAATCGCCAAAGCCTCGTCGCTGAACCCCGGCGCAATTACGCCATCGGAGACCTCGCGCCGCAGCAGCTGCGCCGTTGATTTATCCACCGTATCGCTCAGCGCAACCAAGTCTCCGAACGACGCCACCCGGTCCGCGCCCCGCGCTCTGGCGTAAGCCGCCGCGAGCGGAGACAATTCCGCGTCCGGCTCCAGCTGGTAAGCCCGCTTCAGCGTTTCGCTGAGCGGCACGCCCACTGCCGCGCCCGCCGGGCTGACATGCTTGAACGAAGCCGCCGCCGCCAGCCCCGTCGCCGCCCGCAACTCTTTCACCAGCTGCCACGCGTTGAGAGCGTCCAGCAGGTTGATATAACCCGGCGCGCCGTTCAGCACCTGAAAGGGCAGGGCGCCGCCGCCGCTCATGCTGACGCGAGCGGGCGCTTGCTGTGGATTCACTCCGTAGCGTAGGGTAAGTTCACCAGAAATAAGCATAATTTATATAATGGAAATCAAATGCAAACGACGTAGAAGAAAAACGGGTAAACAATTGTCCAATGGTTACGTTAGCCGCTTGGTTTTCATCATGTGATTTATGGGTTTACCAGCTGTTTGTCGTCTTTGTAGCCGTAGTGTGCGGCTTTGTAGCATATCACCGGCAGAACAGCGAAAAACGCAATAGCCATAAACCACCTGAAATACCATCAGGTAGCTACAATTCGAAGTAGTTCTTGCTGTGCTAGCCTACAAAACGAGCAGCGGATGCGACCACTCTGATCGCATCCGCTGCCGAAACTCAATTCAATTGCTCGCGTTACTTCGCGCCGAACGCGCCCTTAACTTTGCTCAAAAGCCCTTTATCCTCGTGGAGCAAACTGACGTCCTCGCCCCCGGCGGCGGCCAACTCGCGCAGCAAGCGGCGTTGCTCGTCATTCAGATGCGTCGGAATCTTGACGTTGACCACTACGTGCAAATCGCCCTGAGGGCGTTGCCCGGTGACATCCGGCATGCCTTTGCCCCGGAGCCGGAACGAAGCCCCTGGCTGCGTGCCCGGCGGGATATTCAGCGGCTCGTTGCCGAATAGGGTCTGCGCCTCCACAGTCGTGCCGAGCGCCAGCTGGCTGTAGGACAAATCGAGCGGCGTGAAAAGATTGCTGCCCTTGCGTTGGAACTTGGAATGGTCTTGCACGGTGATCATTATGTACAGATCGCCCGCGTCGCCGCCGCGCACGCCGGCATCACCCTCGCCGCGCAGCTGCACCCGCGTGCCCGAATCGACACCCGCCGGAATCTTCACCGGACGCTCCACTGTCTCGCGGACGCGTCCGCTGCCCTGGCAGTTGGTGCAAGGAGTAGGAATAATGATCCCTTCGCCCCGACAGCGCGGGCAGGCCACCACCGTCGCGAAGGATCCCAAAATCGTGTTCTGCACATGGCGTACCTGGCCGGTGCCGGCGCACTGCACGCACTTCTGCGGTTGAGTGCCGGGCTTCGCCCCGCTGCCGGTACAGACGGAGCAGGTCTGCAAACGGGTAATCTTGAGAACTTTGTCCGCCCCAAGCGCGGCCTCTTCAAGCGTGAGCGAAAGCTCGTAGCGCAAATCGGCCCCGTCGCGGACACCGCCTTGCTGTGCGCGCTGCTGCTGCGCCGCTCCCGCGCCGAAAAACATATCGAAGATATCGCCAAAGCCCGCTCCACCACCGCCGCCGCTCATGCTGGGGCCGCCGCTATGGCCGTACTGATCGTAGCGGGCGCGAGCCTCCGGGTTCAGGAGAATCTCCTGAGCCTCGTTGATCTCTTTGAAATTCGCCTCGGCTTCGGCATTGCCGGGATTGACATCGGGGTGGTACTTGCGCGCCAGCTGCCTGTACGCGCGGCGGATATCGTCGGGCGTAGACTGCTCCGAGACGCCCAGCACTTCGTAATAATCGCGCTTTGCTCCGCTAGTTGCCATACTGATCTTCGAACCCATCGGGCCTTTCAGGCCACCTCCCTATAGGGAAGGAACCGCTTTACAACTCTAGTACGTCTGCGCCGCTTCAGTCAGCGGCTGTAAACCTTTCCTTCCCCACCGGGAAGGTGGCCCGAAAGGCCGAATGGGTTCTTACTCTAAACTCGAAGCCGCTTCATCGCTTTGCAAAGTGCCAAACGGCCCTGGCGTACCCGCTTCGAGCACTTCCGCGTCGCCGTCGTCCGGGCCGAACGGAATCGGCTGCGCGAAATCGTCGAACCCGCCTCCGGACAGCGAAGTAAACGAGCTTCCGCCATCGTCGCTCATGCTGGAGCGCGATTCGTACATCGCCTTGGACACTTCCGCGATAGCCGCATCCAAGCCTTCATTCGCGCGCCGCACGAAAGCCAAGTCCCCTCGGGTCAAGCCGTCCTGAACCGTTTTGGCCGCCGCCGCCAGCTTTTGCAGCGACGAGGCCGGCACTTTGCCCTTGCCTTCGCGCTGCAATGTCGTGGCGGTGTAAATCTTCTGCTCCGCCTTGTTTTTGGTTTCCGTCTCGTCGCGCTTTTTAGAGTCCGTATTGCGGCTGGTCTGCGCGTCGTCCACCATCCGGTCAACTTCGGCCCTCGATAAGCCCGATGAAGCCGTGATCGTCACCTGCTGCGCGCGCCCGGTGGCGACATCCGCCGCCGAGACATTCACCAAACCGTTCGTGTCAATATCGAACGTCACCTCGATGCGCGGAGTTCCCCGAGGCGCGGCGGGCAGACCGGTCAGCTGGAATTTACCCAGGCTCTTGTTGTCCACCGCGAAGTCGCGCTCGCCCTGCAGCACGTGGATATCCACCGCGCTCTGGTTGTCGATCGCCGTCGTGAAAAGCTGCGAGTGCGAGGTTGGAATGGCCGAGTTGCGCTCGATCAGCCGGGTGAACACGCCGCCTTGCGTCTCGATGCCGAGGCTCAACGGAGTCACGTCGATCAGTACAAGATCGGTAACCGTGCCGTGGATAATGCCCGCTTGAATCGCCGCGCCCGCCGCGACAGCCTCATCCGGGTTGATGCCCTTGTACGGCTCCTTGTCGAACATCGTGCGGATCAGTTGCTGCACGGCCGGCATGCGCGTGCTGCCGCCCACCAGCAAAATGCGCTCCACATCCTCGCGGGCGAGCTTGGCGTCTTTCAGCGCTTGCTCGGTCGGAGCAATCATGCGGTCTAAAAGATCGCGTGTCATCTCCTCAAGCTCCGCGCGGCTCACCTGGACGTCCAGGTGAATCGGAGCGCCATCGGCTCCGGACGCTAAAAACGGCAGGTTGACATTGCTGACGGACACGGTGCTCAGGTCGATCTTGGCTTTTTCAGCGGCGTCGCGCATGCGCTGCATCGCCACCAGATCGGCCCGAATCGCTTCCGGACGTGCCGACGGTGCGTCAGGGTGCGATTCGGCGAACGCCATCACCAGGTGCTCGGTCATCCGATCGTCCCAGTCGTCGCCGCCGAGGCGCGTGTCGCCGCTGGTCGCCAAAACCTCGAATACGCCGCCGTCCGAAACTTCCAAAATGCTGACATCGAACGTGCCGCCGCCAAGATCCCACACCAGAATCAGGCGCTCGCTCGACTTGTCCTGGCCATACGCGAGAGCGGCGGCCGTCGGCTCGTTGATAATGCGAACAACTTTGATGCCCGCGATTTCGCCCGCGTTCTTAGTCGACTCGCGCTGCGCGTTGGAGAAATAGGCTGGAACCGTGATAACGGCTTCATCGATGGCTTCGCCGAGATAATCTTCCGCGTCGTGGCGGAGCTTCTCCAGAATCATCGCCGAGATCTCTTCCGGCGAGTAAGTGACTCCGTCGATGGTGGTGCGGTACGAGGTACCCATCTGGCGCTTGATCGAGGCGATTGTCCGCTCCGGGTTGGTAATCGCCTGGCGCTTGGCGAGATAGCCGACCACCCGCTCCCCGCCCGCTCGGGTAAAGCCGACCACAGAGGGGCAAAGATTTGCTCCTTCCGCAAGCGGAATCACTTGAGCCGTCGTGCCGCCGCCGGGGCCGCCGAGAACGGCGACTACCGAGTTTGTCGTGCCGAGGTCTATTCCTACAGAGCGAGGCATAAGTCTATTCTTCCTCCGACGCCGACGTGCTTGCTCCGGCGTAGCCGTCTTGTTCCGCTTCGCTGTCGGCCTGATCTGCGTCTTCGTCGGCATCCGCGCCGTCATCGGACATTTCAGCCATATCTTCCACCGCTTCCGGATGCGCGGCGCGCTCGGCTTCGGCAAGGCTGGCGTCCAGCATCTCCATGGCGGACGGAGCGCCGAGGTTATAAGACGCGGACGGCGCTACTGCCGCGGGGACGCGAGGCGGCGGCTCGACGGCTTCGATCACGCTGATTTTTCCGGCGGCGATCTCTTCCAAAGCGACGGTCAGCGAGTTGGGGCTGTCGGTGTCGATCAGTAGAGGCGCGCCTTCGCGGATCTGCTTGGCCCGCTTGGCGGCCAGTACGACCAGGGAGTAGCGGTTGGGAATGCTTTCCTTAATTGAGTCTGATGCTGAATCCATATAATAAATTGTGCTTTCTTCTATGATAAAGCGTCCCGCTCCTGCTCAAGCCGCAGGATAAGCCGGACGCCGTTCATATTCACGCCGTCGATTTCCGTCAAAGTGCGTACCCGCGCCAGCGTGACAATGTCCCGGTCGGAATAAAGGCGCCGGTTCTTCTCCGTGCGCTTCGGGGCGACGATGCCCTGCTCATCCAGCACGCGCAAAGTCCACGCGGGTAGCCCGGCGAGCTTGGCCGCGACGCTGATTACGTAAACAGGCTCGTCGCTTGTCCGCCCGCCCGATGAATCCGCGCCGCGCTCAGGCCGGCTCGCCGCGTCGTCTCCTGAAATGGTATCGCTCCTGCCGCCCCCGCCACCGCTCGAATCGTTTTGCATGCGCCACTCGCCTGAGAGTCCCGGCAAGAATTATCCCAAGTCTGTAACCCGCCGCCTGCTCAACAGTTACCCTCACATAAAATATCCGCACAGCGTACTCGGACAATGTCGTGCACTGCTGGCGGCTACAATCTCGATCGCCGCGACTGCCGTTACTGGCCCAGGGCACCTGTACCGACGACAATCGCTTTCCTAATTGTCTGTAGTCACAACCTTCGGCAATATTCGTAGCCCGATATCAGCTCGGAACGCTACCAGAAGTAAAGCCTAGCAAACTGTTGAATAACGCGTGTGGGCGCTGTAGCCAAAGCTCGCGCCTATTAGCGACAGTATCTATGCCTTCCAGAGCATATTTGCGCTAATTGGGCTATGCTATTATATAATATTATCCGAGCCGGAGTCAACGCCGCTGCTTATGGGCCAACGCTGATTACTGCCACAATCAGCAATTTCTTCCATATTCGCGTCTTCTCTCAAGCCGTCCGACGCACGAAGGCAGAGAAGCGAATCCGCAACCCTTCTAAGCAAAATTCCATTTGTTATGCAACAACGCCGTTTGCTGAAAACTGCTGCCGTCGCGCTCCTGACGCTGGTCTGCGCCGGGACTGCCTGGCATCTCGACCGCCACCGCCCCATGCCGATTGAGGATGCCGTCAATCCCGTCTGGTGGTACCGGCGCGCGCGCGGCCTAGACTTGTACGATCCGCAGTACGCCATCCTCTACCACGGCAATCGCAACCTGCGCGAAGTCGCCATTACCATCGACGACGGCCCGCACCCACAGTACGGCGAAGCTATCCTGGCCGCTCTGCGCGCCGAGCACGCGCCCGCGACCTTTTTCGTCGTCGGCGTGCAGGTAAAAAAAGACCCTCAGTTCATCCGCGACGCCATCGCCGACGGCGACGAGATCGGCAACCACACCTACGATCATCACCGTTTGCCCGCGCTGCCTCCGCACGAAATCGCCAACGAGCTTCGCTTCGACGATATCGACATCTACCAGGCAGGCGGCGGCCATCCCACGATCATGCGCCCGCCCGGCGATCAGTACAACGACAAAGTCTCCCACGTCGTGAAAGCGCTTGGCTATGTGGACGTCGCCTGGACCGACGCCGCCAAGGATTACCTGCCGCAAACTCCCCAAGTGATTGCCCAGCGCGTGCTCGACCGGACTGAGCCCGGCTCGATCATTCTGCTGCACCAGGATTACCCCGGCACCGCAGTCGCCATTCCCGTCATCGTCGATGGCCTCCGCGCCAAGGGCTACAAATTCGTCACCGTCAGCACCATGCTGGCCCACCTGAAAGTCCAGCCCTACGCTGCGCAGCTCGCCGCCGATGAGCGCCAGCAGCCAACGTCAGCGGCAGCCGGATAATTAGCCTGGCGGACCTATCCGTCACGCTCAGAAGCGCGCCGCCTTCCCTAATGGGAAGGACTGACGATCAGCATAAGGGTGCGCTTTAGTCCTTCCCTTTAGGGAAGGTGGCCTGAAAGGCCGGATAGGTCTGCGGGCGTCGTATTCCGCCGAGGTAAACCAGAGCCGCTACTCCCAACCCCGGAAACATCGGTTGCCAGCCTAGCGGGAAGCTCGGGTTATCAAAACCGCCGTGTGTCCAGCCCCAGAGCAGGCAAGCAAAGCTTGTTCCCGCGCCGAGAACCATCGACCAAAAGGCAAAGCTCGGGCGCGCTCGGTAACGGGTATCGGGCAGGTAAGCTCCGACAAGAGGAATTAGCACTCCCGGCACCAGAATGCTGCCGAAAAAGTACCACTGCTTCACCACCGAGGGGATCGCCAAGGCAATCACAATCGCCGTAGCCGACGTCGCCAGCAGTCCCCAGCGCGTGTACCGCGGCACATGCTCCGCCCCCGCGCCCGCGTCGGCTTCGCCCGATTTGAGCCGCCAGATAAAGTCGCGCCCAATAGTCAGCGCCGAGATAAACGTGTACGAGACCGTGCTCGCCATCATCGGCGCGAGCATCCCCACATAGAACAGCCCCTTCAAGCCGGCGGGTAAAACGCGCTCAGCCAGGGCAGGGTAGGCGAGAGTCGCGTTAGCCGTCCCAAGATTCGGCAGCAGCGCACGCGAAAACAGGCCGGCGGTCGTGGAAAGCAAATCGAACGCCGCCCAGCAGAGCACCGCGCACAAAATACCGATAGCCGCCACTCGCGGCGTGCGCGCGGCGTAGCAGCGCTGATGGAATCCCGGATCGACCAGAGTCGTCAGCGCGATAAAGAACCAAACCACCGCGTACCAAATATCGTTGCCGCCGAGCAGCTGCAAATGAGTCGCCGGCAACCGGCCCGGCTCAGCCAGAAATCGGTACCCGCCAAACCGGTGCAGGCACAGCGCCACTATCGCGATAAACCCCGCGAACATCAACAAGAACTGCAGCGTGTTCACCCGGACATCCGACAAAAAACCGCCTTTATAAACATACACAACCGAAAACGCAATCCCCACCAGCATCGCCACGATCAAAGGCCAGCCAAACAGCAGCCGCAGAATCGTCCCTACCATCAGCACGTAGGTGGCGGGCACCGCGTAAAGATAAGTCAGCGCCGCGCCCGCCAGCGCCGTTCGACGATCATACGCGGCAGCCAGCTTATCGGGAATCGTATAGACGCTGAACGCCCCGCTCTGCACCCGCCGCGCCAAAAACAGCGCGAACAGCGTGGCGAAGACGTAATACGGCAAACCGTTGGTTGTCCACGCCACGATCCCGGAATCGTACGCGTACTCGCCCGCCCCTAAAATCCCGCCGTACCATGTCGCCACCAAGGTAGCCACGAACACCGGCAGCCCCAAGCTTCTGTTGGCGATGAGATACTCGCCCGCGTTCTGCCGGGGACGCTTCCAAAAGCCGACGACAACCAGCGCGACGACGTAAGCCGCTAGAATAAGCCAATCGACCGGCGCGAAGTGGGCGCGCATGACCGGGGAAGAGATAAGAAATGCTCCAAGGCCGCATGGCCTTTTTTCTCATTGCCCTGCTCGCTTCGCGAGCAGGGCAAAAGTAGATTTAGATGCGCTGAGTGTAGCAAATTCAGCGCCCATCAAAAAGCTAGCTCTCATCGCGCGAGCGATGAGAGCTAGGGCGTGTCGTCAGTTAGTGTATTTTACAGGCTATACTCTCTCCTTCACGA
>CAXSEA010000010.1:0-29505 GCA_964235675.1 uncultured Armatimonadales bacterium | reverse complement strand
TGGAGAAGCTAAGATTCAGGACGGAGTTGACGTCGTCGATCGGCATGCGGGCGTCGATCAGCGCCGAGTCGGTGGCGGGGTCGCGGGTCATCATCGATTGCTCGACATCGTACTCGTCGCGAATTTCGCCGACGATCTCCTCCAGCAAGTCCTCGATTGTGATCAGGCCCGCCGTGCCGCCATATTCATCCTGGACAATGGCGAGTTGCATGTTGGAGTGGCGCATGCTCTCTAAAAGCTCGTCGGTGCGCATCTGCTCCGGGACAAAGAACGGGGCGCGCATCAGCTGGCGCAGTCCGCGCACGCGCTGGCCGCGCGTCAGAGTCGGCAGGAGATCCTTGGCGTGGATAATGCCGACCACGGTGTCAATGGTGTTTTCGTAGACCGGGATACGCGAATGGCCATGATCAACGATCAGATTCACTAATTTAGCAAGCGGCTGCTCCACTTCGATGGCGCGGACATGGACGCGCGGGGTCATGACTTTGTGCGCGAGCGTGTCGCCGAAGGAGATGACGTTATGCAGCATCGCGGTCTCGTCGGGCTGAATCACTCCCTGCTGCTGGCTAGCGTCGAGGACGGTGCGCAGCTCGTCTTCGGTAATCAGCGGCGTGCGGAACGAGGCGGTCATGCCGAACGGGCGCACGACCATGTTGCTTAAGGCCAAGATCAGGGCGACTAAGGGTCGCTCGATTCGCTCCACCCATTTCAGCGGGCCGGCGACGATGGCGGCGGAGATTTCGGCGTGGCGGGTGGCGACGGCGCGGGGCACGATCTCGCCAAGCACGAGCGTCAGGAGGGCGACAATCACCACCATCAGAACCACGGCAACTCGCTGGTCGTGATGAACGCCGTGCCGAAGTAAAAACCGGGAGAACGAAGGCCCCAGTAGCGTAATCGCGGTGGCGACGGAGGTGAGGCTGATTACGGTCAGGCTTGTTTGAATCGCCGCCACCACGCGGGTAGGCTCGCGCAGCAAAGCGCGGACAGAGCGCTCGGCGAGAGTGCCCGCCATTTCGGCGCCGTCCGCGTCCGACCCGGACGCGGCCTGTACCTCATCGTGGACGCGGTGCTGCAGCCGCGACGCGCTCACGCGCATCAAGGCGGTTTCGGCCAGCGTAAAGCAGAAGTTGAGCAGAGTGCAGACCGCGACGGCGGCCAGCGCTAAAATTATTTTAATGTCCACGAGACAAGCTTAACCGACAAACCAACCAGCCGGGAGTCCGAGCGCAAGCAGGGCGCGAAAGTTATATCAATGGATATGCACCTTGACATAGTATACGGCGGCGGTCAGGCAAACGCCAACGGCTCCGCCGATGACGACTTCCTGCAGCGTGTGTATCTTTCCCTCGACACGTGATTGCACAACCAGAAAAGCCAGCGCGAGCGCCAGTGTCGCCGACCATATATCCAACTGCGTCCGGTAAATCAGAGTCACCGCCAGAAAAAAGGCGATGGCCGCGTGGCCGCTGACGATACCGCCGCTCAGCAGATTGCCTTTGCCGCCGACCACTTTCACGATCATCACCACGACAAATAAAAGGGCAAAAATCAGCGTCAGGGCAAAGAGAGGCGTCGGGTCGTGGTTCACCTGCATCGACAAGGGCCTCAGCGACTGCCTGCCGAAAAAGACGATAAAACCGACCAGCCCCGCCGAGATAGCAATCACCAGCACCGCCCCCGCCGCGATATCCTTGGCGAGCTTGGCCAGCGGGTGGTAAGTTTGCGTGACCAGATCGACCGTGGTCTCCACCGCCGTGTTCATCATCTCAGCGCCAAGAACGCCGCCCATGGCAAGCACCAGCAGCGCCATCGCCAGCGCGTCGAGATGCACCAGCATTCCGGCCATGAGCACGAACACCACCGCGAAGAAGTGAAACCGCATGTGCTTCTGCGTGCGAAACACATGCACCACGCCTTCGATAGCGTAGCGAAAACTGTCAATCTGGCTTTTCGGGCGGAAGCTGGGCATGGTGAAGGCGAGCAGGACTCATTTCGGTTTCGGAAATGAGTGCGCTCAAGCCATTATACTCGGCAGTTTGGGGGTGAAACCGCACGGCGGAACCCATCCGTCGCTTCGCGCCACCTTCCCTGTAGGGAAGGAAAAGTCTACGGCCATATTCAAGGCCGTCTTAAAATGCAGCGGCATCTTATACTTCCTTCCCTACAGGGAAGGTGGCGCGAAGCGACGGATGGGTTCTTTGGGGCTTATGTCTGGAAGAACGGGTGCTGTGATTCCGGCAGAGCAATACTCGCCAAATGCAGAATATCCCGTGTCAGGCGCTCCATTTCGGCGGCTCCGGCTTCGGTTTCGTCGTCGTGGCCGAGGAGGTGGAGGAAACCGTGCACGCCGAGCAGGGCGAGCTCGCTGTTCAAGGGCCAATGCGCGGCTTCGGCCTGGCGGGTGGCGGTTTCTATGGAGATGACGATGTCGCCGAGAAGAGCGGGGTCGTCCTGGGCGAAGGAGAGAACGTCGGTGGGCTTGTCGAGGCCACGGTAGTCGCGGTTGAGCTGTTGGATTTCGGAATCGTCAGTCAGGAGGACGCTGAGTTCCGCGCCGGGCTGGACGCGCAGCAGGCGCGATGCCGTGCGCAAGGCGCTTCGCATGGGGGCGACGGCCGTGGGCGGCTGCTTCAGGCTGGTGCGCGCCGGGGGCGACGCTTTCCCTTCGGTCTCCAAGCCCAAGCGGCGGGGTATCGAGGGAGAGTAGAATTGCCGGATCAAAGTTCGCATAAGAATTGGCGGGCGATGAACTCGGCGCGGACTCCAAGTTAAGATCGTCCAATGGGGCGCGCACGGCTTCGGTGGCCGCAACCGGCGCTGCGTCGATGCCGGTGGGGTATTCCACGCGCTCGTGCATGGTGGCGCAGATCACGTCGGCCAGGGCGGACCGGATCGCCGTGATGTCGCGGAGGGTGAGCGGGCATTCGTCGAGCTGCTTGTCGCCGATGCGGTCGTCGACGATATCGTCGACCAGAGCGCGAATTTTCTCGCGGCTCGGATTGCGGAGGGTTCGAGAGGCAGCCTCGCAAGCATCGGCGAGCATCATGATTCCGGCCTCGCGCGACTGCGGCTTCGGACCGGGGTAGCGGAACTGCGATTGCAGAGCGTCCGCTTTGGCCGGATCCAGCCCGCCCGCGGCTTGAAAATAGAAGTAGCGCATCAGGGTGGTGCCGTGATGCTGCATGATAATGTCCTGAATCACCGGCGGCAGGCCAAGCTCCTTGGCCATGCGCTCGCCGTCGCGGACGTGCGAGTTGACGATAATGGCGCTCAAGCTGGGTGCGAGACGGTCGTGGACATTGCCGCCCTGCTGGTTTTCCTTGAAGAACTGCGCCCGGCAGAGCTTGCCGATATCATGGTACTGCGCGGCGACCCGGCAGAGAAGCGCGTCGGCACCGATAGCGTCGGCGGCGGACGCGGCCAGGTGCCCGACCATCAGAGAATGCGCGAAGGTGCCAGGGGCTTGGCGGGAGAAACGCTCCAAAATGGTGCGGGTTGGGTCGAGCAACTCCAATAGTCCAAGCGGGGTCGTCAGTTGGAACGGGCGCTCCAGCATGGTCAGTAGGGCGAACCAAAGAGCGGCACCCAGGCACCCGGTGAGGACGGCTTGCAGACCGGTGGAAACCGACTCGCCGGGCGTCTGGCCGGTCAGGAGCGCGGCGGCTCCGGCGACCAGGCCGCACGCGCCCATTACAAATACGGCGCAGCGAACGACTGTCCGGCGGTTGCGGACGAAGCGCGCCGGATACTGTCCGGCAATCGCGCCGAGCGCGGCGGCGACGGTAGCCCAAGGCGGTAGAGCGGCAGTGAGGCTCACGACCATGGCAATCGCCAGTACGGCGATGGTGGAAGCCGAGCGCCCGATAATTGTGGCGATCAGCAGCGCGGAAGCGATCAGGCCGGCCATGGCGGCGGCGATTTCGATGCCGTGGCCGCTCAAGCTGGTGGCGTGCGCGATGCGGGCGATCATCACGCCGGCAATGGCGGGAACGCAGAGAAGGAGGCGCAGGAGAAAACGCTTGGCGCGCATATCCCCGGATTGCATGGCAACTCGAAGCCGAAGTATCCAGTACGCAGTCGCGGCGCTAAGGAGCAAGGCGTCCGCGCCGCTCCAAAAGAGCACGCGCGCGGCGGAGACGCCGGGACGCGGCGCGGCGGACCAGCGCAGCGCGATGGAAAGCGGGGAGGAATCGAGGCGGCTCAGGGGCGGTGCCAAAAAGCAGGCGGCGGTTACGGCGGCTAGGGTCAGCAGGGGAAGAGCAAACGTAGCGATGAGACCAAGCGTAAGCGCAACGGCGCGGCTGATTCCGGAGGCGCGGACACGGGCGGCTGACGGTAAGGAGTGGCGTTGCGCCGCCTTACGCGGCGCGGGACTACCCGACCGGGCCGCACTGCTAGTGGAGCCATGAAAATTGCGGGCACGCTTGAGGAAAGCGCGCAATCCGGCCAAAGGCTGGGAAGCCATCATCGTAAAGGTTAAAATACCTGAAATTGTCAGCCGTGTCAAGCACCCACGCGGTGACCAATTTTGACAGAAGACTCACCGAAACCGTATAATAAAGCGCTCAGGTGAAATCTACTCGACGCAGTACGTAGTAGTGAAGGTACGCAAACTCGCCTAGAAAAGTTGCTGAACCTTTTTCGCGGCTCTCAACTATTCTAAAAAGGGTTTTTAACGCGTTAATGAGCGATTCAAAAATGCTGACTAAAAACGATTTGCGCAATGTTGAAAAATTGTTGCGTGTTGTCGTGATGCTGCTCGTCGTAATAATTGTGCTGCTGATTGCTCTCTGGCGTCAAGGCGACGGCACGGGTCAAATGCTCGTGCGCATTCAGGAAAACGCCAACGAACGCTAACGTCCCAGGCACTGTTTAAGTTAGCGCCTTGTGAAGCCTAGTCATTGCAGATCAGCACTACCCTCCCGCTCTGATTGAATTTGGCAAGTGAGGAGTGGTAAGGCTTCAAGTCTCTTTTGTCTCAGGCAACACAGTTCATTTGAACGTCGGTAGTTAAGTTGGCATTTTAAGGCAACGCCTTGACCATTTTCATTTTGACAGTCGATTAGCAGTCAACTGCAACCGCGCAGCCAAATCAGCCCTACAAGCATCTCTGGCGCACGACACTAAGGAATTAAAGCCCCTCGTATGGCGACGACACGCACCAGACCAACCAACAGCCCGCAAAGCACCCCTGCCCCTCCGAATCGAAGCGGCGGCGGGCGCGGCGGCTCGTCCGGCGGAGGAAGCGGGAGCAGCGGGAGCGGACGCGGACGCTCGCCCAAACGCAAGCGCCGCAACCCGTTTTTGCGCTTGCTGAGCGGCATATTTTGGACGGGTTTCTGGATTGTCGTGCTCGCAGGAACGACGGGCGCGGCGTATATCTATTTCACCGCCAAGAACATGCCGGCGGGCGTAGCCGAGATCGAGAACTATAAGCCGTCGGGACGCACGGTGATCTACTCCGCAGACGGTGTCATGCTGGCCAGCATTTTCCAGCAGAACCGGCAGCCGGTCGGCATCGACAAGATTCCAGCCGATCTTCAGCATGCCACGGTGGCCATCGAGGACGAGCGCTTCTACCAGAATAAGGCGGGCTTCGATATCCGGGGTATCGGGCGCTCGGTTTGGGCGGATATCCACGGCGGCGACGCCGCCCAGGGCGGCAGCACGATCACGCAGCAGCTCGTCCGCAACCTCGGCATCGGAGGATTGACGCGCGAAAAGACGTTCAGCCGCAAAATCAAGGAGATTATCTACGCCGACGAGATCGCGCGCAATTACTCCAAGCAGCAGATTTTGGAGATGTATCTCAACGCGGTCTACTACGGCTCCGGAGCCTACGGGGTGCAGGCGGCGTCGGAGACTTACTTCGGCAAGCCGGTAGACCAGCTCGACCTCGCGCAGTGCGCGATGATCGCCGGGCTGCCGCAGCGTCCGAACGGCTACTCGCCTTACACCAACAAGCAGGCCGCGCAGACCCGACGCGACGAAGTGCTGGCGCATATGCTCCAGGAGCAGGGCGCGGTGCATATCACGCAGCAGCAGTATGACGCGGCTATCGCCGAGCCGATCGTGCTCGCTTTCCCCAAGCCGCCGAACGAGACCAGCAAGACCTATCACGCCGGCTATTTTGTGGATTACGTGATCGCGTACCTGAAGGAGCACTACGGCAGCGACTTTATCTACCAGGGCGGTATCCGGGTGTATACCACGCTCAACTGGCAGATGGAGCAGCAGGCGGAAAGCATCGCCGCGAACCAGGTGCACAATCTCGCGTATGCCAATGTCAGCCAGGCGGCGATTGTCTGCATGGAGCCGCAGACCGGCTATATCAAGGCGATGGTCGGCGGCATCGACTACACCCAGAGCCAGTACAACATCACCACTTCCCCGCGCCAGCCGGGATCGTCGTTCAAACCGGTCTACTACACCGCCGCGCTCGACAGCGGCATTATCAACGAGTCCACTTTAGTGCCTGACGAGCCTATCTCGCTTCCCGGCGCGGGCGGCAAGATGTGGCATCCTAAAAACGATGATGGCCGATACCATGGCGACGTGACCGCAAAGTTCGCTATAGCGCAATCGCTCAACTGCGCTTCGGTGCATGTGCTGGAGAAAGTCGGTATCCCGACCGCTATCCGCTACGCGCGGATGATGGGCATCCACTCGCCGCTCGCGCCTTACATGCCGCTCGCGCTGGGCGCGTCGGGAGTGAGCCCGCTGGAAATGGCGGACGTCTACGCCACTATCGACAACGGCGGATTGCGGCCCTTCCCCACTCCCATCGAGCAGATTACCGACGATACCGGCAATGTGGTGGAAGACAATGTCCCGCAACTGGAGACCACCGGAATCAGCGCCAACGCCTGCGCGAAGATGTCGGACATGCTGCAAGCCGTGGTGGAGTACGGCGGCACGGCCGGCCCGGTGCTCGGCGACGGCAGCGTCCCCGACGCGCATGGAAAAACCGGCACCACGCAGGAGCACAAGGACACCTGGTTCGACGGCTATACCAAGGACCTGGTAACCGTGGTCTGGGCGGGACACCCGGATTACAATCCGAAAACCCACCGCTCCAGCTATGGCGATCCCATGGCGCACAACGCCTGGGGCGTGACGGTGAGTGTCCCGATGTGGAAGCAGTTCATGATCGCCGCCGAGGCAATCGAAGCGACCGCCAAAGCGCGGGAAGCCAAGCTGCACCCGCCGAAAAAGGCGCAGATCGTGCCCGCCGGAAAAGCCGCAGACGATACCGATATCAATGTGGACAGCGAGAATGGCTACGGCTATGATCGCCGCCACCGGTATTCGTCGCAAAACGGCGACGACGCCAATGATGGAAACGACAGCGGCGCAGGCGACAGCGGCAGCGTGAACGGCGGCGATGGGGGCGCTGACGACAGCGGAGCGGGCAGTTCCACCGGAAGCGCGTCATCCCCTTCCGCTTCAGATCAATCCGGCGCGGGCGACGATACCAGCGGGACGGTTTCCACACCGGCTCCCCCCACCGACAGCGACTCCGGCTCGCAAAGCAGTCCAGTGCCTCCGGATAATAGCGGCGACAACCAGAATAACGCGACTCCGCCCACCGCCCCGGCTCCTGCCCAGCCTCAGCAGCAAAATGACGATCAGCAAGGCTATCGTCAGGGAAGCCTGCCGAACTCCAGCGGGGACACGTTCGACCGGCACACACGCCTCAATGATGCGGTCTACACTCCATCAATCAAGCATGCCGCCGCGCGGACGGTCACTGTTACCGTCTGCTCGGATACCGGCTTGCTGGCCACGAAGTGGTGCCCGGAGACGGTGACGGAAACGTTCGCCGCCGGTACTCAGCCGCGCCGACGCTGCAACATCCATCATGCTCCAGCGGGGGAGTAGTGCAGGTCGGCAACGCCGATCTGCACTATTTCTGCGCCGTGTGCTCGATGGTATCGGCATCGCAGCAACGCTTGACAAATCACTTGGTCGCCCCCTCTGCCGCAAAGCACTCCTAATCCTTACGCTGGCCTACGGAACGCGCCTAGATCGAAATAGTAGCCCTTAGTTTATTATTCAAGCATTTGAAAAGCCCATCGCTTTTAGAAGCGATGGGCTTTTGGCTTGCGCCAGCGGTTAGCTGTGGGCGGTTTTGCAGTGCTCGGCTCGGAAAATGGCGATCAGGTCTTGGACGGCGTCCTCGATCACGTCGTTGACGATTTTATAGCTGTAGTGGGGCAGCTGGGCCATTTCGTTGCGGGCGTCGAGCAGGCGGCGGGCGATCTGCTCCTCGGACTCGGTGTTGCGGGCGCGCAGGCGGCGCTCCAGCTCGGCCAGCGACGGCGGCGCGAAGAAGATAAGGATTGCGTCGGGTACGCGCTGCTGCACGGCGAGAGCGCCCTGGACGTCGATTTTCAGGATTACGTCCACGCCGCCCGCCCGCTGCTCGTCTACCTGCGCCTGCGGCGTACCGTACCAGTTGCCGAAGACGTTGGCGTACTCTAAGAAGCCGTCGGTGGCGGCCATCTGCTGGAACTGCTGGACGCTGAGGAAGTGGTAATCCATGTCCGGCTGCTCGCCGGGGCGGGGCTCGCGCGTGGTGGCCGCAACGCACCGGCGCACCGGCATGGGAAGGCCGGCGGGGTTGCCGAGCAGCTCTCCAAGGATCGTGTCCTTGCCGACAGCCGACGGGCCCGATACGACGAAAAGCAGCCCCGCTGCTTGGCGCGGGGCTGAATTTACTGTTGGCACGAAGGGCGCGCTACTCACTCGCGCCGCCGTCATCCGCGGGAGCGGCTTCCTCGGCGGTGGGCGCGTCGGCGGCGGCGTCGGTGGATTCCGACAGCATGCGCTTCACCAAAACGTCTTGAGGCAGCGCGGACGTGGCGACCTGGCCACCCTCCAAAAAGATGACGCTCTTCGTTTTGCGTCCCTGGGTCGCGTCGATAAGGCGTCCCGATTTGCGAAACTCCTGGATCACGCGGCGCATCGGCGCGGATTCGCTGTTTACCAGCGCGACAATCTTATCCGTCAAAACATAGTTGTAAAATCCGACATTCAGGGCGACGTTGGTCATCTATCACTTGCTCCTTGGTGCCCTTCCACTACAACCGGAAGGGTTCTTGCTCGATCAATGGTTCGTTCGCGGGCGCTGTGGCCACACAAAGTTGTCAATCTCTGGTTATTACCGCTATTTGCGCTAAGTTTAAGCCATTCAGATGAAAATAAGATGATACTGCCCGACGGCGGCAGGCAAAATGAAATTTTCAGGGCGAATCGGCGAATGCTGCACTCTTTCGAGGACGTAGACATTTGCCCCTAAAAAAACGGGATAGTATAGCACCGCGCCCATAGCCTGTCAACGCGCAAAATCGCCGAGGTAAATATGAAGCGAGCGAGAGCGGCAAACGGCTGGAACGGGACTATTGACAATTCGAAGGCGGGATGGGTACACTATTTGCCGCTTCAATTTTCGAGGAAAGATTAATTTTATGTACGCAATTGTGCGAGTCTGCGGTAAGCAGTACCGTGTAAAAGAAAACGATACGCTGAGGGTCAGCCGCTTGTTCGGCGAGGCCGGCTCCGATGTCACGCTCGGCGAAGTGCTCGCCTTGGGCGGCGATGAGGAAGGGTCCGCGCCGCGCTTCGGCAGCCCCATGCTGTCGGGCGTCTCCGTGGCCGCGTCTATCGTGGCGCAGGGCAAAGACCGCAAGATCGACGGCTTTACTTATAAGGCCAAAAAGAACATCCGCCGCCATTACGGTCACCGGCAGGATATCACCACGCTGAAAATCGGCGCGATTTCGCTGGGTTAAGCATCCGCTCGGCAGCGCTTCTTAAGGAAACCAAATGGCACACAAAAAGGGCGTCGGCTCGTCCCGCAACGGACGCGACAGCAATCCCAAAATGCGCGGCGTCAAAGAGTTCGCCGGCGAGAAAGTCCGCGCGGGCAACATTCTTGTTCGTCAGTGCGGCACGAAGTTCGACCCAGGCGTCAATGTCGGCATGGGCAAGGACTACACCCTGTTCGCGCTGATCGACGGCTACGTGAAATTCGAGGGCGGCAGCAAAGCCACCCGCCGCATCAGCGTCTATACCGAGCCGACCAACCCGCCGCCCGCTAAGGCGGTGGTGAACGGCAGCGAGACCGAAGGCGAGGCTCTTCCGATGAGCTTGTCGTCGGAGACGGCGGCCCCGGACGCGCTCGCCGTCGCGTAACGCATTCTCAGCAAGTAAGCCTCCGCGCCATTGCAGCGTGGGGGCTTATTTTGTTGCTACCGGCAGTTCGCATTCGAGGATAGCGTGGCGCATCATCCGTAAGCGGACTGATTCTTGATTGGTAATGTTGCCGTCGAAGGGAATGTCACCCGATTCCGGCAGATAGCGTGTTGCTTTCCGCACTTGCAGATGGAGAGTTGCGATCGATGAACCTAGCTCCGGATCCTGGATTTGATAGGCTGTAATTTGATTCAAGGCGAGCATGGATTCACCAGAAAACGAGCGTAACCCTTCCTCACCCAGCACGATGGTAAAACTGTCCGTCCGCCGCACCTTTTTAAATACTCCCTTGCTTCGGACGGTGGCGCAGGACGCAGGAAATGGATTAGTTCCCATGCGCCGAGCGCGACTAAGAAAGCAACCGTTGCATTGTTGTGGGTGCGGGCTGCGGTCGAGACGTGGTATAGAATCTCCCACACCAGCAAAGTGCCGATTATGGCAGAGATGGCTATGAGACACTTGCGAACTTGCTCGAATCGGCCTTGCGCGGGCATAGTGAGCAACAGCCTATCCGTTGACTCTAACTCCTTTTCGATCATCAAAAAGCCTTTCAACGTGTCATTTTGATGGGTGGATGCGTTAAAAGGCTTTTTGTTGCAGCACTGACAAGCTGACCTATCTTAGTTCCGGCTCGGCCCGCCGTTTGCGTTTGCGTTTCCGGTGCCGTCGCCCTTAACGCTGCGCTGGAAGAGCTCGTCGGGCCTGCGGGAGCGGATGGTCATGCCGCCGTATTTGCCGCCGCCGATGCGCGGGCGGGGTGCGTCTTCGCCGCTGCCGCTGCCATCGCGTCGGGTTGTGGGGATGCTTTGCGGCGGCAGGACGCTTTCACGCTCCTGGACGGCAGTACCGCCGCCGCGCGTGGTTGAGACTGACGCGCTGATGCCGCCATCGCCGCCGGGGTAGTTGCTGCCGCTGTTTCGGCTAGCGACCGCGCTGACCGGAGCCGGGTTCTCGGTGCGCGAGGCTGCGTCGAACGGTTCGCCGCCCTGCTCGGGCGAGTAGACGTCGCCGGAGAGCCCAGCGGTGGCCGAGCCGCCGAACTGGGTTTGGTGGCGCTCGTTGAAAGCGCGCGTGGTTTCGTGCAGCCAGAGGGTCAGATTGTCGTAGAGTACATAGGCACTGGGCACCACAATCAGGGTGAGCAGCAGCGACAAGATGATGCCGCCTTCCACCACCACGCCCAGCGACTGCCGGAAGCCCGCGCCGCGTCCGAGGGCGAGCGCGGTGGGAAGCGTGGAGACGAGGATGGTAAACGTTGTCATCATAATCGGGCGCAGACGGGTCGGCCCGGCGAGCAGCAGAGCGTCCTCGCGCTTGTAGCCGCGTGCCCGGAGCGTGTTGGTGTAGTCCACCAGCAGAATTGCATTCTTATTGACGATTGCGTTCAGAAGAACCACGCCGATCATCGAGATGAGGCTGAGCTGCTCGCCCGCGATGTAGAGCGCGATCACGCCGCCGGCCCAAGCTTGCGGCAGCGAAAGCATGATGCTGAACGGATAAGCCAGGTTGTTGAACAAGGCCGCCATTAGCATGTAGGTGAGGAAGATTCCGAGGACGAACGCGGCGATCAGGTTCGGCAGTTCCTCGCCGAGGCGCTGCGTCTCGCCGCCTGTTACCGCCTGCACCTGCGAAAGGTGCATGTTCGCGATCTCCGGCAGCACCTTGTATGTGATTTTGCCGACGGAATAGCCGGGCAGAATGTAGCCGGTCACCTGTACTTCACGCTGGCGGTTCAAGCGGGTAAGCTGCACCGGCCCGGAGCCGAGCGTGACCTGGGCGACGTCGCCCAAGCGGATCGGGTTGCCGTTGGCATAGCCAACCGTAATATTGGAGACCTCCTGCGGCGTTTCGCGATATTGCTTGGCTAGCTCGACACGGATGTTGTACTGCTCGCCATCGGTGGGGTCGCGGTATTGGACGCTGATATCGCCGGCGATTGCGTCAGCGAGGGAGGTGGCGACCGTTTCCAGATTGAGGCCGTACTGGGCGGCCAAAGTCCGGTCCAGGCGCACCTGGACCTCGGGCTGCGAGGTTTGGAAGGACGAGTCGATGTTGTAGACGCCCGGCGTTTTCTTGAGCAGGCCGATCACGGCGTCCGAAGCAACCACGAGCTTATCCTGGTTCGGGCCGGTCAAGTTGATTGCCAGCGGAGCGCCGCCGCCGCCGAATCCGCTCACGTTGCTCGGCAGAATTCTCGCACCCACGATTCCCCGCACTTTTTTAGTCAGCTCGCGGGAAACATCGACGTCGGAGCGGTTGCGCAGGTGCTCTTTTTTCCAGAAGGTGATGTCGTCGAGGATGCTGCTGCGGTCGTACAGGGTCAAGTTGAGGTTGGCGTACTGCGTTCCGGTGATGTTGAGGCCGGGGCCGGAACTGCCGATATTGGTGGCGACGAACTTGATGTCGTGCGCCAAATCCGGCGTTTGCCGGATAATGTCCTGGATGCGGTTGGTGATTCGCTCCGTGTACCCGACCGACGAGCCGGCGGGCGCTTCGATCACGACGGTGACGCGTCCTTGGTCTTGATCCGGCGCGAAGCGGAAGCCGAGCTGCGGCCCGATTGTCATGAAGATGACCACGATAAACGCGGTGGATACGCCCACAATCACCCAGGGATGGCTGATGCCCCAGCGCAGAATGCGTTGGTAGCCGTGCTCCACCCGCTCGAAACCGCGGTCAAACGCTTTGGCGAAGCGGTCGCTCGCCTCGATGGATTCGCCCTTGCGGTACCAGCGCGCCGCCAGCATCGGCGTCAGCGTAAACGAGACGAACAGCGAGAACAGAGTCGCGAATGCCACGGTCAGCGCGAACGGCCTGAACAGCAGGCCGACCACGCCGCTCATAAACGCGATGGGCAGAAACACCACCAGATCGACCGCAGTCAGGACGAATGCCGCAAGACCGATTTCGGTACGTCCGTTGATCGCCGCCACGACGGGCTCCTCGCCAAGCTGCAAGTGGCGGTTGATGTTTTCGAGAACGACGATGGAGTCGTCCACCAGGATGCCGACCGCCAGGGATAATCCGAGCAGCGAAAACTGGTTCAGCGAGAAGTGCAGCGCCCACATCGGAACGAATGTGGCAATCATCGAAGTCGGGATAGCGATAGCGACGATCAGGGTGCCGCGCGCGTTGTGCAGGAAGACGTAGACGACGAGAATGGCGAGTAGCGCGCCAAGAAACAGCGAGACGACGACGTCGGCCAGGTTCTCGGTGACTTGCTGCGATTGGTCGTAGCTGGTGGTGAATGTCACGCCGGGCGGAAGATCGTTGCTGATGGCCTTCAGCTGCGCGTTGCACGATTTCACGGCGGCGAGAACGTTGCCGTCGGTGATGAGCAGAATCGAGATCTGGACCGCCTGCTGGCCGTTGAAAAACGACGCGTTGGTCGGTTCGGCGATGGTATCGCTGACGGTGCCGAGATCGGACAGCGCAACGATGCCCGACCCGATTGACCCGCCAGTCGCGCTCGATGAGGACGAGGACAAGCCGCCTGTGGGAGTGGTGAGGCCCGCCGCCCCGGAGGATGAGCTTGAACCGGCCGAGGCTACGCTGGTGGCCGAAGCCAGGCTGCCGAGTGGAAGCTGCAAGTCGGCCAGCTCATTCACGCTGGAGAACTCACCGACGAGCCGGACGTCGTAGTATTGCAGGGAGTTCTGCAAAAAGCCCGACGCGACGTTTACATTGGCGTTGCCGATGGCGGCCGCGACCTGCGGGATGGTGATGTCGTAGGCGGCCAAGCGGTTTGGATCGAGATCGACGTGCAGCTCGCGGGTGGTGACCTGCGAGACGTCCACCTCGCCGACGTCGGTGGCCTGCTCTAAAGCGGGCTGAACGACATTGGTGGCGAGAGTTTGCAGCTGCGTCTGCGAAAGCGTCTTGCTTTGCATCGCGTAGGTCAGGACCGGGCGGCCATTGGTGTTGGCCTGCTTCACGCTGGGCGAGACGGTGGAGATGGCGGGCAGGCGGGAGCGGATCGCGTCGACGTCTTGAATAACTTCGGCGTCGGCGGTGGCCAGGTCGGTGCCGAAATAGAAGTTGATCCGGACGCTGGAGACGCCTTCCTCGGAAGTGGAATCGATCTCCTCGATGCCGCTCACGCCCGCGATGGAATCCTCGATGGGCTTCGTGATGAGCGTTTCCATCTCCTGCGGACTGGTTCCGGCGTAACTGGTGCTGACGCTGATGACCGGATACGTGATGTCAGGCTGCAGCTCCTCGGGAAGCTGCTTGTAGCCGATCAGGCCGACGATTAGAAACGCCGCGACCAGCATCAGAATGGCGATGGGGCGCGAAATGGCAAGGCGTGTTAAACCCATAGTTTTATAGAAAGCGGAGCCGTTACGAGCGAGGGATAAAACAGATCGTTTTTGATTTACCCATCGCGGTGCCAGGAGTCACGAGAATAATTGCCGGCGGCAACCATTCCAGCGCGCCGGCGACCCATTCCGGATGCAAAGCGCATATTGATCTCAATGTTTTGACGCGCAAAAATGAAGAGTTTGTGAATTTAATAAAAAGTTAATCTGACGCTTCTCGATTCCGGTTTGTCGCTTCGGTTGTCCGGCTACACTTACGGCGTAGTGATTCGTATATCGAGAGACGCGAAGGGGCGACAAAATCAATGGCATTATTCGATCAAGGCGGGGAGTTTTTCGATCTTTTGGAGCGTCAAGCCGACGCGGCGCGCAAAGCGGCCGGCGAGTTCGCGCGGCTCGGGACAAGCTTCGAGCAAGTCCGCGACGTCGCGGCCAAGCTCGACCAGATCGAGTCCGACGCCGACAAGCTAACCCATGACGTCACCGCGCGCGCCGACGCCCGCTTTATCACGCCCTTCGATAAGGAAGATCTGCACCGTCTAACTGTCATGCTGGACGATCTGGTGGACTTGATCGAAGCCGCCGGGGCTCGAATCGTCATTTATCACATCGACAAGCCGCGCCCCGACTTCGAGGCGTTCAGCAAGCTGCTGGTGCAGGCGATGGAGGCTGTCTACAAATCGGTATGCGAGCTGCGGCGGCTGAAAAAGCATACCGACCTGCAAAACGAGCTGATCGCCGTGCACAGCATCGAGGGGTCCGGCGACAAGCTCTACCGCGAGGCGTTGGACCGGTTGTTCGGCGAGCCCAACCCCGACGCCCTCTATGTGATGAAATGGAAAGAGATTTACGACCGGTTGGAGATGTGCATGGACCGCAGCGAGGATGTCGCCGACACCTTGGAGACAATGGCGGTGAAGTATGCATAACCTTCTGTTCGGGGTGCCGCTGCTGCTGGTCGTGATCGTCGCGATCGGGCTGTTTTTTGACTTCACCAACGGTTTTCACGACACGGCCAACGCGGTCGCCACTTCTATCGCCACGCGGGTGCTGCCGCCGTCGGTGGCGATCCTGATGTGCGCTATCCTGAACTTTTGCGGCGCGCTGGTCTCGCAGAAAGTGGCGAATACAGTGGCGAAAGGCTTGGTGGAGACCCAGTTCGCCACGCAGGAAGTTATTTTAGCCGCGCTGATCGGCGCGATTGTCTGGAACCTGGTCACCTGGTATTTCGGCATTCCCAACAGCTCGTCCCATGCTTTGATCGGCGGTTTGGTCGGCGCGGCCTTGGTGCACGGCGGCCTGCATGCCGTTATCTGGAAGGGCGTCGGCTACAAAGTGATTTTCCCGATGGTTGCGTTTCCGATTATCGGCGGCGTCGGCGGGTGGCTGGTGATGACTCTGCTCAACCATCTATTCGCCAGGAAATCCCCGCACCAGGTTTCGCACTGGTTCACAAACCTGCAAAGACTTACGGCGGCGACGGTATCGTTTAACCACGGGCAAAACGACGCGCAAAAGACGATGGGCGTCATTACGCTCGCGCTGGTGGCTTTCCACGTGTACCATCCCCATAGCGCAAAAGCTTCAATCCCGATATGGGTTGTCTTGAGCTGCGCGACGGCCATGGGACTTGGGACGGCGTCTGGCGGATGGCGCATTATCAAGACGCTCGGGCAAAAGATTACACGGCTGGATCCGATCAACGGGTTTGCCGCCGAAGCTTCGGCGAGCGTGGTTCTTTTCAGCGCGAGTCAGCTGGGCATGCCGGTAAGCACGACGCATATCGTCAGCGGCAGCGTATTCGGGGTGGGCATCGCCAAGCGCCAGAACGCGGTGCGCTGGGGCTACGCCGAGCGGATGGTCGCGGCGTGGGTACTCACCCTCCCCGCCGCCGCGCTGATCGCCGGGTTATGCTTGTTCGCTATCGGCCATATCGGCAGCCATGCCGCTACAGCCGCGCTGATTGGACATTAGCCTTTAAAGGATATAGGAAATTCAGCTTCTAGCCTTCGGAGACCTATCCGTCACGCTCGGAAGCGTGCCACCTTCCCTGAAGGGAAGGACTTAGATCAAGTTAGCGGACTGCCTGAGCTTGTCTTTGCATTTAGGAGGTTTGGAGAAAGCGTATCTTTTCTCCTGCTTGGACACGGGTGGGTGTAGGAGCTCGGTTTTGATACAGCGTTTGTGCTGGGCGGACCTCCCCTTAATCCCCTCCTCAGACAAGGCGAGGAAACCAGAGGGCGCGCCTTGTGGAGTTTTTCTACACCCTCTCAGGTTAAACCCCACTGCCGGCAGTGAAACGCTAGGCTTTGCGGCAGCTTGCCGCGCCAGTAGCTCCAGTCGTGGTCGCCGGGCGATTCGTGGTACTCGTAGGGGATGCCAAGCATGCGCATCGCTTGAGTGAGCTCGCGGCTGGCGTAGTAGAGAAAATCTTCCGTGCCGCAGTCCAGATAAAGCGCGGGGCCGCCGTAGCGGAGCTTTCCAGTCGCCGCATCCGGATGACGGAAGTTCAACGCCAGTTCTAGAATATCATGCTCGCGCCGCTTGATCTCCCCGGCAGTGCCGACACCATAGAGCTGGTCGGCGAATTCCCATCGGATACCGACTTCGGTTGTGGCGCGGGAAGTCAGCACCGCCCCGCTGTGGCTGGCCGCCGAACCGAACAGATCGGGACGGCGCAGCGCCAGCAGAAAAGCGCCGTAGCCGCCCATGCTGAGACCGGTCAGGCCGCGCGCCTGGGGCGTTGCGAGCGTCGGGTAGCGGGCGTCGATCCACGGCAGAAGCTCCCGGCAGAGAAACGTCTCCATCATCGCCACGTCGCTATCGAGGTAATAGGCGTTGTCGGCGGACGGCATGACTACTGTCACCGGCAGATTTGCGACCAGCTGGGCTATGTCGGTATTGCTGGGCCAGCTCAAGTGACTCCCCCCGGTTCCATGCAGCAGCAGCAGCGTGAAGGAGCGCCCTTCCGGCGTGAGACGCGCGGGGGGAATGATTACGACAGGCTGGGCGCGGCCAAGCGCGGGGCTGTGGATGTGATGGATTTCTAGTTTGCTGGTCATTGAAAATTATTTTTCGCGCCGCTTTCCGCTTTTTTGCCTCCTTCGGCAGTGTCCGTATTGAGACACAAAGAAAGGCCGAAGAGGCGCGGGAACAAACTATGATTCAGCATGGAAGCAGTATGGACGACAACCGAGTGTCGGCGGGCGACTCGGCGATCAAATTAGGGCGACCGGCTTGGCCGGATTTCTACGAGAAAATGCGCATGGACATTATCGAGGCGCAGTGCGCGGTGTCGTCGGGGCGGGCAGGCCGCGCGCTGGAGCTGATGGAGGAGATGCTTCGCGATGCGGCCTACTGGAACGCGGTGCTGGCTTGCGGCGAGAATCCCGGCGCGGCCTACGCGCACATGCCGCCGGCAAATCGCGCGAACCGTGTCACGGCCTCTCCCGTTCGCGCCGATTGGTAGACGGCCAGCACCAGCTCCAGCGCGGCGCGTCCATCCTGCGCGGTAATTTTCGGCGGGCGGTTTTCCAGTATGGCGCGCGTGAAATCGTCGAACTGCCGCCAGTGCAGGTAGGTGCCTAAAGCGCGGGGATGCGACGAGCCTGTATCGGCGATATCCGGCGCGACGCCTTCCCCGAAGCTGGAGGCGTCGTACTCGGAGCCGTCGGTGAAGCGGGCAATTTCAAGCTCGTTGTTGACGATGCGGACACTGCCGTCGGTGCCGTAGATTTCCAGCCGGGTCTCGAAGCCTGGGTAGGCGCAGGTGGTACTGGTGAGCGTGCCGAGCGCGCCGGATTCAAACTCGATGGTGGCCGTGACGATATCTTCCACCTCGATGCGCTCGTGGCCCAGAGTCGCCATCCGGGCGACCACCGACTTTGGCCTGCCCATCGCCCAGCGGAGCTGGTCGGCGTAGTGGATGCCCTGGTTCATCAGCGCCCCGCCGCCGTCGAGCGCCCAGGTGCCGCGCCACGCGCCGGAATCGTAGTATTCTTGGGTTCTGTACCATTTGACGGCGGATTCGCCGTAGACAATTTTGCCGAGCCGGCCAGCGTCCAGCCACTCGCGCAGCTTTTGCAGGCCCGCGCCGTAGCGGTTTTGCGAGACGCAGGTGAGCAGCTTGCCGGACTGACGCGCGGCATCGATCAGAGCGTCGGCATGGGCCAAGGTGACATCGATCGGCTTCTCGGTCAGGACGTGCTTGCCCGCTTGGAGCGCCTGAACACCAATTTCGGCATGTAAGCCGGAAGGGACGGCGATGGTGACGGCGTCGATTTCCGGGTCGGCGATCAATGCTTCCGGGGACGCGTAGCCCCGCACTTTGGATTTATCCACGGCGCGGCGAAGCGCGGCAGGATCGGTGTCGCAAACGGCGACTAACTCGGCGATTTCGGGAAGGTTGGCGATGACCTCGGCGTGCCAGTCGTAGATCACTCCGCAGCCGATAATGCCGTAGCGCACTTTTGGAGACATAAAATAAGCGTCGATGCTTGCAGCGCGGCGGTATTCTTCCGTTGAGAAGTTCGCCGCCGGATTTGTTGCAGGATTGTACCTATTCGTTTTGAATGCTGGAAAGAGAAGCCATGCAGCTTGCCGTGATTACCGATGAAATCGACAGCGACCTTGACCGCGCGCTCGGAGTCATGGCGGAATACGGCGTCCGGAACGCGGAATTAAGAGCGCTTTGGGACACGCATATCGCCGAACTGACCGACGCGCAGGTGCGTCAGGTTCAGGGCATTCTTGCCCAGCATCAGGCGCGCGTTGTCAGTATCGCTTCGCCGGTGTGCAAAACCCACCTGCCGGGCCAAGCCGCGCCGGAATCGGCGGATGGCGCGACGCATGGAGCGTCCGACGTGCCGTTCGATCATCAGGCCGCTCTGCTGGAGCGCTGCATCGATATCGCCCAGCAACTGGACGCGCCGCTTATCCGCACGTTCACCTTCTGGAAGCGTGGATTGCTCACGCCGCAGGTGGAAGACCGGATTGTAGACGCGTACTTCGAGCTTGCCCGAATCGCCGAGAATGCCGGAGTGACTCTAGTCGTGGAGAACGAGCACGCCTGCTACACCGGCACCGGAGCGCAAACGGCGCGTATCGTGGAGCGAATCGCCTCACCGGCGGTGAAGATCGTCTGGGACCCCGGCAACGCGCTGATGGCCGGCGAGATTCCCCTCCCCTCCGGCTACGAGGCGGTTCGACCACACCTGGCGCATGTGCATGTGAAAGACGCCAAACTAGGCGCGGACGGCAAGCTGGAATGGTGCGTGGTCGGCGAGGGAGAAGTGGGCTGGGCGGAGCAGATTCGGCTGCTTCGGGAAGATGGATACGCGGGGTATTTGTCGCTGGAGACGCATTACCGGGGAGTGGACGGCGATCAGGAGCAGGCTAGCCGCGAGTGTTTGAAGGCACTACTCGATGTTGTTTAATTATCAGCCCAGATATTTGATATGAAGTTTGTCAGCTTCGTCTTTAGTTAATCCCATCGCAACTGTCACAGCTTGAGCAAAGGTTAAACCCGCTACGCGCTCGTAGCTATTCAGAATAAGTCTTGATCGCTCCCGCTGGTTTAGCCGAACCCAAGCATCCCAAACGACGTAAACATGCTGCGGCGCTTGCTGTGGATGAATAGGATCGTTATCAAGCAAGATAATAGGCGCTTCCGATCGGTCACTGGGCTGGGACCACTCATCTGTCAGAGCGTGTTGAAGCGTTAATTCCTCGACGCTCACTTCTGGGTTCAAATATCGAACAGGCATATTCTACTCCGTGTACAAATCTGTATAACTCGAACTGATCCATCCAACATCAGCTAATACTTCAAGCGCCTGCGTAGCATTAGCCCGCCCTTGACGATAACGCATTTCGACCCACCAATTTGAATATAAGCGGTTTGCGGCGAATTGAAACCGGTACAAAAATGCAGGGTTGAAACCAGCCCCATTATAGTCCCGCATATTTTCTAAAGTGGCGGCCCAAAATTGCAGGCTATGTTTACTTTCGTGGCGTACCAGCGGTGCCCATAAACCATAGCTATGTGACAATAGCTCTTCTAGTTTTGAGCGCACTTGATCTGACGAAACTGCGCCGATGTATCTGATGCAAGCGTTTTTGAGCAGCATTTCAGCAGCGTATCCAAGAAGGTAAATACCTCCTGAGTAGTAGCTGTTTGTGATTAGCTGTTGTCCCTCAGATATTTTATCTTGAGCTGCTAGCTCGAATTCGCCTACAGTCTCAGCAACAATTTCAAGTTGTGATCTGAGTGGCATTTGACAAAGAAAAAGCCGAGAGAACAAGCCGCTAGCCTTTTCTCTCGGCCAAGCAGGAGATTTACAGCCCCTTGTCGGCGACGAACTTGACCAGGTCGGCGACGCGGCTGGAGTAGCCCCATTCGTTGTCGTACCAGGCGACGACCTTGATGAAGTTGCCGATGCCGATGGTGTCGACGGCGGAGAAGATCGAGCTGTGCTGGTCGCCCTTGAGGTCCATCGAGACGAGCGGCTCCTCGGTGTAGCGGAGGTAGCCGACCATCGGGCCGGATTCGGAGGCTTGCTTGTGGGCGGCGTTGATATCGGCCACGCTGGCGTCCTTGCTGAGAATCGCGGTGAAGTCCACCACCGAGACGGTCGGGGTCGGGATGCGGAAAGCCATGCCGGTGAACTTGCCCTGAAGCTCGGGGATCACCAGGCCGACCGCCTTGGCCGCGCCGGTGCTCGACGGGACGATGTTCAGCGCGCCCGCGCGGGCGTCGCGCAGGTCCTTGGCGGCAGTATCGACGATCTTCTGCGAATTGGTGTACGAGTGAACCGTGGTCAAAAGGCCCTTCTCGATGCCGAAGGTGCTATGGAGCACTTTCGCCACCGGCGCGAGGCCGTTTGTGGTGCAGCTGGCGTTGGAAATGACGTTGTGCTTGCCGGGATCGTAGACGTCCTGATTGACGCCCAGGACGATGGTCAAGTCTTCGTTCTTGGCGGGGGCGCTGATGATCACTTTCTTCACGCCGTGCTCCAGGTGAGCCTTGGCTTTGGTGGCGTCGGTGAAGAGGCCGGTGGACTCGATCACGACGTCGACGCCGTCCTGGTCCCACAAAATCGCGCCGGGGTCGCGCTCGGCGTGCACCTTGACGGTTTTGCCGTTCACGACAAGATCGTTGCCGGCGGCGGTGACGGTGCCTTTGAAGTCGCCGTAGTTGCTGTCGTGCGCCAGCAGGAATGCGTTGGTGGTGGCGTCGGTGAGGTCGTTCAGGGCGACGACTTCGACGTCGTTGGGGTAGCGCTCCAAGATGGTGCGCAGGGTGAGGCGTCCGATGCGCCCAAAGCCGTTAATGCCTACTCGAACCGGCATGCGTTAAGTCTCCTTTGGAATCCCGCGTGTGGAATGGATCTGCGAGGCCTGCTTTTCGCCGGTTGCAGCCTTCCAGCATCCGCAAACGGCGCGAACGCATTCCAGCAAAAGAGCAACGGTTCCAAGGTTCAGACTGTCCAGCAAAGCCATGCGAAAAACGGGCGTATGATACCTGATCGCCGGTTAAATTGCTCGGCGCGGCCCCAGCATCGCACGTCCCGCACTGCGGTAGCCGGTACTCCGTCAACGATTTTTGAACGATGCCTTTCCGCTTTTAGCAGTAACGCGGAAGTGTCCATGACGGATTCGGCGCTTGGCGTTTCGCGCCTGGCAGAATCGAAGCAGGACATGGAAAGGCTACGATATGACTTTGCCGACACACGATCATCCCCCCTCCCCGGCGTTCCACCGGCCGCCGGAAGAGTGCCCGGCTGCGGAAGCGCGGCTAATCGAGCGGCTCTGCCGCGAGCGCCGGCTCACGCCGGGCGACTTCGTGCGTGGGCACAAGATTGGGCCGTATACGCTGGCCTTGTATTGCCCGGCGGCGAGGCTTGCTTTCGAGATCGACGCCGGCAGCCCTCCCGGTTCTGCGGAGCGGAGCGCGTTGGAGCGGACCGACGCGAGTGCGCTGCGGCGGATGGCGCGGGACTCGTTTTTGCAATCGGTCGGGATTGAAGTGCTGCGGGTGCCGGAGGACGAGCTTGAATCCACCGAACGACTGGAAGCGCTCGTGGTGCGGATCGGGCGGCGGATCGAGGGTCGGATGCGGGCCCAGCGCGAGCGTGAGCAGGCGGGGCGCACTCCGGAAGCGGCGAATATTTACGGCGCGCCGGCATCCGGCAGCAGCCTCGCGTGAATGGCGGCGATCCGCTCCGGCGGAATTTTCGGCGTGCGGTCGTAAGTGAGCAGACCGTTTTTCTCCTGCTCGACATCGGTGAGCTGAGTCCAGCAAAATCCGGAAACGAAGTGAAGCGAGGCGACGCCCTGCAAAATGTCCGCATAGCGCTCTGCAAGCTCATCGGATGAGCGAAGGGTGCCGTAGATATTGTAGAGGTTGTCGAGCTGCTCCAAAGGCGTGCCCGCCGGAATCATCAGCAGGCCGCCGATTTCGGTGAGCATCACGGGCTGGCCGTGGTAAACCGAGCCGCGCGAGAAAAGAGCGATGGCGGCGTCGCCCCAGGTGCGGGGCGGCAGGTCGCCTCCGGCAAGGGCGTCGGCGTAGCGGGCGCGGAGCGATTCGCCGGTGGCGGTGTAGTCGTGGATGGTGAGGATATCCGTCACGTCGGTATGCTCCCAGCCGTCGTTGTCAATCACGGGGCGGCTGAGATCAATTCGCCGGGTGACTGCCGTTAGGCGCTCGACAAACGCGTATTGCGCCAGGTGGCCGACGCCAAGCTCCGGCACGCTCCAGCTTTCATTCAGCGGCACCCAGGCGACGATGCATGGATGACTGAGATCGCGGCGCATCGCCCGCTCCCATTCCTGGACGAAATGGTCTTGAGCGCCCAGCGACCAGTCGCGGGCGTCCGCCATCTCGCCCCAGACCATCAGCCCGAGCTTGTCGCACCAGTAGAGCCAGCGGGATGACTCCACCTTCTGGTGCTTGCGCGCGCCGTTAAAGCCGAAGCTCAAGGCCCACTCCACATCGGCGCGGAGGGCGTCATCGGAGGGCGCGGTCATGCCGCCGTCCGGCCAGTAGCCTTGATCGAGCACCAGCTTTTGGTACGTCCGGACGCCGCTGAGGTAGAGGCCGTCCGGAGCTAGAGTCACGGAGCGCATGCCGGCGTAGGCGTACAGCGTATCGACGACGGTGTCCGGACCGCGCATCAGCCGGATGCGGATGTCGTAGAGATGCGGCGAGCTTGGACGCCATTGCTTGGCATTGGGAACGACGACGGACAAACGCGCTCCCGCTCCATAGAAGGAGTGAATTGTCTCGCCTGCGCTAGCTCCCGTTTCGGGATCGACGATGTCTACAGCGAGAGTCCAACCTTGCGCCGGGGCGTGCAGGATAATCTCGAAGTCGAACGCGTCCGCCATGCGTCCATCGGGGCCGTCGATATCGGTGCGCGGCATGATGAGCACGGTATCGATACGCATGCTGGGCGCTGATTCCAGCCAGACCGGCTGCCAGATGCCGGTGGTGCAGTAGTAGTCCACGCCTACCGGGCTGCCGGTGACGCTTTGCTTGCCGCGCGGCTGGGTGGCGTCCTGGCGGTCGACCACGCGGACGGTCAAGACGTTTTCGGCGGCATCGGCGCGCAGGTACGGCGCGACGTCAAACGTGAACGGAACATGCCCTCCCCGATTGCGCCCGACTTCCATGCCGTTGACCCAAACAGTGGATTCATAGTCCACCGCCTCGAAATGCAGGAGAATATCGCGGCCTTGCGCCTGCCAATCGGTTGGAACTACAAACCGTCGGCGGTACCATACAACCTCGTGAATCGATTGATCGTTAATTCCAGAGAGCGGGGTTTGATAAGCGTAGGGCACGTCGATGCGGAGCGGAAACGCGGCATCAGCGTCGTTTTTGGCGCTCCAACTCTCTCGAAGACCGACGTCGCCGTCGTCGAAGGCGAACTCCCACTCGCCGCTCAAGCTCAACCAGCCGCCGTCGCGGACGAGGTGGGGCTGTGGGTGCGCAATGGTTTGAAAACCGTCGCCGCTTGGCGAAAAGACGGCGCTCGACGCGGCGATTCGCTCGCATCTCAAAGACGGGATGTCGTTCATGGCCTCGTTGTACCCCTCACAAAACGCAACGGCTCCGGGAGCCTAATGACGCGAGAAGCAAAGCTGTATGTTTGAGTTTTTAGCGCGCCGGACCTACGGATTGCGCTGGGTCTTTATCGGCATCGGAGTTCTGATTCTGGCGGTCGGCATTTTGTACGGCGCGACCGTCCCGAACGACCTGAAAGATACCGGCACCACCGCGCCTTCATCGGAGTCGGAGCGGGAAGCGCGGGCGGTGAGCGCGCTATTTCCGAAAACGCGCGAATCGCTGATTATCTTCGCCGGCAGCGATCATTTGACAGTGGAGCAGCCGGAGTACAAGGCGGAGTTTCAATCCGTCGTGCGCTCGATCCGCGCGGACAGTTCTCGGCCGTCGATTACCAGCTTTTACGGCACCCATGACAAAAGCCTAGTCTCGCGGAACCGCAGTGAGACAATCGCGCTCGTCAGCATTCCCGGCACGGATAAGCAGCAGCAAGCGGCTTACTTGAGAATGAATAGCGGCCTGCCTCATACTGCGGACATCACGGTGGTGCTCAGTGGGCAAGTGGTCGGCGATGTCGAAGCGAACGCCGAGGTGCAGAAAGACTTGCCCCGCGCGGGGATGTTCTCACTGCCACTGCTGGCCATTTTGCTGCTGATCGTCTTCCGGAGCGCGATTGCGGCGCTGCTGCCGCTGCTGATCGGCGCGGTGGCGGTGCTGGGAGCGTTCGCCCTCACGCGGGTGGCGACGCTGTTTATCGACGTTTCGATCTTCGCGTCCAATATTATCGCGCTGCTCGGGCTGGGGCTGGCCATCGATTACAGCCTGCTGTTTGTCAGCCGCTTCCGCGACGAGCTGGTGATCGCGGACGGCGACGTTCCCACGGCGCTTAACCGAACGATCAAGACGGCAGGCGAGGCGATTTTCCTCAGCGGCAGCACGGTGGCGCTTAGTTTGCTGGGAATTCTGGTCTTTCCGGAGCCGTTCCTGCGCAGCATGGGCCTCGGCGGGGCGCTGGCCGTGGTTATGGCTGTAATCGCCTCGCTGATCGTTCTGCCCGCTATCGTCGCCGTGATCGGGCCGTGGGTAAACCGGGCGGCGATCCCGTTTCCGCACCCAAAGAGTGGTGGACAGACCGTTTGGCGCGCATTTGGTGAGTTTGTCGTCAAGCATGCCGTTCCGGTGCTGACGCTTTCGCTGGGGCTCTTGCTGGTGGCGGGCCTACCGTTCCTGCATGTGCGCTACGCGGATCCCGGAGCGCGGAATCTGCCGCCCAGCTTTACCGTGCGCTCGGTCGCCGACGTGATTACGCGCGATTTCCCGGACGGCGCCAACCCGCCGATCGAGGTGCTGATCGATTTGCCGCATCGGCCTACGAAGCCGGATCAAATTAACGACCTGTGCGATTACGCGGCGCTGATTCAATCAACGCCTGGCGTCCGCGGCGTGACGAGCATGGTGACGCTGAATTCGAAGCTCGGGCCAGCGGCCTATGACGCGCTTTACAAGTCTCCCAAACGCAAGATACGCGACGCGCTCTCGCACTTTGTTCAGGGTAATTCCACCCTGATGATGGTGACTTACAAGGGCGACAGCCAGGGCGCGGACGCGCAAGAAGCGGTCCGACAGATCCGCAAGCTCGACCGGCCACCGGGCAGCCAGGTGCTGATCGGCGGCGATACGGCCAGCTTAGTGGACCGCCTGCAAAGCCTGGAGACGTATCTGCCGGTCGCCGCCGCGTTTATTATCGTAGCGACGTTCATTCTGCTGCGCACGATGCTGGCGAGTATCGTCATTCCCCTGAAATCAATCGCGCTGAACGCGCTGTCGCTGTGCGCCGCGTTCGGCATCATGACGTGGATTTTCCAGGACGGCCATCTACACCGCCTTTTGCGATTCGTCCCGACCGGCTCGCTCGACCCCACCCTGCCGGTGCTGATTTTTGCCATCGCGTTCGGGCTGGCGACCGATTACGAGGTGTTTCTGGTCAGCCGAATCAAGGAAGAGTACGACCGCACGAACGACAATTCGGCGGCGATCGTGAAGGGCGTCGAAAAGACCGGCGGCATCGTCACGTCCGCCGGCCTGCTGCTGGTGATCGTGGTCGCGGGCTTTGGCACGAGCGTGATTGTCTCGATGAAGGAGATGGGCGTCGGGCTGGCAATCGCGGTCGCAGTAGACGCGGCTATTGTCCGCACGCTGCTGGTCCCGGCGGCGATGCAGCTGTTCGGCCGCTACAACTGGTGGCTTCCCGGCAAGGAATGATAAGCGGAGGGGAAATATCTTAGGGAGCCGATTCCAAGATTTTTCGGCGCGCAGGGCACAGTTGCGATACTTTTGCCACAATTGGTAGGCTAAACTATCACGGTGGAATTTTCGCGGTCAAACAGTTGCTCGAGGCAATCATTTTGCAGATATCCGGACTAGACTGTCGGCATCGATCCAGCGCGAGACATCCTACCCTCACCAAAACACAATTTTTTAGCGTGGAACTTTAGCGATTCAGTTTGACGCTGATTAAGACGATCCCACTTCCGAAGGGAATTTTTACGTGTATCAACACCACCCCCGCCGAACCGCCTCGAAGGGCTTCACGCTGATCGAGCTTTTAGTTGTTATCGCCATCATTGCCATTTTGGCTGCAATTTTGTTCCCCGTCTTTGCCCAAGCGCGCGAAAAGGCGCGGCAGACGAGCTGCTTGAGCAACATGAAGCAGTTTTCCCTCGCGAACGCCATGTACTCGCAAGACAACGACGAGACTTACGTTCGCGTAAAGCAAGTGCAGCTCACCCCTGAACCGGTACCTCAGCTTCTTTTTGACCCGCAAGACTCACCCATGACCCCAGGCAACACATATCTTATCTGGGCAGGCATGCTAAACCCCTACATCAAAAGCCATGCCGTGGATTTATGCCCGGATGGACCGGTTCCTGCCAGCCCAGGAGTCGATACAACAAATTTCGACGGCATCATGGATACGCTGACCAATGATGCGCAGGTCACAATCGGCTACAACGCGGCTATAGACCCGCTCGGCTCTTACGGTTGCGAAAAAGGCTTACCCGGCGACACATCGGGATGCTCCGAGATGCCGACCGAAGCATCTTTTCCGTACCCTGCCCAGACGCCTGCTTTCGCCGACAGTTATGCGAACACGTCAGCGGCAACAACAGGAGCGACTCTAGGTAGCAATCCCACAAACCCATTGCCTGTAGCGCTTGTGGTAGACGCCGGATTTCCTCTAAACATTAGCGGCGGACTGACCAATCGACATACAAACGGAACAAATATTGGATTTTTAGACGGTCATGCAAAATACTATCCAATCGGCCAAGTGTATGCGAATGCCGTTTCATTAAGCGCTTTGGCAGGCTTATTGGGCGGGGGCGGGTTCTCAGGATCGTCGCCAATCGTTGAGGCTGACGGATGCTCGAATTACGACAAAGCCCATCTGTACTGGGATCGAACGGCGACCGACCCGCAAGCGCCTGGTGCTCCCACGACCTGCACAGTCCCATAACCTACATGCATTTGTAAAGGATACGCCCTCCTCTGTCGTAGTGGAGGGCGTTTTCACGGCTGAAGCAGATACGGTATTTTCGTTAGCTGGGAACTCTATTGCCGCTCATTTTTATTGTTGGCAATGCGGAACAAGTATTACCGGGCCGCAAGCTTTGACGAGAGCGTGATAGAAAGACAACGACGAATGAGCAGCGGCGATTTTCTTGGCGTGTACCGCGCCAAAAATGGGGAAGGCCCGGCGGCGGGGGACGAATTCGGCGGCGGTAGCGGCGCAACCGGTCAGGGGCTGCCTACCGGCGAGCCGGACAACTTCTTGTTCGCCACGGGAATCGAGTGCTCGTATCCCACCACGAACAATGGACGGATGCGGCGCGATATGCTGGAGGAATTGCGGCATTACGAGTGCTGGCGCGAGGATTTGTATCTGGTCAAGGAGCTTGGCCTGAAGTACCTGCGCTACGGACTGCCTTACTACAAGATGCATCTCGCGCCCGGCCAGTACGATTGGGAGTTCGCCGACGCGGTTTTGCCGGAGATGCAGCGTCTGGGCATCACTCCGATTATGGATTTGCTGCATTTCGGGCTGCCCGACTGGATCGGCAGCTTTCAAAACCCCGAATTGCCAATGCTCTTCGGCGAGTACGCCGGAGCGTTCGCCGCGCGCTACCCATGGGTGCGCTTTTACACCCCGGTGAACGAGATGTTCGTCACGGCCCGCAACAGCGGCAAGGACGGCCTGTGGAACGAGCAATTGAAAAGCGATGCGTCTTACGTAACCGCGATTAAGCATGTCAGCGCGGCGAGCATTTTCGCCACACATGCAATCGCCGCGCAGCGTCCCGACTGCGTGATCGTGCAAAGCGAGTCCGCCGAATTTACCCATCATATGCGCTCGGTTCCCGACGAGAGTATCAAGCTGCAGAACGACCTGCGGTTTCTTGCGCTCGACTTGTTTTACGGCAGGCATCCCAGCTCGGCAGTGTACACGTACATGCTGGACAACGGCTTGACGCGCCAGGAGTACGACTGGTTTATGGCCGGCAAGCCTCCGGGCTACCAAATTTTAGGCAACGACTATTATGGGCGCAACGAAAGCCTGCTCCTGCCGGACGGCACAAAGCTTCAGGCGGAGGATATCATGGGCTGGTACGGGCTGACCCGAGAGTATTACGAGCGCTACAAACTTCCCGTCATGCACACCGAGACCAACGTGTTCGATGCCGGCTACGCGCCGACATGGCTTTGGAAGCAGCTCCGCAATCTTCTGCGCATGCGCGGCGACGGGATCCCCGTCCTCGGCTTTACCTCGTACAGCCTGACCGACCAGATCGACTGAGA
>CAXSEA010000009.1:0-29709 GCA_964235675.1 uncultured Armatimonadales bacterium | reverse complement strand
CGTCAGCTCGTGTCGTGAGATGTTGGGTTAAGTCCCGCAACGAGCGCAACCCTCACCCAATGTTGCCAGCGTTAAGTCGGGAACTCTTTGGGAACTGCCCGTGTAAGCGGGAGGAAGGTGGGGATGACGTCAAGTCAGCATGGCCCTTACATCCTGGGCTTGACACATGCTACAATGGCCGTTAAACAAAGGGACGCAATACCGCGAGGTGGAGCAAATCTCAAAAATACGGTCTCAGTTCGGATTGTAGGCTGCAACTCGCCTACATGAAGTCGGAATCGCTAGTAACCGCAGGTCAGCTAAACTGCGGTGAATACGTTCCCGGGCCTTGTACACACCGCCCGTCAAGTCACCTGAATTGTCTGCACCCGAAGCCGGTGGCCTAACCGCAAGGAAGGAGCCGTCTAAGGTGTGGGGAGTGAGGGGGACTAAGTCGTAACAAGGTAGCCGTATCGGAAGGTGCGGCTGGATCACCTCCTTTCTAAGGACATTTCATTAGAATCGTCCTGCAGCCGGCAAGAGGCCAAAGCGTAAGCTTGAAGCCAAATGCCCTGCTCTTCTCTCTTTTGAGAAGCAGTAGTTGGCGCGGCGTCTATATGAAACCTAGGTCGATCATTCTTGGATAGAACCTCCCGCGAGGTCGTTTAACCTTCTCCTATTTAGTTTTTAATGTGCATTTGGCATAAGCCTGAGCGTAGCCGATCCTATAATTTTCGGAAACGCACCCGGGCCTATAGCTCAGCTGGTTAGAGCGCACCCCTGATAAGGGTGAGGTCAATGGTTCGAGTCCATTTAGGCCCACCACTTTTTCGCTTTGCACCCGACGGATTCGTCCAAAGGTTGCCGGCGGGGGCTTAGCTCAGCTGGTAGAGCGACTGCTTTGCACGCAGTAGGTCAGGAGTTCGAGCCTCCTAGCCTCCACCATTTTCTCCTTCCACTTCGATTTACAAAAAGATCACGCTTACTGTTGCATTATCAAATGATGCTCAGGTATCCTGATCTTCCGCCTAGTTCGCAAAGTCGAGCTGGATATCTGCGGATAAACATTCAAAAGAGACTGAAAGCAATTAGTAGCGGTTGATTGAGTGAGCTGCGGCGACGCGCTCTTCTCCCCTGCACCGAATATTGCCAAGTAAGTCCAAGGTTTGCTGGATAACATTCAGCAAAAGGATACCCGGTTTTTGGTTTGCGGTCAACGTACTGCTTCCATTAATGAGCCGGTGACTCCTACTGCCCTTTAACAACTGCATATTGGAAATGAATGCAATGGATTTTTTCGAAGACTACAATTTCGTGAGTTCAGGCTGTTGCAGCTTGGACGATGGAAATGATAGTAATTAACTAGCGAACACCAATTAAGTATAGAGATAGAGGATAAGTTAAGCTACTAAGGGCGTACGGTGGATGCCTAGGGACAAAATGCCGAAGAAGGACGCAACAAGCGGCGATACGCCACGGGGAGATGCAAGTAATCTTTGATCCGTGGATTTCCGAATGGGGAAACCCGGTACGCAATGCGTATCACCCGTCGATGAACACATAGTCGATGAGGAGGGCACCCGGTGAACTGAAACATCTAAGTAACCGGAGGAAGAGAAAACAATAGTGATTCCGTCAGTAGCGGCGAGCGAACGCGGAACAGCCTAAACCTTATACGTGAATATAGCCTGCTGGCGTTACGTATAGGGTGTCGCGGGACTTTCAAGCCAAACAGCAGCGCGGCAGACGAGTAAAAAATCTTTTCGATAGCTGAACGCAGTGGGAAATGCGGCCATAGACGGTGAAAGCCCGGTAAGCGAAATCGATTGGACTTGTCGAAAGCACCCAAGTACCACGGAGCACGAGGAATTCTGTGGGAATCTGGGAGGACCACCTCCTAAGGCTAAAAACATTTTGTCACCGATAGTGAACTAGTACCGTGAGGGAAAGGTGAAAAGTACCCCGGAAGGGGAGTTAAAAGTACCTGAAACCGTAGCGCCTACAAGCAGTCGGAGCCCATGACTTGGGTGACGGCGTGCCTTTTGCAGAATGAGTTGGCGAGTTAATTTCAGCAGCGTTAGCTTAAGTGTCTCAGACACGTAGGCGTAGGGAAACCAAGTGTGAATAGCGCGACATAGTTGCTGGGATTAGACCCGAAACCGTGTGATCTACCCATGGCCAGGTTGAAGCTCGGGTAAGACCGAGTGGAGGACCGCACCGGTGTAAGTTGAAAATTGCTCGGATGAGCTGTGGGTGGGGGTGAAATGCCAATCGAACACGGAGATAGCTGGTTCTCCTCGAAATGCATTTAGGTGCAGCGTTACGCGTTCTGTTTTGCAGGTAGAGCACTGAAAAAGCTAGGGGCCTCACCGGGTTACTGAACTTTATCAAACTCCGAATGGCAGAACATCAAGCGTAGCAGTGAGACAGTGGGGGATAAGCTTCATTGTCGAAAGGGAAACAGCCCAGACCAACCGCTAAGGTCCCTAATTTTTGGCTAAGTGTAAAAGGATGTGAATTTGCATAGACAACCAGGATGTTGGCTTAGAAGCAGCCACCATTTAAAGAGTGCGTAACAGCTTACTGGTCGAATGCAGATTTGCGCCGATAATGTATGGGGGCTCAAGCCAAGAACCGAAGCGTTGGACTTCGCCGCAAGGCGGAGTGGTAGAGGAGCGTTGAGTGCGGGATGAAGTCGTAGCGTAAGCCGCGGTGGACTGCACACAAGTGAGAATGCCAACATAAGTAGCGATAAGACGGGTGAGAATCCCGTCCACCGAAAGTCTAAGGTTTCTTCAGGAAGGTTCGTCCTCTGGAGGTTAGTCGGGCCTAAGCCGAGGCCGAAGGGCGTAGGCGATGGACACACGGTTGATATTCCGTGACCAGTGCAATCAGTGATGGAGTGACACAGTTTAAGTCTTGAGCGCAACTGTTGGTAGTGTGCGTGAAGGCATCTCCCCGGTCTATAGGCAAATCCGTAGACATAACGGGAGGAGCTGGACAAGTGGATCCCTCGGGTGAAGCGAAGTCAGGGTGCGAATTGTCGAGAAAACCTTCTAAACTTATGATTGAACTGACCGTACCGCAAACCGACACAGGTAGATGAGTAGAGGATACTAAGGTGTTCGAGATAACTCTCGTTAAGGAACTAGGCAAATTGACCCCGTAACTTCGGGAGAAGGGGTGCTCACGTGAGTGAGCCGCAGTGACAAGCGTCGAGCGACTGTTTAACAAAAACACAGGTCTCTGCTAAGGTGAAAACCTAAGTATAGGGGCTGACGCCTGCCCAATGCCAGAAGGTTAACAGGAGAGGTCATCCGAAAGGTGCAGCCTTGAATCGAAGCCCTGGTGAATGGCGGCCGTAACTATAACGGTCCTAAGGTAGCGAAATTCCTTGTCGGGTAAGTTCCGACCTGCACGAAAGGCGTAACGACTTGACGACTGTCTCAACGAGAGACTCGGTGAAATTGTAGCCCCGGTGAAGATGCCGGGTTCCCGCAACAGGACGGAAAGACCCCATGGAGCTTTACTACACCTTCATATTGTGTTCTGATATAGACTGTAGAGCGTAGGTGGGAGCCGCAAGGCGACAATGGAACACCACCCTGTTTATATTGGTACACTAACCGCTAGCCCTGATCGGGCAGCGAAACCGTATGTGGCGGGTAGTTTGACTGGGGCGGTCGCCTCCCAAAATGTAACGGAGGCGTTCAAAGTTTCGCTCAGGCTGGTTGGAAATCAGCTGTAGAGTGCAAGGGCATAAGCGAAATTGACTGTGAGACAAACTCGTCGAGCAGAGGCGAAAGCCGGACCTAGTGACCCTTTGGTTGTGCGTGGGCGCGCCAAGGCTTATCGGATAAAAGCTACCCTGGGGATAACAGGCTTATCTTGCCCAAGCGTCCACAGCGACGGCAAGGTTTGGCACCTCGATGTCGGCTCGTCGCATCCTGGGGCTGGATTAGGTCCCAAGGGTTAGGCTGTTCGCCTATTAAAGCGGTACGCGAGCTGGGTTCAGAACGTCGTGAGACAGTTCGGTCCCTATCCGTTGCGGGCGTAAGAGATTTGAGAGGGCCTGTCCCTAGTACGAGAGGACCGGGATGGACTGACCTCTGGTGTACCAGTTGTTCCGCCAGGAGCACACGCTGGGTAGCTACGTCGGGTTGTGATAAGCGCTGAAAGCATATAAGTGCGAAGCACGCCTCAAGATAAGATCTCTCTGACGTAATGTCATAAGGCCACTGGTAGACTACCAGGTAATAGGCTGCAAGTGTAAGTGCCGCGAGGCATTCAGCTTAGCAGTACTAATCGGCCGAATGGCTTAACTATCAACATCCTCAAATAGCAATATTTCAGGTGTACGCTAGCTTTGAAGAATCCTTGCATTCATTTTCAATCCATGCAGTTGTTTAAGGGCAGTTCACACAACTTTCTAGAGCCTAGAGCCTAGAGCCGGTTTCCGGTGATTAAGGCGGAGGGGATCCACCCGTTCCCATTTCGAACACGGAAGTTAAGCCCTCCAGCGCCGAAGATACTTGCGGGGCAACCTGCCGGAAAAATAGGACATCGCCGGATTATCTATAACGACCTGCTACCATCATTGGTAGCAGGTCGTTTTTGTCTGCGGCTATCATTTGCTATGAAACAAAGCCCCGGCGCAGCAGACTAGCTATCTCAATCATTGTATTAATTGCTCTTTAGCGGAGCTATAGTCCCCGTTATGCTTCCGATATGGATTTATTAGGTTGGCTTCCGTTATGCTGAGGAATTTGCCGCTATCCAACTGGCATGTGGGATACCAGCCCATTTACAAAGCTGGGAGCTTTACGGATGGTGTTCCTTACTCTCAGAACACGACATCAACTTACGTACATCCGTGTGGATGGTCTTACAGGTTTGGGTTTTTCGAGGCTGAGAGATTTACGTCAGAAGTTTTGTATTGATTGTTCGTTCAGGCCGATACAGTGAGTGAAGATTCAGTCCACTCGCTTACCGTACGTTCAGAGTCAGCAACCAGTGGGTGGCGATCAAAGCGACGCAGTTGACTAAGAAGGCCCATTGCAGCCCCACGACGATCATCGGTAGGCCTACAAACGATATTCCCGCCACGCTGAGACCGAACAACGCGGCTACATACGGGATCAAGCCGGCGATCATGGCTACGCCTAGAACCGCGCAGATGCTGAAAGGTAAAACAAGGCCTTTCATTGACTTGCCTGGTGGCATTGCATTCAGCCCTTGACTAAATCTATTGCGCAGCAGATAGTTCAGCGCGTAGGTCGATAGGATATATGGGACGATAAAATATAGCAGCGGGTAAACCGTCACCCCGTAAAGAATTCCCAGCCAGAAGCTGAACTGGCCCGGCACAACGAGCCTAGCAATCCAAATTCCCAGCACCCAGAGCATATAAACGATCGAGGCCCAGCGCCGCACCACGAACACTGTCTGCATGAGCTGGCTGACTCCGGCAGGCTGGGCTTGCACAACCGCGCCGGTGGGCTCTCGTTGATAGGTGCCGTTGACCAGCCATGCCCCAAGACGCTCACGGCAAACCGTCTGTGTCACGCCGCAGGGAATAAGCGCTTGAGTGATGGCGGCATCGGTCGAGGCGAGTAGCGCGATCAGCAGATGCTCCGTGCCGATTTGGTCATGCCCCATCGCATCCGCGCTTGAGCGGCTGTCTCGCGCCACGGCTTGCGCATCGCTCGATAAACTTCGTGAGGAGTCGTTCTGTCCGCCGGCCACAGGCTGCGGCGGCCAAACCACGGCGGCGCTAGTCTGCGGCAATCGCGCATCCACTTGCTCGGGCGTCACACCCAGCTCCTCGATCAACCGGACGCCATTGGACTGTTCCGAAGGCAGACGCAGCATGCCCCGCAGCAAATGCTCCGGGGTAATCTCTGCAGCGCCTTCCTGCGCCGCCTGCTGGTCGGCATAGGCATAAGCCAGTTGATGACTCGCCGAAAATCGTTTCCACAAGCTTTCGGCGGCCAGCGGGCGCGATGGTATCGAAACGCGCTTTTGGTTTGCAAATGGGGTGTTCGTCATAAATTGTCAGACCCGCTAACGCATAATGTTCGGCATGGATCAGATTTTATGCCGTTGTCCGCGCTAGCGTACCTGAGCGGCCGCCTGCAACCGATGCCAGAGCGAGTTGAGATCATCGCTTGATCGTACCGGTGCATGGCACACCGTCCCAATGCAAAGATACGCAATCGCGCATTGCCCCTCCGCAACGGCCGGATATTCTCCGCCGTTTGCCGCGGACCGCATCTCGCAGGCGATAAACCGCCCTCCCCTGCCCAGCTTCCAAGCCGCTTGACGAAGCTGGCGAGCGGATTCGGCGTCATCGCCGACAACAACCACATGAACCGGCTCCGCAAGCGCGTCCGAAACTGCCAAGGCATACTGCGCGGCGAAGAGTCCATAGGCGCGGTAGCTGCCTTCGCTCCGGCCCGCGTACGGCGTTAAAGCAGGCCCACAGATTTGCCGCAGTCGCGTGTCTCCGGTGTAAGCGTAGAGTTTCAGCAGAGCCGCCACAGCCGCGCTGGTGCCGGGCATCTCCTTCTTCGGCTGCGACAAAGCGCCCAGAGCGTCCGGCTGAACCGGCATATCGTAGAAGCCGCCCTGGCTGGAATCCAGCAAGTGCGACAGCAGCACGTCCGCGAACGACAGAGCGTCCTGTAGATAGCCTTGCGATTGATCTAGAGCCGCTGTATCGCAAAGATCGAGCGCGGCCGTCAGCATTGCGGTGACATCACCGAGCAGGTAGCTCTCACCCTGCGATTGCCCGTCGGCAAAATAGTGGCGCGGCCAAAGCGACTCTTTCAGAAAGTCGTATGTTTCCCGAGCCGCCTGGAGTATCACTTCTTCCCCGAACTGCCGATACCGCTCCGCCATACTGGACACCATGAGCGCGTTCCAGCCCAAATAAACGGTTCGGTCGATATACGGCGTCGGCAAGTTGGCGCGCTCTTCCAAAGGCAAGCCGTAATAGGCCTCCTCACCGTCCGCATCCTGGCTCCCGGCAAATGTCGGCGAGGGGTGTGCCGGATCGCCGCCGTGCATCACGTCAAACAGCCAGCCATGCACATCGCGCGCGATTTCCGCGTAGCGCGGCTCGTCGAACGCCTCGGACGCAAGCAGGCAGACGCGGCTCAGGTTGGCATTGTCCTCCAGCATCTTCTCGAAATGGGGAATGCTCCAATCGCGGGTTGTGGAATACCGGAAAAACCCTCCGGCGAAGCGGTCGTACATGCCTCCGCCGGACATTCCGTCCAGGGTTTTCTCGACAATCTGGCGCAGCTCGTCGTCGCCGGTTTCAATCGCGCGGCGGACAGCGAACTCCAGCGCGTCGGATTGCGGAAACTTAGGCTGATTGCCGAATCCTCCAAACTGGAAATCGAACATGCTTTTCAGCGCATGAGTGACCGTGGCGGGAATTTCATCGGAGAGCGCACTATCTTGGTCGCCGCTGCTCCCATCTTCTTGTTGCGTCTCGGCGGCATGCTCCGACAAGCGTTGGGCGATTTCGTCTTTGGAGCCGGCGTAGTAGTCGGCGATATGCTGGAGCAAACCCAGCATCCGGTCGGGCGGGACATACGTCTCGCCGTACAGCGTGTCGCCGGCGGGCGTCAAAAACGCAGTGGTCGGCCACCCGCCCATATTGTAGCGGGCGTTGATATCCGGCCTGCGGTCGTTATCCACTTTGATCGGGATATAGCGGCTGTTAATCAGCTCGGCAATGTCAGGACGTGAGTAAGTGCCGGTATGCACCGGATCGTCCGCGATACCGGTGTCCATCACATGGCACCAGTGGCACCAAACCGCACCGATATCCAGCAAAATCGGCTTATCCTGCTCCCGCGCGTCCCGGAACGCGTCCTCGCCCCACTCCCGCCATGCTACTAAAGTCGAATGATTTTGTGTCGCCATACCGGGTGTTTACCCAAAGGCACTGTTATCGTGGCGGGATTTGACTGGCAACATCGGCGAGTACGCTCAATTCCTGCTGCATGCTTTTCTTACCGATTGCCTGGGACGCAATAAATGCGCGGGCATCGTCGATATCTTCAGGCGACAATAACCGCAAGATTTCCCAAAGCGCCCACTTCGACTTGAGATCCTTTGCACGCGCGTACTTGTCCCGCCAATGAATTGATGAGTCATGGAGCATTTCAAGAGCTGTCAGTTGATTTAAAGCAAAACTGCCCGGTGTCATCATCGTTTTAAGATGCGGCGTCATAGCGGGTTCTATTCGTCCGCTGGCGCATAACTGATAGAAGATGCTGTCGACTTCTGCTGGGAACTCCTGACTGAACTTGAGGATGTCGGTAAGCTCGTCGAAACTAAGTCGCTGCTTCATTCCCGCAAACAGGATCCAATAGGCGTAGTGGGCATGCCCACGATCATATTTGTCCATCGTAGGATCATGAAACAACTGCCAGCGTTCGCTTAACAATTCCTGGTAGTGTTCAGGATTATTTTTGAATAAGGCTTCAGCCTCGATGACAGCTGACATTCGATTTCACAATTGACGGCAAAGCAGTAAGAGCATATCAGCTTTGCAATCCCAGCGACTGCCATTGATCCAGGTAGGCCATTACCGATGTCAAATACTGCGCGTGCGACCAGGTCAGCGGCGCGACACTGAGCGGCTGGTAAGTGATGGGATGAATCTGCTCCGGGAGCACCCCTGTCGGCAGAGCGCAGGTCACGGCCCATTCAATCAAATCCAGCGCCGGCTCGAGATCCTGCCGTGTTTTGGCCGTCGCGATAATCCAGTCCGCCAGCCACAAGGTACAGATAATCCAAGGATTGCCCGGAACGCGGCTGATATCCTGCGCTTCATGGTCCCCCACCCGGAAATAGTAGTCGTTCTCGTAGCGCGCCAGCCCGCCGATTCCCGTTTTCACCCAGAGCGTGCGCCCGATTGCGCCCATGGTCGCCGCCACTTTCGGATGATCCGCCACAAGGGCGCCATACGCGAAAGCGCCGAACATGCAGGAATCGACTGTCATGTCCTTGTGGAATTCGCCGGTCGCGTCATCGACATGGAGCGTGCGGGCAAACCGGGCGCGCTCGTCGTCCCAGAAATGCGTCAGCATTGCCGCGCGAGTTTCGTCAGCCGCTCGGACAAACACCTGCGCCTCGCCCGCGTAAGCCTCGCCCAGCGCGGCGCATAGCTTGACCGCTTGCAGCAAGCCGCCCACCACCGCGCCCGACGTATACAGATGAACTCCGCGCCGCTCTTCCCACAAGTCCCAGCTCGGCAGCGGCAGATGCGACTCCGAAAAGCGGTGCGCCACCAGGAACCGCGCTCCCGGCAGCACCAGCGACTCGGCCAGTTCGATATCGAGCCGCCCGTCCGCTTGCCTCATCAGATGTTGCGCGCCTGCCCAAACCATCAGCGCCGTGCCATCTTCTTGAATTGGCACTTCGCGCCCGTGCGGCGGCACGGTCCAAGCGTGCCACGACGCGCCCATCGTCCCGTCGGGGCCGTACTTATGCAGCAGCGCCGCAGCCCGCTTGCCGTCTAGAAGCGTCAGTGTGAGGGGGCTTTTCTCCAGGACGCGTCGGCAAAAAGCGAAAAACGGCTCCGTAAACTGCTGCAAGCCCAGACGGTCCAGCGGCTGTGCCACCAAAGCGCCGTCGCGCGGCCAAACATAGGCGTAGTGCGCCCGCGCCGTCTGCAAAATATCGGAATCGGTGGACGCGATAATCGCCCCGCCGGAGTCGATCTGCGCCCCTATCACCAGCAGCGAGCGACGAAACAGCGCGGCGACCCGCTCCGGCAGAGCGTCAAGATTGAGCCTTGCGCCGGACTGCTGACTCATTCCCGCCTCGCCGTGGCTTTTCTCCGCCTCGAACGACTCATGCGCCCGCACCCACTCGCGCGACTTCTGCTCGGCGTCCTCAAGCAGATGGTCGACGCCATGTGTTTTGGCTTGATCGTGCAACGCGATCACGCTTTCCAGATCAGGCCCAACCGTCATCCAGGCGCGCAGCCAATCCCGTCCGCCGGGCGCAAGCGCTAAATCGAACCCGATTGTGCTGTCCACACTTCCCTGCGCGATTGCGTTGCCGGATAGATGCCCGTCCTCGGCGTCACGCCACGTCCCCTCCGCGCCTCCGAACTCCTTCACTCCGCAGGCATAGTGGCAAATCCCCTTCCCGCTCCCCTCGCCTTCCGGCGGCGACGCTTCACCACTAGCTCCAGAAAACAGCAGGTATCGGTCGCGCTTGTGGTGGATCATCGCGTCGGCGTAAGGATGATAAAACGCGGTGTCGCCGATATCGCTCTCGTCGATTCTCAGATCATGCGAGAAAAAAAGACGCACACTGCGCTCGGCCTCCCACAAATTGGTCGCTGCGATACGCTGGAAAAAGATATTCTCGCCAGGGGCAATTCCATGCCGGATGCGCAGGGTTAATCCTAAGCGATGCGATGTCAGCGTGCAGTCGCTCACCGAAGAATCGCTCGCGTAGGCCAGTTCGCGCTCCCACTCCGAATCGCCGCACCAGGCGAACCCGGCATCGGAGGTCCACACGCCCGTCCGGCAGCGGTAACCTGAAACGTGGTTCAGCTGGCCCACATACGGATAATAAATGTCGCGGATATCGAGGGCGCTGTCGAGGTTGACCAGGAGATGGCCGTTGCCGAAGACAAAATCACGGGGCATGGTACTCAAAGTTATACCATGGACGCTCCAAGTGTTTCCGGCGCAGCAGCATGATGGAGCTTGCGGTAAAATGGGCCAGAACCTATAATCACCGCAGCGCTCTCGCTAATTCGGGAAAAGCAGCAGGCGACGATAAAGCCCGTACACGTAGCGAGCCAGACAGCAAGGAGACAGTGCAAGCATGCAAGCGTCGCCGGAGAACCTCGACCCTCAAGCCACTGATTTCAGCGATGCCGGCGCGGAAGCGATTCTGCCGACGCCGGACTCCGAAGCCTTCGCCGCGCCCCTCGACGGCTCAGACGCAGCGCAGGCGGCAACCGCGAACGGTAGCCAGCCACCCCCCGCCAACAAGCGCGAGCTGGCGCGCGATGTGCGCATCCTCGGGAATGCTCTTGGCGAAATCCTGCGCGAGCAGTCCGGCACCGACGTTTTCAACAAAGTGGAAGCGATGCGCGCCCTCACCAAGCACCTGCGCGCCGAGCCGTTCGTCTATCGCCCCGGATGCGAAGAAATTGATGCGGAAGCCGACGATAGTGGAAGCGTCGATGAAATGATCGCGGGAATGGGCTACGGCGACGTCATCCCCGTTCTCAAGGCGTTTACCACCTATTTCCAGCTGGTCAATCTGGCCGAGTTGAAAGAAATTGTCCGCGTGAACCGCCGCCGCGCCGGAGCCGCCGCAGCAGCAGTCTCCGGCAAACCGCGCAACGAGTCCATCCGCGACGCCGTCAGCAGCCTGAAAGCCGCCGGCACCAGCCCCGACGCCATGCGCGCCCTGATCGCCAAGCTCGGCATCGAGCTGGTCTTTACCGCCCACCCCACCGAAGCGCGCCGCCGCAGCGTTCAGGACAAGCTGCACCGCTTGTCCGGCTATCTCAGCGAGCTGGACACCACCGTGCCACAGGACCTCGGCTACTCGCGCCTGCTTGGCGAAATTACCGCCGAAGTGGAAATCCTGTGGCAGACCGACGAAGTCCGCTCCAGCCGCTTGACCGTAATTGACGAAGCCCGCAACATCCTTTTCTACTTTGGCCAGACTCTCTGCGCCATCACCCCTCGCCTCTACGACGATCTCCGCCAGGCGCTGGACGAATATTATCCCGGCGAGGAGTTCGCCGTCCCCACCTTCCTGCGCTACGGCTCCTGGGTCGGCGGCGACCGCGACGGCAACCCGACCGTCACCCTGGATAACACCAGCACGATTCTCGCGATGCATCGTCGCCTAATCCTCGACGAGTATATCCGCGACATGCAGCCGCTGCGCGAGCGCCTCAGCGAATCGATTCACTACGCTCCTGCCTCGCCCGAATTAGTCGATTCCCTCAACAAAGACGCTCAAGCAATGCCCGAGACGGCGGCCCTGTTATTTCCCAGGCGTCAGTTCGAGTTCTACCGCCAAAAAATCGACTATATTCTCACCCGCCTCCGCAACACGCAATCCGGCGACTCCGGAGCGCGGTACCAGTCGGCGAGCCAGTACATCGACGATCTGGAGATTATCGCCGCCAGCATGCGCGCCGGCGGAGCCTCCCGCGCGGCAAGCGCAGTGATCGAGCCGCTGATCTCGAAGGCCAAGCTCTTCGGTTTTCATCTCGCCAGCCTCGATCTGCGCGAGCACAAGCAAAAATACACCGAAGCGCTCGATGCTCTTTTCGCCGCCGCCAACCTGCCCGCGCCGTCGAACTTGCCCGAAGAAAACCGTATCGCAGTCCTGGAACGCGAGCTGGCCAATCCTCGCCCGCTGGCCGGACGCACCGCCGTGTTCTCGGAAAGCGCGGCAACCACGCTCGGAATTTTCGAGCTGGTGCGCGGCGGCATCGCCCAATACGGCCACGCCGCCTTCGGCTCGTTCATCATGTCCATGGCGCAGGGTGCGGGCGATGTCCTCACCATGCTCCTGCTCGCCAAGGAAGCCGGCCTCTACCAGGGCGGCGATAATGCGCGCTCCGAAATCGATATCGTGCCGCTGTTCGAGACTATCGACGACCTTGAGAACGCGCCCGGTGTGCTCGATACGCTGCTGGGCAACAGCGTCTACCGCGCCCATCTCAAGGTGCGCGGCGATATGCAGGAAGTGATGCTCGGCTACTCCGACTCCACCAAGGACGGCGGCTATCTCATGGCGAATTGGAAGCTTTACATCGCCCAAAAAGAGCTTGCCCTGGTCGCCGCGCGGCACGACGTGGCGCTGAAGCTGTTCCACGGGCGCGGCGGCGCAATCGGACGCGGCGGCGGCCCCGCCAACCGCGCCATTCTCGGCCAGCCCGCCGGCACCGTCCAGGGACGCATCAAAATTACCGAGCAGGGCGAGGTTATCGCCTTCCGCTACTTCGAGCCCGATCTCGCCTACCGTAATTTGGAGCAGATCGTCCACGCTGTTTTGATGGCGTCGCGCCCCGACCAGTCATTGACCACCGATACCGTCGCGGAAAATCCACAGCTCGCCGACTGGGAGCGTCGGATGGCCGCAGTCGCCGAGCTCTCGCGCGCGAAATACAAAGGGCTGGTCTACGACGATCCCGAGTTCCTCGGATTTTTCCAGGCAGTCACGCCCATCGGGGAGTTATCGCAGCTCAATATCGGCTCGCGTCCGCCGAAGCGCACCGGCTCCAGCCGCATCGAGGATCTCCGCGCGATTCCATGGGTATTCTCCTGGATGCAGTGCCGCATCGTGCTGCCCGGCTGGTACGGACTTGGCACGGGGCTAAAAGCGTTCACCGAGACTGCGCCGGAGAACGCGGCGCTCCTGCGCCGGATGTACAAATCGTGGGAGTTCTTCTCGACCATGATCGACAACGCGCAGATGTCACTGGCGAAAGCCGACCTGCATATCGCCGCGCGCTATATCACCCTCGCTGGAAACGTCAGCGCCGCCGACCGAATCTTCGCCGACCTTTGCGCCGAATACGAGGAGACGCGTGCCCAGATACTCGCGCTCACTGGCCAATCCGAGCTTCTGGATACGACGCCCGTCCTCCAGCGCTCGATTCAGCTCAGAAACCCGTATGTCGACCCGTTAAGCTATCTGCAAGTAGAGTTGCTGCGGCGACTGAGGGCCATGCCCGAGCAAGCGGAGCCGATGTCCGGCGGCGACGAAGATCTTCGCCGGGAGCAGCGCGCCGATTTGCTTGCGGCGGTGCTGCTTTCCATCAACGGTATCGCTGCGGGATTGAAGAACACCGGGTAGGTAATCAATGCCGTGTTCGAGAGCTGGCTGGAGCTAGGCGTTCAATATGGATGGGAAGAATTCCATCCATATTGGTTAAAAAGCCTAATTGCCTGCCGATACCGAAGCGGGGAATCCGTCATGCTGCAAGCTCGCGACCATCTCGTCAGCTGTAACCTGGCTGCTATACGCGCCGATTTGCACGGTATAGGTGTCTCCGCCCGAGCCGCTCTGATGCAAAATTGTCGCGGTATACCCTTTTTGCCGCAACGCGCTTTCCAAGCTTTTAGCGTTCGATTCGCTGTGCACGACTCCCGCTACGACATGGTACAACACCGTGCTCGCCGGCGCGGCCCCGTTGCTGCCCAAGCTACCGCCGCCAGCCGAGCCGGCAGTGCCGCTGTTGTCTCCGGCCTGCGCGCCGCTATCCGATTGCTGCGCGTTTCCGCTGGCGCTATCGGTGCTCCCGCTCGTGGAGTCAGTCGCCCCCGCTCCGCTGGTCGCAGCGTTGCTGGAAGAAGGCGTCGAGCTGGACGTGGAATCCGTCGTGCTGTCATCCGATGTCGTCGAGCCGGACGTGCTGGAAGTATTCCCGGCGTCGGAGTTTGTCCCAGCCTGCGACGCTTCCGTATCGGTTGGTTTCGGAGGAGCAGGAACGGGCGCGGCTTGAGGCTTCAGCGCAGTCACTTTGGTCTCGGTGATGTCGATTGTCGGCGCGCCCGGCGCGGTAAACTGCCCGGCGATGCTCGCGATATGCTTCACTGGCGCAGGCGCGGCGGGTGGTGGCGCGCTGTCCGAATCGCCCCCGCTGCCAGGCGCGGGCGCGGATTGCACGGACGATCCGCTCCCGCTCCCGTCCCCCACGTCGCTTCTGCCGCCGATAAAGTAGTAACCAGCCGCGACGCCACCGGCTAGAACTATCAGCCCGGTAAAAATCAGTCCAATCGTCGATCCGTTTTTCATCAAATCCTGCCTACCCCCGCCAATCTGGGCGAGCAAAGCTATTATGACGAATCGCCGCTCAAATTGCGTTTCGCCTATTCAACTGGCACCGACGGCAGCTTCAACAGCTCCGAGGCCATACGCGCCGCGCCCCACGCCGGCTCATAGCCCGTCGGCTCCGCAAAACTCGCAAGAGGCGCAAACCGCGTCAACGAGCGCTCGAACACATCCGTCAGCGCTGCCCCCGCTCGCCAGAGACTGCCCACCTGGGCAACCAAGATTTGCCCCGCCTGCATTGGGAAAGCGCGTCGGCAGGCCGCTTCCGCAAGCCTCGCCAGCGCGCCGCCCGCGTGCATCAGGATACGCTGCGCGACCACGTCGCCCATTCCGGCGGCATCGGCAACCCCTTCGGCAAGCGAAGCGATTCTCGCCCGGTCCAGGCTGCCAAAGTAAACCTCTTGAATGATATAGTCGCGGTGCAGCTGTGCGCTGGACCAGCCTAAACGCATTGCGATATAGCTGCCGATCTCGGTCGGTTCGCCGAGACCCTCCTGCCACGCCAGCGTCGCCGCCAGCGCTTGACGCCCAACTCCATAGCCGCTCCCGGCATCGTCGATGAGATACCCGTTCCCGCCGGCTCGCGCCGATAATCCGTCGCCGCCGCGGGCATACGCCACCGAGCCCGTCCCGGCGATCACCAGAACTCCGCTTCCGCCCGGAAGAGTGCTCCGGAACGCGGCCTCGTAATCCGGCGCGACTACCACCCGCGCGTTCGGCAGAAACGAGGACAGCGCCGACTCAAATTCCAGTGTGCGCTGCCGATGCGAGTACCCGGCTACGGCGGCGCATGCGGCCGACACCGATCCAGGCGCGACACCCGCCCTCGCCAGCGCGGCGCTCACGTTTGCCAGAGCGTCCGCGATTTCCATGGCCGCGATATTGCACGCTCCGCTTTCGCCTATTCCGAGCAGTTGAAAATCGGACGCGCGGTAGCACTCGACTCGCGTCTTCGTGCCGCCTCCGTCGATGCCGACTAAAATATCCAGCATGGAATAGAAACCGCGACGCGCGGCAATTCGCCCTATTTTGTGACAGCGGGCGCGTTGGTCAGATGCGAAATATCGTTCAGCAAGTGCAGCACCGGCCCCTGGCCGTGCACGTACCAGATCTCGCTCAGGGAAGTGTTGTCTAAATGAAAGCGGCGCGCGTACAGAGGACGCAATTGAAGCGCGTCGGTAAAAAGAAAGCGTAGCGAGCCTCCGTGGCCGACCACGAGCACCCGCTCGTCGTCAGGCTTGTGCTGGGCGCGAATCTTTTTCAAGCCTTGATTGATGCGCGCGCTCACTTCCGCCATCGTCTCGCCGCCCGGCACGGCTTTAATCGTGTCCCAGTCGGCTTCGCTTGCTTTGCCCTCGGCGCTGCCGGGCTCGGCATGCGCGTCGCGCCCGTGCTGCAAAAACTTTTGCCAAGCCTCCGGCCACTTCGCCGAAATCTCGTCGGCCGTCATGCCTTCCCAATCGCCCCACGACGTCTCGCGAAGCTCTTCCATGGGGATAATTTCAATGCTGTCGTGCCACAGCCCGATGCATTCGGCGGTAATCTGCGCACGCCCGGCGTCGCTACAGTAAATCGCGTGCAGCTTGCGCGTCCTCAGACGCTCGGCCAGCGCTTGAGCCTGCTGAGTGCCGTGGGACGTCAGCTTGCTGTCGGCCCAGCCCTGGATTCGGCGCTGCACATTCCAGACGGTTTCAGCATGGCGAACGATAAGAAGCTGCATAACAACGCTATTGTAACTCGCCGCAAGCCTTTTCCAAAGCCCCTCGCCAACCCGCAAGCCGCATTTCACCACGGAATCGCCCGGTTTAGACTTTCCTCATCATCGGAGCGGGGCACGTAGAGAGACGCCGGGCAGAACCCATCCGCCTCTTCGAGGCACCTTCCCTGTAGGGAAGGAAAAGTCTGCAGCGCTTTGTTATAGCTGTCCTTTCCTTTAGGAAAGGTGGCCCAAACGGCCGGATAGGTCCGCCGCGCACAATCAGCTTAAGCTAAAATGCGTCCGCAGTTGTCACAGCTAGCCACGACTTTCGCGTCCTGTACCCGCTGCTCATCTTGAATCGACACCTGCCCGCTGCACCCCGTACAGTGGCGATCCACGATCCGCGCTACGGCGAGGCCACCTATCGCGGGACGCGCGCGCAATGTCTCATACCGTTGAAGCAGCGCGGCATTTCCCACTGCCGCCGCCGCGCCGGGCCGCTCCGCTTCAAGGCGGCGCGATTCCTGCTCGTTTTTCTCCAGCGCCGCGCGGTAGGTCGCCTGCTGCGTGCTGAACGCTCGCGCCGCTTGGCTGGAGGCTGATTCCGCTTCAAGAAGCCTGGTCTTGCCGCTCTCCACGGAATCCATCAACTGTAAAATCTTGTCGTCCAATGCGCTGCGCTGACGCTGCAGTTGGTTAAGATCACGCTCGATATTGGCGATTTCCCGAGAGTTGGTCGTTTTCCCGGAGCGCAGCTGATCTTCGGAGCGCTTGAACTTCGCTTCGATACCCTGCTGCTCCAGCTCGGCGTCCTTGAGCGCCCCGGAGTGCTCCGCCAGCGCCGCCGCGAGTGTCTTAGCATGATCTGACGCGGCAACGGCTTGCTTCTGCTGCTCCGCGCCGGTGTCGAGCAGCTTGCGGGCGCGGACAAGCTTGTCGCGCTGCGTATCAATCGCCTGCAGCGCCAGCAGCTTATCGAGGGCGGGGCGCAGAGAAGCGGCGGCCTCCGTATTTTGTTGCGTCGTGTCGTTCGACATAATGAAGGGATTGTAGCACTTTGCCTAGCCGATTTTGGTTTTCCGAATCGTGAGCTAATCACGGAACCCTGCGGAATTCGAGCACACGCATTACGAACGCGCATTCGCTTTTGAAGTCTTTCGCGAGGTACAATAACTCGTTATGCCGAAAACCGCCATCCGCTATGTTTGTCGCATGTGCGGCTATGAAAGCCCAAAATGGCTTGGTAAATGCCCCGGCTGCGACGAATGGGGCACGCTCGAGGAAGTCGTCATGCCCGCTTCCACCGGCAGTTCCGGGCTGGCTAAAAGCGGGGCCTTATCGGCTCTGTCGGCCAACGGCTATATGGGCTCTGCCGCCATCCGCAAGCCCCAGCGCTTGTCCGACGTCCCCTCCCCCGCGCAGGAAGGCCGCTTCACCACCGGCATCGACGAGTTCGACCGCGTGCTCGGCGGCGGAATCGTACGGGGCGCACTGATTCTCATCGGCGGCGATCCCGGAATCGGCAAATCCACGTTGCTGACGCAGGTCGCGGGTAATCTCGCACGCTCGCAGGGCCCCGTGCTTTACGTCTCCGGCGAGGAGTCCGCCCCACAGATCAAACGCCGCGCCGAGCGTCTGGGCATCGCGCCCGATGCCGCTCTCATGCTGCACAACGAAACCGACGTCACCCTGATCCACGCCGCCGCCCGCCTTGAGGAGCCGCGCCCGCAGTTTATTATCGTCGATTCCATTCAAACCATGCGCCACCCGGAATCTGACTCATCGCCCGGCAGCGTCGTTCAGGTGCGGGCCTGTACGGCGGCGCTGGCGGATATCGCCAAAACCGAGGGAATCCCGATTTTCCTCGTCGGCCATGTCACCAAGGAAGGCGCGCTGGCGGGCCCCCGCGTGCTGGAGCACATGGTGGACACCGTAATCTCCTTCGAGGGCGACCGCCATTCCATCTACCGGATACTGCGCGCCAGTAAAAACCGCTTCGGCTCGACTGACGAGCTTGGCATCTTCGAGATGCGCGAGGAGGGTCTGGTGGAGGTCTCGAATCCGTCGGAGCTGCTGCTGTCGGAGCGCCCGTTGCATACGGTCGGCTCGTCGGTGACCGCCGTCATGGAAGGCTCCCGGCCGCTGCTGATCGAGGTGCAGGCGCTCGTCGCGCCCTCATACCTGACCAATCCCCGACGCTCGGTGACCGGTATGGATCAAAACCGCGTCCACATGATTTTAGCGGTGCTGGAAAAACGCGCTGGGCTAAAGCTGGCGAATCAAGACGTCTTCGTCAACATCGCCGGAGGGGTTCGTGTCGGCGAGCCCGCCGCCGATCTGGCGGTGGCTCTCGCTGCCGCCTCGCACGTGCAAAGCCAGCCGGTCGAGCCGCGCACGATTGCTATCGGCGAGGTCGGCTTGTCCGGCGAGGTGCGCGCCGTGCCTAATATCGAAAAGCGCTTGAAGGAAGCGGCCCGGCTCGGCTTTGAGCGCGCGTTAATCAGCGCGCGCAACCGCCAGACCCTCGGCGGCGGCAGGAAACAGTCGGGCGGCGAGATGGAATTTGGTGGAATGAAAGTGCTGGGCGTCGACACCGTCAAGCACGCCATTCTCGAAGGATTATCGGCGCCGGAGTAAGAGTAAAACTCAGCGCCACGCCGAAGCTGACTACGCGGCTAATTGATCGCCGGGCATATGATGTCCGGTCATGCTGCCGAGAGTAGCGTCAAAGACGCAAACCCGGTTGCGCCCGGCGAGTTTCGCGCGGTACAAGGCGCGGTCGGCTTGATTCAGCAGTTCCTGGGCGCTGCATTCCGTTGCATAGGCAGCAGCCACCCCAATGCTCGCCGTGACGCATCGGTGCCGCCAGGACCACTGCTCGAACGCTTCGCGGTAGCGCTCCGCAAGCGTCACCGCGCCGTCCGCGTCCGTCTGCGGCATGATGATGATAAACTCTTCCCCGCCGTAGCGGGCGACGCAATCTTCCGCACGCGCCAACTGCTCCAGCAGCTGCCCGGCGGTTTTCAGCACGTCGTCGCCGGCGGGATGCCCGTAGGTATCGTTGTACTGCTTGAAATCGTCGATATCCAGCATAATCAGCGCCACCGGCGTTCCATAGCGCGTCGCGACATTCCACTCGGCCTCAAGCTGCTCTTGGAAAGCGCGATGGTTCTTGATGCCGGTCAGCCCGTCCACGGTGACCAAGCTCTTCAACCGGACGTTCGCTTCGGCTAAAGCATGTTTTTCCTGCTCCAGCTTGTCCCGAAGCGCGTGAAGCTCCTCGTTTTGCGAGACCAGCTCGGCTTGCATCACGCGCATTCGCTCCTCGCGCAGCATTCGCTTCGTGGCGTCGATACAAACGCCCACCACGTGGAAGTTGCCTTCCGGAAGACGCATGATCGAAACGTTTTCCTCGATCCAGCTGATACCGCCGTTGCTCAAGCGCACCCTATACACGTTATGATAGCCGGCGGCGCTGGTCTCGAAAGCGGCCCTAGCGCGCTCATGGCAACCGGGCGCATCCTCCGGCAATCGGACTCGCGTCAGGATCTCGCCCATGTCCTCTTCGGCGCTGAGACGCTCGACATACAGCCAGTCAGGAAGAACCTGGCAGAAATCCGTGCGAAAAGACCATGTGGTAGCCATGGGATTACCGACGTCTTTAGTAATGGCCGACCAGACAAGCCACTGGCCGCTTCTAATCAGCAGGTCTAAGTCAAGACGTGTCTGCTGCAGAAGAGCGAGGAGATGCTCCGTATCGGAATGGTGCGGTAGTGTATTCAACAGTGTTTGGACAACTCGGCTACTGCGTCGTATTGGTGTCTCAATTATCGGAGAGCGTAGCCTCAGACTTCAGGGCTAACTATAAACTCGGCATCGGCGGTGCTGACGGAGTTGCGGCAAGCATCGGCGCAGACTGCGCGGCATGACATAATGCCTCTGTGACGACGCTCCATGTTCCCGTTTTGATCGTTCTTCTGCTGGTTCCCAACACCACTTGGCGCGATTGGCGCGGGGCATCCGGCGCGGCTTCGCCGACTGCCCTACAGCAGCAGATCGCCGCTTTGCTTTCCGCGCCGGGTGGGCGATGCTCGGTTGCCGTCATGAATGATCGCACGGCGGAGATCGATACGATTACGCCGCTTGCCGGGTCGCGCACACTCCTGGCCGGAGCGCGCGTCAAGGCGACGCCGCGCCCGGAGGCGGCATCGATCAACCTCGGCTACACGGCGCTGATCGGTAATCTACCGATATCGCTCGCGCGTGCGGGCATCGCCCCGCAAGCAGCCGACGCCGAATCGTCTCGGTTTTTAGGCGACATGCCCCATATTTCACCAGAACGAGGCCGATTCGTTATCGCGACCATCGACAGCGGTAATCCCGAAAGCGTCGCGAAAATCGCGTTCTGGCGCAGCCAGGTCGCCGCCGTCGGCGCGCGCGGCGAACTGATCGTGGCATCGCCAAACCCTTCCCTATCGGAGTATTCCGCCCATGACCAGCTCACTCCCATTCTGATGTGGCAGCCCGCCAAATCGCAATCGCCGCCCGATCTACAGCTACTCTACTCGCCTTCCACACGCGCCGCCGGACTAATTGCGAACACGGATCTCGCCGCGACAATCGCCTCGCAAGCAGATGTCGAGCTTGCCGGCCCAAGCTTTGGCGGTGTCTGCACGCCGCAAGCCGCTCCAAGCAAAATCGCAAATGCTGATCTACTCACCACGGTCAGCCGCGATGCCGCTATCCAAGCCCGCCGCCAGCAATCCGTCCCTTTTCTAGCGGCGGCTCTAGCGGCGCTGATCGCAATCGCCAGCATCCTTGTCGCCACAAAGCGATACCACGGCGTCGGACTCGCCGCAGTCTACGCCATAACGCCGATCCCGTTGATTCTTCTCTACGCCCGTACTTGGCAGGAAACAGTCGCGGTGGCGGCAATGATCGCGGTCTGCGAAACCATGGCCGCCGCTGCGCTGAAAAAACCGAGCATCGTAGAATTCAAACTGCCTACCATGCCCCAAATAATAAGGCGCTGGACTGTTCCCCTAATTTGCGCCGTGTCGCTGGCGGCGATAGCTCTTGACACTTTCTTTAATCACGCGCACGCCACTGCGATGTCGCTGCTCGGTTATTCTCCCCTCGAAGGCGCCCGCTACTATGGCCTGGGCAACGAAGCGATGGGGGTAATCGCCGGCGCGGTTGCGGTACTAAGCAGCCTCGCGTTTCCCGCAAAGCCAAACGGCCGCTTTCCGCGCCCAGTACAAGTCGCATCCGGCGCTGCGCTCTGGCTGACCACCGCCGCGCTTCTGGCTCTCCCCGAATTAGGCGCGAAAGCAGGCTCCATCCCGGTGATGGGCGTTGGGTTGCTTACATTTCTGCTCCTTGCGAGCAAATCCACCTCCACCACTCCGGTAGCTAATGCTGAAATTCAGCAGCCAGGCAAGCAGAGCTTCTCGCCGCGAGCATGGACAATCATAGCTGCCGCCGCACTTGCAATTACCGCGCTTGCCTGCGTGAAGTTAATCCATTTGCATACCCCGGACACGCATGTTGCGATAAGCATTGAGCAAGCGCATCGCTTCGGGCCGCGCATTTATCGCCAGATTGCGCTCCGAAAGCTATCAATGGACGCCCACCTGGTTTTCCACAGCGTCTGGATGCTCGTTCTAACCTCCGCCGCTGTCGCCGTCGCCGGGACGCTGCTGAACCTTCGACGTATTCCGCGCCGCCCACAAGCGGATACGCGCAAAATCGCGCTCGGCCTCGCCACCACTCTTGCCTGTCTTATATTCAATGACGCCGGAGTCGTCGCAGCCGCTCTCTGCTCCTGCTTCATCTGGGGTGATCTTTTAACGTCGGGGATGCGCACTGTTTTGAAATCCGCGGAGATCAATCAAAGCGCATGAAGTTTGTTGACCTGGTCTCATGCCTATTATCAACTACTGGTAGATAGCCAGTAAAACAGCGATATCCGTCAATCAAGAAGATTGACGGATATCGCTGTTTTGTTAACAGGCCTCCGTAGAGACCGACACAACGTTCACGCGAACTGAAGTTAGCCAGGAGCTTGGTTGTTCGTCGCGCCTTGATCGGGTCCACCACCGGAGATGCCGGTGTTTTGAGCCGCGCCGCTCGAATCAACATTACCGTTAACTGTTCGGTTGCTGTTGGAACTGCTCGGAGCAGTGGTTGTACCGCTAGTCGTCGCGTCGCCTGATGATCCGCTTCCCGAAGCAGGCGTGCTGCTTGTGGACGAGGAATCAGTTGAACCAGTCGCCGGAGTTGTGCTCGTGCTCGTGGACGGCGTCGTCGAACTGTCAGTCGATCCCGTCGCCGGAGTCGTGCTGGTCGACGGCGTAGCCGTGCCATCCGTGGTGCCAGTAGCCGGGGTCGTGCTGGTCGTGGACGACGACGAGCTATTGGGTGTTCCGGTAGCAGGCGTGGTGCCGGTGGTGCTTGCCGAGCTGTCAGTGCTGCCGGACGTGCTAGGCGTAGCCGAAGTGCTGCTACTGGACGGCGGCATCAAGACAGTATCGATCGCGTGGATGACACCGTTGCTGGCGGGAATGTCCGCTTGGGTAACAGTCGCGCCGTTCACCATGACACTGCCGCCGGAGCTAGTGATATTGAGTGTACCGCCCTGAACCGTGGTAACAGTCGGGGAAGTCATCGCCGTAATATCGGTGCTGCCGACTTTGCGACCAATCAAATGATACTGAAGCACCTGCGACAATTGCGCCGGGTTCTGCAACAGGGCATTCAATTGATCCTGGGGCAGCTTCGCAAAAGCGGAGTCTGTCGGCGCGAACAGCGTGAACGGTCCGGCACCGCGCAGGTAATCGTCCAAGCCGGCGGCTGTGATAGCGGCGGCGAGGTGAGTAAAGCGTCCATCGGAGCGAATCACGTCGGTGATAGCCTGTGAGCCGGTGGTCGCAGGCGTCATGGCGCTGGTGCTGCTAGTGGCGGCAGGACCATTGTTCATCGTCGTGTCAGGAGTCGCGGGCATGGTCGACGTGCTGGAAGTCATCGGCGTCATCGCGCCGGTGCTGCCCGTCCCATTGGTGGACATCGAGTCATTGCTCGACATCATCATGCCGCTGCCGCTGTTCTTCATCGCGCCTTCGCCGGTGGACTTATACGCGGTGACATAGTCAGCAAGCATCGACGTATACTTGTCGCCGGTCAAGACCGTCTTCAGCGAAACCCCATACTCACGCGCCAGAGTAGGATATGTGTAGCCATCCTCCACACGGTTCAGAATGACGGCGAACGGAATGTCCGCAGCCTTCGAGAGCGCGTAGCCTTGAGCGATCTGCCCAGGGCCAAGGCCGTAGGCTTTAGCGCGCTGAATCGCTGCGTAGCTGATATTCGGGTCCGAAAGCAGCTTGTAGTTCACGGGAGCAGGCATCATCGGCATGCTGCTGCCGGTCATCGGGGTCATTCCACCGCTCATGTCGGTCGTGGACATCGGAGCAGGAGGCGTAGCCATCGTGCCGCTTGTCATCGGTGCCGGAGTGGCCGTGGTGTCCGGAGTCGCAGCAGGCGTGCTCGGCGTGGTGCTAGTTGAATCAGTGCCGGTACTGGGCGCTGTGGTCGTCGTGTCAGTTCCAGTGCCTGGCGTAGCAGTGGTCGTATCTGTACCAGTGCTCGGAGCGGTTGTCGATGTCGCGTCAGGGGTTGACGTCGTCGAAGTGCCGCCTGTCGCGCCGCTGGATGTATCAGTGCCGCTGGGTGTAGCGGAGCCGGAGCCGGAAGCGCCGGTCGTATCGGTTCCAGTGGGAGTCGCGGTGCTGTTCGTTCCAGCGGGAGCCGTGGTGGAAGCGCCGGTGTTGTCCGTGCCCATCGTGCCCGCGCCGCCGGTTGTCGGGTTGGTTCCCGCAGTGCCGGGAGTATCGCTAGGAGCAGTCGTAGTTCCGGTGGTGCCTGCCGCGCCGGTGGAATCAGTGGTACCGGTCGTGCTCGATCCTGTGCTGCTGCTCGGGGTGTTGCTGCCGGCCTGGCCCGAGGTGGTCGTGGTATCGGTGCTGGCGGAACCGGTGGTGCCGGTCGTTGTGGACGCATCGCCGCTGGTACCAGTGGACGACGCCGCGCCGGTTGCGCTGCTGTCGCCCGCGCCGCCCGTTCCCGCCCCGCTCGAAACCGCGCCGGCGGTTTGGTCGGACGAAACTGTGCCGGTGCCGGTCGTACCGGGGGCGGTGGTCGTCGAGGCGGTGCCAGCGCCCGTGGTAGCGCCGGATGCATCGGAGCTGGTGCCCGAGCCGGTTCCCGCAGAAGTCTGCGCGAACGCGCCGACCGTAGGAAGAACCGCGAGCGCGGCAGCCGCGGCAATGCCGGCAACTAGCTTAGCGCGAGAGTCTGCGCGCATACGGCGCAGTTTGGACTGTTGGGTCCTAGACATAAGTTTCTCCTCGTCAAGTTCGGGACACAATGCCCGTTTAATTGATATCGACCGCCATTATAGACGATCAGTGAAGTTTCTGAAAAAAACTGGCTGCCGAGATAGCTGCCATCACTACATTGACCAAACTAGCTGAACGGCTAACTGTGTCGAAGCGTACATCTTTAGCAAGAAGTTCCTGCTGGATCGAGCAATAAGCCTGCTGTAGCGCCCACTTCCATTACGGAAGAAGCGAACCAATGCACACGAACAACATGCGCAAAAGTGCAGTCCCGGCGCTGAACCATTATTACCAGGAACCAATTTGCCTAAACGCTTCGGATAAATAAGCCTGCCTGCCGGGATCGCTGGAACTCTTCACGATCAAAAACCGTCTGAGCCTCATTCAGCGCGTCCTCCCCAGGCATGCGCGACTCCCACGAACGGAACCAGCAATGAACACGCTATTATTCAAAGCCTCGAATTTGCCCTACCCAGTACAGCGCCTCAGCGCGTTATTATGTAACCAAAAGATGCGGCGCGCCTGGCTGATCGCTCCGGCAGCGGTGGCGGCTCTGTTCGCGCTCGCCGGGTGCGGCCCGCACGTGGATAAAATAGGCGATTTAAACGACGATCCCGGCAAGTACATGCACCAGGATGTCACCGTGGAAGGCGAGGTCACCCGCGTCTACGAGCTTCCCCTCGGCATCGCGAATCTTGCCGCCTACCGTGTCAACGACGGTTCCGGGCAGATATGGGTGGTCACTCACAACGGTGCGCCGAACCGTGGCGATCATCTCGGACTGCGCGGGGAGCTGGAGCCGATTGCCGATATGGGAATGGGCGGCGGCAGCGTCGTCGGCAACCTCTTCGGCAACGTCATCGAGGAGCACAACCGCAAATTCGCGAACTAAGCATCCGGCATATAGTAAGAAGCTCTAGTTGACGGCGCTAATCGGCAATAATACGATAAGCGATTAAGGCGCGCCGCTTCATATCGCCGACCCAGCCATGCCGAACACGCTTTCTCAACCAAATTTTCGCTTCAAGGCCGCAAAGCATACCGCGCTTTTATTGGCCGGCTGCATTTTCGCGCTGGCGTCGGCGGGCTGCGAGCATGGCGGCTGGCAAAATGACGAGAGCTCGGTTCCGTTTACCCCGCGCGCCGCGCCGGTGAATATGAGCAGCTCTAGCCTGGCCGGAGCCGTAAGCGCTCCCGCTGCCGATGACCCTCAGCTTTCCCACGGCGGCGATCCCTTAGTCGATTCCGCCGACCCGCTCGCCGCCGGTCAGTCCCTCAAAAATTCCGGTAGCTCGCGACTGGCCGACGGCACCGACCCCGGCGCGGGAAAAACCGCCGATAAAACGCAAGGCTGGTATTGGGTGGTCGGCGATATACAATCTGGCCAGGTCGGCATCGCGGTGAACGGAACTCCCATCGGGCGCTACTCGGTCCATATCGACAAGGAAATCACCGCCTACTGCCATCCCGGCTTGAACACCTTGGCGTTCACGCATTATCCTTTACAGGGATCAGCGCAGCAAGTGTGCGACGCGCATCTTGAAATCCTCGACGGCCATGCCCCCAAAGGAGCGCCGCCGCTGATGGTCTATGACACCGCCGCCGCCAATACCCTCGCGCTCCAATCCCCTAGTTCCACCACTTCCACTTTGCCTTCCAGCCAGGGCGTCATCGACTCCGACTCAAGCCAGGAGCCCGACGGCGACGGCGACTCAGCGGGAGCCCAGAACGCTTTATCCGCTCCAATAGCAGCTTCATCTGCCGCCCCGCCCTACACTGACGAGCGGACATTCTCCGGGGCCTGAGTCCCTTCACGCGCTCCATGCCAAAGCCTCCGAAATTCGACTACGCCCAGGACTTCAAATCCATTGACTTCCGGGCGCATCCCGACCTGTATCAGGTAGGAATTGGAGAGCAGGGCGTTTTGATAATCGAGCCGTACAAATCGGAGATCCTGCCCCACTGGCGCTTCAAAACGCCGGAGGAAGCCGAAAAATCGGCCGGCGAGATTTGGGGTCTTTTTGAGGAGTACCGAAACCAGGGCGACTTTGCGGGGATGGATATGGCCCGCAAATACTTGCAGATGGGGTTTACGCGCTCCCGGCGTTACGCCAACCACCAGGGCGGGCGCAAATACGACCCGGCCACACACGCCGAGCTGCCCCGCCTATCTGTCCCGGACCCGGATAAAGCGCAAGCCGCCCGCATATTCAAGGAGCGATGGGATGCCGCCGAAGCCGACCCGAACTATGCCCGTCTCAAACGCGAGCATAAAGCGCGGTACGGCTGACGCGGCGCGCTGAACCCCCGGAGATCACTTAGCGCGGAACAACGCTTGCGTGGTGCGCCAGATACTGCGCAACTGGTCGTTTGCCAAACGGCGCTGCTGCCGCATCTGGCGAAGCTGGGCCATGCGGTCCGAGTTTTCCTCGCACACGGCACGCACGGAGTCGACCTCATCGGGCTTTACATACACCTTGCGCGTTCTCATGCCGTCACGCCAGATTCGGTAATAGTACGGCCCGTGCAGCTCGCCCTGGGTGCAGTGGCAGTTGGATTTGCCGCAGCGGACATACTGCTCCTGGATTTTTCCGGAAACATAATCGGGAGCCGGCTCGGACACCGATGGGGTAGAGCGCGGCGGCTGAGCGAGAGCGCGTCCGTTACCGGCGGGTTTATCAGATTCTCGCAACATATTCAGGGTCTGTTCCTCTTCGTCGGTCAAAAACGGTCGAAGCGCGTTAAGCGCCGCGACGCGCCATCAGCAGGCAAACGTCGTCTTGAAGCTGGGCGTTGGAATAGATGCGGGCCTGCTCCAGCACGCTCGCCGCCTGTTCCTGCACGGACAAGCCGTCGGCAAGGTCGCGGGCAAACCCGATTAATCCTTCAACGCCCAAAAACTCGCCGGCGGTATTGCGGCAATCCAAAATGCCGTCCGTGGTCAGCAGCAAGCTATCCCCAATTTCCAAGCGGCAGATCGTCTCTTCATAAGTCTCACCCGGCATTACGCCGATCAGCATTCCTTCCGCCTCGCAAATTTGGATGTCGCTTTCGTTGCGAATGAGCAGAGCCGGCGATCCTCCGGCGGACGTCATCGCGATCTCTCCGCTTTCCGTGTTGACGACCACAATCGTGAGCGCGACCAGCCGCCCGTACATCTCTTCGACTTCGCTGCTGGTCTGTTGCGAGCACATATAATCGTTGAGCCGCGCCATCGCCGCGCCGGGGCTTCGATCCTCCCAGAAAAACGCGCGCAGGGCGTACTTCATCTGTGCCGTATAAGACGCCGCTTTCAATCCCTTGCCGGTGACGTCGCCGATGACCATAACGATTTTCGGCTCGTTTTGCAGCTTGAACGCGTCGTAATAGTCGCCGCCCACCAGCGCGTCTTTCCACGCCGCCTGATAGACCATGCCTATCTCTAAACCGGGCAGATCTTCGCGATGCGGCTTCACCAGCAGAGAGCGCTGCAGCGTCTCCGCGATCGTACGGTCGCGGGCATGCATGATCTCGGCCTGCTCTTCCCGCTCACGGCGCTCAGTCACATCGCGGAAGTACACCGCCAGCCCGCTCGTGACCGGATGCACGTGCATCTCGACCCACTGGCTGGGGTCGGCAAACGAAGCGCCCTGAAAATGCATCGGCGTCTGCTCGGCGACGCTTTCCTGAAGCCGGCGCCCGACCTCGGACTTCGGCAAATTGGGGAACAGCTCCCACAGCGACGCGCCCAGCGCCTCGCCGCCGTCCATCTCCCACGCTTCCAAGCACCGCTTGTTGGCGATTGTCACCGTCCAAAACTCGCTGACCACAAATAGGGGGTCGCTGATATCGTTGAGCATTTTGGCGAGCTGGCTGCGCTCCTGCTCGGCCTGCGCGCGCGCCGCCCGCTCTTCATCGATCTTTTGCGGAATAGCCGCGTCGCGCATGATCCAGCGCAAGCCGACTACGGCGTTATCCGCGTTGCGGATCGCCGACGCCGATAAAAGCACGGGCACCAGGCTTTCCTGATGCCGGGGCTTCATGTCGAGCGGCCAGTGGTGGGTTTCCGACGTTTCCGAAAGCGTCTCGATATAGCCGCGAAACCGGTCGCGGTCGGCAGTGGAAATATAATTAGCGAGCGGCTTGCCGACCACGTACCGGCTTCCGACGTTAATCATTTGAGCCGCGGCGGTATTCGCCTCGACGATGATGCCTTTGAGGTCGCTGACGAAATAGGGCTCCGGAGCGCTCTGGAAAAGATCGGTATACCGGTACCGCTCCACCGCCAGCTGGGTTTGCGTATCTCCCAAAACCTCGTTTTGCTGACGCAGCTCTTCGGAGGCGACTTGCAGCTCTTCCAAGGCGAGCTGAAGCTCTTCAAACGTTTCCGGCACCAGGCCGTGCTGGTGGGTGGGGGGTGAGCCGGCCTGACGGTACAGCAACTTCATGCGCTCTTCGGCGCTCTTGATCAACCCGTCGAATTTACTGGTTTGCATGGCGAAATCAGCCTTGATTGCTATAAAGTAGACGAAAACCGTCTGTTGGTTACGACGAGAACATTAGGCTGCGCTTCAGCCGCTTGTTGCATACCATCAACCAAATGCAGAGGCATCGATGATTTGCCGGACAATCCCTTAAAAACGTGCGGGGATAAAGTTAGACCGCTAGCTCTATCTTACTTTATTTGCAGGCCGCAACAAAGTCGAAACTAACGTCTTGTACTACAAGTTAATATTTATATTCACCACTTTGGCACTTATTGCGCTCCATGGCTGAGCTTCAGCCGGCGTTCACCAGATCCATGAGCAT